>CAZVEM010000065.1:0-20957 GCA_964626165.1 uncultured Nannocystaceae bacterium
GGCGACGGCGAGGGCGACGGCGATGGCGACGGCGATGGAGATGGAGACGGCGACGGTGATGGCGACGGAGACGGCGACGGCGACGGCGATGGAGACGGCGACGGCGACGGCGACGGCGACTGCATGGTCTGGGAGATCGTCTACGACCTGACCGGCAGCGAGTTCGAGATCTCGGGGACTCCTGTCGGAGCCGGCGACCAGGTCAACATCGTGATGGAGCCCTACGACGCCGACGACCACGTCGGTCCCGGTAACTTCACGCTGCAGTTCCAGGACGTTGCCGGTGAGCCCGGCGGCAAGGCGTTCATGAACGCCTATGAGATGAAGATCAACTTCGTTGTCGACGGTGCGACCAAAGTCACGACCGACATCGATACACACGCAGGTCCGGTCGAGTGTGGCATCACGAGCGCTCCGCTCAACGGCAGCACCGTCACCTGGTCTCCTTCGGCGATCGTCAACTTGGAGCAGATGGGCACGATCCTCTGCGAAGGCAACCTCTGCGGTCTGGGCGGACTGCCCAACGGAATGCCCGTGACGGTGGACGAGACCAAGGATCAGCCGCTCAAGGACTTCGACTTCTCGGCAGACCTGACCACCTTCTCGATGGAGAAGACGATTGTGCAGATGGACAACCAGTCGACCACAACGTGGACGTACTCGGGTACCGAGGTTTCCCGTACGCTCGTCCCGGCGGACGCGTGTCTCTGCCGCTAGCTGATCGGCTTGGCCGATAGCGGCCGCGAGGCCAATTGAAAAACCGCTGAGGGCCCGCGAACTGCGGTGACCTTCAGCGGTTTCTCTTCATCTTCAAGTTTCGGGTGGAGGTAAAGGGAGTCGAACCCTTGGCCTTCGCCATGCCATGGCGACGCTCTCCCAACTGAGCTATACCCCCGAATTCGTCGCCGCTGCTGTCACCTGCGGCCTTCTGACCAAAGTGCGAGCTGCGCTCGGCCTTGGTTCCCCTGCCTGCCTGGCCCTGTGGCCCGAGACCTCCCTCCACCAGGCTGTGGAAGGGGCCGCTTGATAGCAGCGCGGTGCCAGGTGGTCAAGCCAGCCCGTGCCAGCCCCGGACACGGTCGGCGGTACTCCTGCGGCCCTCTCGCGGAGGGCCGCCCGCGTGGTGGGAGGCGACGCGAATTGCGTCGCGAACCCGGCGGCCGAGGGGTGCTGACCTGTTTGCGTCTTTGTCGCCGAGCGTTGCCGTGCTATGGCCTGGACGGGCGTTTTCACCCAGCGCGATGCGGAGGCCGACGACTTGAGTCTGTTTGACCTGTTCCAGCAAGGCGGCCCGCTGATGTGGGTCATGCTGCTGACCTCGATTGTCGGGGCATTCTTCTTCTTTGAGCGGCTCTACACGCTCCAGCGGTCGCGCATCGTGCCGCGGCCCTTCGTGGATCGGATCCGTGCGCTCGTGGCCAAGGGCAAGGCGGCCGAGGCTCAGCTTCTCTGTGAGGAGAACGGGAGCTCGATCGCGTTGATGATCGCGGCCGCGCTGCGGACCTACCTGCGGGGCAAGGACCGTGTTGCCATCAAGGAAGCGGTCGAAGAGGTCGGGAACCGCGAGATCGCTCTACTCGACCGCAACGTCGAGGTCGTCGGCACGGTCGCGACCATTTCGCCCCTGCTCGGGCTGCTTGGAACCGTCATCGGCATGATTCAGGTGTTCCAGCGCTTCGTCAACGCGTATGCCGAGGGTCAAGCGACCCCGGACGTGTTCGCGCAGGGCATTTGGACCGCACTGATCACGACCGCCTTCGGTCTGATGGTCGCGATTCCGATGCTCATCCTCTACAAGTTCCTGCAGGGTCGTAACGACCGCCTCATCGCCGCGATGGAAGAGGACGCGATGGGTCTTGTCGATCTCCTCGAGGATCTCGCGGTCGGTGCGGTGGCTGAGCGCCCGAGCAAAGCAAGCGTTGCAGAGGCGGGCACATGAGTCTTGGCAAGCGGGAGTTTCGTGGCCGGCGTCGGCGGCAAGGCGGTGCGCTCGTTGACCTCACCCCGCTGATCGACGTCACGTTCCAGCTCCTGATCTTCTTCCTCCTCACGGCGACGTTCCGCGACTTCTCGTCCCTCAACGTCGACTTGGCCGAGGCCAAGAACAAGCAGCCCAGCTCCGAGCAGTCGGCCGTGACGCTGAGCATCGACGCCGAGGGCAAGATGGAGATCGACGGCAAGATCGTCGATGGGCGTGAACTTGAGATGCGCCTGTGTGCCGAGCACGAGGCCGGCAAGGTCTCGCTTCGGATCCGTGCCGACAAGAACAGCCGTCACCAGCCCCTCGTGGACTCGATGGCCGCAGGCAAGGCGTGCGGTTACACCAGCCTCGGCATCCTCCATACCAACTAGCGCATACCAACTAGCGCATACCAACTAGCGCATACCAACTAGCGCATACCAACTAGCGCATATCAACGAGAGGCCTACCAACGAGAGGCGCCGGACTCGGGGCAGCCCAACTCGGGGCATCCCAACTCGGGGCATCCCTACTCGGCGTGCACGAACTCGGCGCCCCCGCAGCCGTCTTGGCTGCAGTTTGCCTCCAGGCGATCGCTGGGGGCGGCGTTGCGGGCGGTGCTACGCTGGGGCAGTCATGCATCGAGCCGTTCGAAGTGTCGGAATCATGGTGCTGCCGTGGGTGGGGCTGAGCCTTGGAGCCTGCGCGCACAAGACCGACACGGGGGAGGTCACGCCGCGTCCGGTCGCGAGCATCGAGGTGCCACCGCCACCGCCGGCGCCGGCCGGGGGCATCGGAATGCCGACACTCAACGCGCCCTGGATGCCCCCGACGCTCACCGCGGGAAGTGCCGACGAACTCGGTCGGGTCCTCCGCGGTCATAAGGGACTCGCCGTCACGCTCGGGCCCAAGGTCTCAAGCACGGCCTGGGAGAAGCGCGCCAACGATCTGATTCATGAGCTGCATCCCACGGCCACGGTGGTGGGGCGCGAGAGTGCGTTTCTCAAGCAGGTCATGATCGAGCGGGGCAAGTTCCCGATCTTTCAGCAGGTGGTGCCAAGCGGCGGCGTCGACCTCTTTGGTCGACCGACCTACGTGGTGCAGAACGTCACGCTCGACACCGAGTGGGTCGGACAGCAAAAGCTCCTCAAGGCGGCGGATGGCTTTGTCGGGATCGACGAGGTCGGCTTTGATCTGAGGACCTGGCGCGACGTTCGAGTCTCACTCGTCGGTGGCTGCGAGGCGCCGGCACAAGAGCTCGCACTTGCACGAGGCAATGGCGAAGACCTCATGACGCCCTTCCTTGCGTGGAGCGAGCGAGCGCTCTTTGCAGAGTTCAAGACGCGACTCGGGCCGGCGCTCGATCAACTCGATGCCAAGCTCGCGCCCTATCGCGGTGAGCGTCCCGAAGACAGCGATCATCGCACCTGGGCCTGTGGCACCGCTGCGCTCGCCATGACCGCAAGTTGGTCGAACTGCGGTGACGATCCCGCGCTGTGCCCGATGGCCCCGCGGGTGGTCATGGGCGACGCGATGGTCGTCGGGATCGCCGAGCCCGGCGCGTATCTTGGCGCAGATTGTGCCGATCGCCTCGGCATCGACGTGCAGGGCACGCTGCACGCCGTCGCCAGCGAAGCAGCGCAGGCAGCGGTCAAGCAGTTCGATCCCCGCTGGCTTGAGCTTGGTACGCGCGTCGCGTCGCTTGGCGCGATCGAGCAAACCTTGGCGCAAGCCTGCAAGCCCAGGCGCCGCCGCTTCTGGGAGGCAGATGTCGCCGAGATGCAGCGTCAGCTCGCCGTGATCGGCTCGACGCTGCAAGCACCGGGCGCCGTGGGCGGCGGTGCCTGGCGTCCCAGCGTGCTCTACACACGATCTGCGGGGCGAGGCGCGGTCAAGGAGCTGCTTCGCTTCGACCCGGGTGATGCCAATCCGGGGAAAGCCGCCGTCCGGCAGGCCGAAGCATTGGGCAAATTCGTGCGCTCGCACGAACGATGCACGCAGATCTACAGCTGGCTTCCCTTCGTGGTGACCGTCGCCGATGTGGCAACGGGTGAGCTTGAGTTCTTTGGCTACTTCTACGACGAAGAGCTCTTCTGTCAGGGCATGCCGCCCTTGCTCAGCGAGCCCGTCCCGACCGAGTCGGCGCCGGCACCCGCGACCCCGTCCGCCGGCGCGCGATCGAAGAGCAAGTAAAGCGCGGCACAGACCGCGACGATCGGAAGATCGGGCGGCAGCTCAATCGCGAACTTGTCGCGCAGGACTGGCTGGAGGAAAGCGTCCCAGTCGAGCGCAAAGTGCAGCACCCAGAGCGAGGTGCCCACCGTCATGCTGACCAGGGCGGGTCGCTCGGACTTGGGTGGACGAAGCACGCCAAGAAAGAGCGGCACAAAGAGTGCCGCCAGAGTCACAGAGTAGCTGTCCTCGAGCAGGGCGTATGCGCTCTCGCCCACGTAGGCCACGCCCATCGAACACAGCGCGACCAAGAATACACAGGCACGAGATACCGATAGCTCCTCGAAGCGGTGCGCGACCGCGGGCGCAATCAGGTTGTGGGACAGCACGCTCGCAGGGGCGAGCAGGCCGCTGTCGATCGAGGAGAGCACCGCCGCAGTGAGTGCCAGGACAAAGACCAGGGCGATGCGCCAGTCGAGTACCGTGGCCGCCATCGCCGGGACCACGCCCTCGCCCTCAAACTCCGGCAGCACCAGATTTGAGGCGAGGCCCATCATCACCGGGATCAGACCTAGGCCGATATAGAGCACTGCGGCCAGGATGCACGCGCGCTGAGCGACAACTGAGCTACGCGCTGCGAAGACGCGCTGGGTGAGGTCTTGGCTCGGAATATTTCCGAGCGCCGCAATCGCCAGCACGTTGACCCAGCCAAAGAGATCGACGACGCGATCATGGGGGATCACGATCCAGCGCTCTGCCGGCACGCCGTGCTGGAGCAACTCCACGCCATGCACGAGCGAACCGTCGCCGAGCGACATCATCGTCGCCACGCCGAGGACGACGAGTCCAATCGAAAGGATGGAGAGCTGCAACGCGTCGGTCAACGTCACGGACCACATCCCGCCCATCAGTGTGTATCCGGTGCCCACGGCAGCGACGAGCCACACCCCGTGCACCCACGGGATCGCGAAGAAGACCTCCAAGACCCCTGCGAGCGCGACGAACTGCACTGCGATCCAGCCGAGATAGGTCGGGACGGTGAGCACGGCGCACATCAGCTCCGCACGTTTGCCAAAGCGCACGCCGAAGAAATCGGCCAGCGTCAGCAGCTTCATCTCCCAAAGCGGCTTGGCGAGCACGAGTCCCGTGATCAGCAGACAGAGGCCCGCGCCGAGAGGCTCTAACGCAATCTTGCGCAGGCCCTCGGCACGCACCGCATCCGCCGCCGTGAGCATGGTCCCCGCGCCGAACCAGGTCGCCATGATGGTCGCGGTCGCGAGCCCAAGACCAAGTCGCCGTCCGGCGACAAGAAAATCCTCCGTGCTCTCGACGCGCGACTGCGCGACCAAGCCCAGGACGTAGGTGATGACGACGAAGGCGATCAGTCCAAAGGCGAGCCATCCGCGGGCAGCGTCGTCAAAGCCCGCGTCGAGCCCGGGCGCCTGCAGTTGCAGCACGCAGCGGCTTAGGGCGTGCGAGGCCACGATCGCGCCGCTCATAGATCTGATGCCGGCGCGATCGCTCGCCAGAGGTAGGGAAGGGAGTGATCGAAGCGATGGTCGATCTCTCGATGGCCACCTTCGAACTCTTCAAAATGGTGCGCCACACCAAGCTCACGCAGCGAGGCGGACAATCGGCGCGCACCGAACTGCGAGAGCGTTTCGTCCTGCGTCCCCACGTCGATCCACAAAGCCCGCAGCTTTTGCAGCGAGTCCAGTGCCCCTTGAGCATGCACGCGATACAGCGGGTCAAAGCTACGCCAGCGCGCGAATCGTGTCTCGTCGATCACGCCCGTGTGCAGGTCAATCGGGAGCACTGCACCCATCGGCTCGGTGGGCTCGGGATCGTAGGAGGCCGCCATGGCGATCATCATCAGCGTCATGAAGTCCGAGCCGCCCAGCGCTCTGGCGGCGCGGATGCGTTCGCCAAAGCGCGCGATGCTGCCACCGTCGCGCGAAAGCGAGATCGCGACGCTCGCAAGCTCGCGTCCGTAGACCCAGTCAAAGCCGATATCGCCCGCGTGCGAGGCAGCAGCGCCCCAGAACGCGCCATGATCCATCGCCTGCAGCAGCGCCCCGTAGCCGCCGCTCGACTTACCAAAGACGCCGCGATGCGCCGGAGCGGTCAGCACGCGATAGCGGCTCTCCAGCATCGGGACGAGGGCCTCGCGAAGGTACCGACTCCACTGCCCGAGCACCGGCGAGTCGACGTACTGGTTGCCGCCAAGCGTCGTGAACGCATCGGGCATCACCAAAATACAGGGTCCGATTCGTCCGGCCGCTGTGAGTCGATCGAGCTGCTGCGGGAGGGTCTCACCAAAGCCGCGCCAGGACAGTTGCTTGAGGCCGCTGCCGGAGAATGGCGCGAGCGAGACCAGCAACGGATAGGCGCGATCCGACTCGTGATAGCCCCGGGGCAGGTAGATCGCGATTTCGCGGAGCGTCGGATCACCGAGGAGATTGTCGAGCAGCGGCGAGTCCAAGAGCTCGGTGCGCAGCTCGCCCGCGGGAGGAGTGAAGTTGTGCTGGGGCACGCGGTGATGTCCTCTGGGCCGCCGCAGCTTAGCGTGCGGCGAATGAGCTTAGAAGCTTCAGACTGGCGGAGGCGGCCGCGTGGAGGTTTTGCGGGCGCTTGGGACCTAAGCGACCGCTCCCGAGGATGTCACGACACCTTAGCGACTCACGGAGAGCAGATCCTCGTAGTAGGTCGCGGCCAGGCTACCGACCTGCGCAAGGACGGCCTGATCGACGTCCCGGATCTCATCGATGCGCACGGGGCTCTCGTAGTAGCAACTGACGACCAACCTTGGACCACCTTCCGGCCACGCAACCGCGACGTCGTTGACGCGATTGATGTAGTCCGCGCCGTTCATGGTTCCGGTCTTGTCGCCGCTACGCCACGATTTGGGGAGGCCAGCCCGAAGTCGCATCTGACCGGTTTGCGTCTCGATCATCCAACGTTGGAGCTTTGCCCTGCTGCCCGGTCCGAGAACATCCCCGTGCACCAACGCTGCGGTCAGCCCGGCGTAGGCTGCGGGCGTGGTGGTGTCGCGGGGGTCATCGGGCCACACCGCATTGCACTCGGGCTCGTAGCGATCGACACGGGTCTGCTCATCGCCGAGCTCGCGAGCCATCGCCGTGAATGCCTCGGGTCCACCAAGGCGGCGAAGCAGGACGTTGGCGGCGACGTTGTCGCTGGTGATCTGTGCGGCCGCCGCGAGCTCCTCCCAGCTCATCGGATCTCCTGATTCGATACGCGGCCCCGTCACCGGCGCGTGGGGTACGAGATCGGCGCGATTGAGCTGAACACGCTCGTCGAGCTTGAGTTCGCCCGCGTCGGCGCGACGAAGGATGAAGGCGGCGAGTGCCAGCTTAAAGGACGAGCACATTCCAAAGCGCTCATCGATCCGATGTCCCACGATCGGACGCTGTCCCTCGATCCACATGCCAACACCGAGGCGACCTTCCGCGCGCGATTCCAAGGTGGCCAAGTGCCCTGCGAGCGCTTGCGAGAGCTCCTGCGCGGCGTCCGACCCTGTAGCTCCCGCTCGATCGTCACGGCGACGATCCGAGGAAGCACCGCGCGCACCCAAGGTGCAAGCGCCGCTGATTGCGAGCATCGCGGTGGTCAGCGCTGAAGTGGAGAGGGTGGCAAATCGTCGCCTTCGCACGGGCGTGGAGCTAGCACGAGGCCTGCAGCGGTGCTCGTCGACGGTCCCAACCGGCACGATGCAGTGGTAGGATCCGCCGCAATGACCGAGGGCTCTGGCGAAGCAACGGGCGGACAGCAGCACAGCTGGAGCGGTGTACGTCCCCTGTTTCGGGCCGATACGATCGCGGCGCGCGTGCAGGAGCTTGGCGAAGAGGTCCGCCGGTACTACGAGAGCGCAGCGAACGCGGACTTATTGCTCGTCAGCGTCCTGACGGGGTCCTTCGTGTTCATGGCCGATCTCGTGCGCGCGATTCAGCGCCCCCTCGACATCGACTTCATGAGCGTCTCCTCCTACGGTGCTGGTACCAAGTCCACGGGCGTGGTCCGCATCCTCAAAGATCTCGATCGCAGCGTCGAGGGACGCCACGTGTTGTTGGTAGAGGATATCGTCGACACCGGAAGGACGCTCTCGCACTTGATGGACGTCCTTGAGACGCGCCACCCCGCCTCGATCGAGATCTGTACCCTGCTCGACAAGCCAGCCGCGCGGGTCGCATCCGTCAAGGCGCGCTTCGTTGGCTTTCCTTGCCCAGACGCATTTGTCGTCGGCTACGGGCTTGATCTGGATGGCCGCTATCGCAATCTGCCCTTCATCGGCGAATACCAACCGGGCATCTCGCGATGAATCGCGCTGCCGAGAGCCAACGAGTCGAATGAAGAGCCTCCCCAGCGCAGCGCTCGGTCCACGCGCGATGCTCGTGGGATCCACTTGGCTGCGCGCCGCCCTGTTCTGCCTCGCGCTTGTGCCAAGCATCGCGTCGGCGGGTCCACCTGCTGAGGAGGTCAAGAAGATCGCGGTCGAGAAGGAGACGTCGCCGACCTTGGCCGCTGCGCGCGCCGTTTGGTACGACGGTCGGGGCGCGATCTATGTCGCGGCGCCCGGTTTGCTGTCGTGGCAACGAGGCGACGCGGGGTGGAGCGTCGCCAGGACCGAGCTCGGTGAGCCCCTTGGAGTGGCAGGTTGGATCGGGGGAGATCGCCTGCTGATCGCGGTCGTCGACGCGCAGGGACTCGTGCTGCGCAAGAGCGGCGATGTTCTCGAGCAACGCCGGCTGGAGCTGCAAGACGGTGAGGTCGTCGTTGATGTTGCAGTCACCGGTGCGGGGGACGTCGCCATCATCACCTCTGCTGCGCTGTGGATCTGGTCGGACGAACGTCTCGAGCGCAACGTGTGGCCGCCAGAGGGACGCATCGACGCGCTCGCGGCCGCCGGAAGTCCCGGTCGGCAGCTCTTTGCAGTGGGACGCGATGGCGTCGCGGTTCGCTGGCAGGGCCGAAAGGGAAGCCGTCTGGTGACGTCGGGGGCCGGCGCGAGCTTCTCGACCGTCGACTGGAGAGCAGCCTGGTATAGCTCCGATACAGGAACGCTCTGGGTCCGTGCGGGCGAAGATGGTCTTCTCGCGATCTCGACCGAGGGCGCCGGCGCGGTCGAGACCATCCGGATTCCGCGGCTCAGCAAAGCGAGCGCCGCCGCGACGACCAAGGTTCACATCGACGGCAGCGTCGGCCTCGCGGGCGACGAAGTGGTCTTCACCATGGGGCACGCGCTCTTCATCATGCGTGAGCGCAAGATCCGATGGATCACGGATTTTGACAGCGACGTCGATGGCATCGCATTCGCCCGCGATACGGAGCAGGTGCTCGTGGTCCGGGACAACGCACTGGAGAAGGTCGATTCGAGTGCGGTGCGAGAGTCGCTGAGCGAAGCCGATACTGCGCCGCTCAACCCGCGGGAGCGCGATCGACTGCGTCACGCGCGATGGCGCCAGCGCATCTTGAGCAAGTCCAATCCAAATGCGCGGCTGTTGATCCCGAGCATGCACGTTGCAGTCGGCGGACACGGTCATCTTGGCGTCGCCCGCGGTGCGTTCGCATTGGATGCAGGCGTCGGTCTACAGATCGCGCCCAATCGACCGCGCCTGGAGCCCACACTGTGGCTTTGGCCGCGTCTCGACTACGTTTTTGACGCCCATCCCACCCGCGGCTACCACGGTGCGACCGCGGGACTTGGCGTTGGCTTTGGAACCGACCTCGTCGCCGGCTACTACACACCGCGCGCTTGGGTGGGGGCCGGCCGAGACGGGGCCTTTGGTGGCTATCGCCACGCCCTTGGCGTTCACGCGGCCTGGGGCGTTGTCGGACTTGAGGTCATGCACGGCGTGCGCACCAGTCCCGACGGGGCCCAGCAGGAAGTGGGCGGCATGTTTACGCTGAACATCGCGCCGCTAATCTGGCTTGGATTGGTCCTCGGTCGAGACCAATAGCGCTCGCACGATGGGCGCCGAGTGCGGCCCTCGCCAGCTCAGTGTGCGATCCGGATCGGCGGCTCGTGCAACGCGTCGGTGTCTTCGCGGCTGCCGAGGTAGACGATGCGCGCGCCGGTTTGGTTGACGGGATTGGTACTGCGGCCGATCACGATCGCATCTTCGACCGCGTGGTACTTCGCCAGCACGTCGCCAAAGACGTTATTGACCTGCGCAAGGCATTGTCCGGCGCTGACCTGCTCGCCGAGCTCGACGAAGACCTCGAGCAGCCCGCCGTGATCGGTGTGCACCCAGTACGCACGCGAGCAGATCACGGGCGGGGGCACGTCCTCCTGCGATGCTTCCGGCACCATGTTGAGCCGCGCGAGAACATTGCTCACACCGCGCAGTCCGGCGCGGATCATGTCGACCTGGAAGAGCTGAGGATCGCCTACCTCCACCGTAATGGAAGGGATGCCTAGACCCATCGCCGCCGCACGCAGGGTGCCATCGGCGCCGGTATTGTGGAGGATGATCTGCGGCTGCTGAGCCATCGCCATCCAGTAGGCGTCCGCGTGGCTCAAGTCGGCGCGGACGTAGAGCGTGTTTGCCCGGCCAAAGCTTGCGGTGTGGAGATCGATCAAGTAGTCGAACTTGCGGACGACGCGTTCGAGCAGTCTGTGCGCGTAGATCTGCGATGAGTCGCCGCTTGCCTGACCGGGCATGATCCGGTTGAGATCCGCGCCGTCGTTGAACTCGCGGCGATTCATAAGGAAGCCCGGCACGTTCACGACTGGCACCGCGATCACGGTGCCGGCCATCGTGTGGACGTCGATCGACTTGAGCAGCGCCTGAATGACACGAACACCGTTGAGCTCGTTGCCATGCATGGCCGCGGTGAGTCCGACGACGGGACCGGGCTTGTGCCCTCGCGCGACCATCAGCGGCATGAGAATCGGCTGACCCAGGCCGTTTTCGCACATGCTGATGCGTGCGCGGCTGAGCTTCCCCTTGGGGAAGTCCTCTAGATCGAGATCGAGGAGATGGTCGAACTCCGGCGAGACTGGCTGGCCACGAAGCGCTCCGACGTCCATGGCCGCTAGCCTACTCCGCCGCTCGCTATTCCGCCGCGGGTTGCGTGCCGGCGGTCGACTCGGCGGCCGGCTCCGCGGGCGCTGTCTCGGACGATGGCGGGGCAGCCGTGGCTGTTGGCGAAAGCAGCACGGGCACCATGAGCGTCGACGTCTTTGCCCCGGGGCTGGCAGGAAACTGGAGCTTGGCAAGCTCTTTGGACATGCAGCGGCCGACGCTCGCATCGGGGAATCGGGCACCGGCAACGTCGGCTCTCGCCACCGTGCCGTCCGCGTCGAGCGCCACGGTGAAGACGATGCGGCCCTTCATGCCCGGACGCTTGGCAAGGGCTGCGACGTAGCAGTCCCGCATCTTCTCGCGACCTGCCTCAAGCCGACGGATGGCGTGACGCTCGATGACATCGCCCTCGATGTTGATCTTGCCGAACTCGAGGACGGCGTCCTCGCTGCTGGTCTCGGTGCCGGGTGCGCCCGCCTCCGTCGCGCCTCCGTCCGCGTTGCCGTCCAAAGGCGCGGGCGCCCCCTTGTCGCCGCCACACGCCGACATCCACCCTGCGAGGGCGGCGGGGAGGACGGCAGGCCAAGTACGACGGCAACGACTCAGGCCGGAACTCGTATTGCAGCCTTTCATGCGATTCGATCCTTATTCGCTTGCAGGCAACGCCTCATTGCAAGCTCAGCCCTTGGCAAACCATGGGCACTTGCTGACGAGGGCGCGTTCTGGGGCGACGCGACAGAGAAAGCCGACCACGGCGCCGTGGACCTTCCAGTCTTCACATTCACGGATCATGCGAAAGCTTGCCTCGTCATTGGGATCGGGTGGACGAACACACTCGCCAACTTGCGAGATCTCGTAATCCATCTGTCCGCTTGACGACCAGAAGTGGCGAATCTTGATCTTCAGGAGATCGCCTTTCTTGTGAGAAGCGATGCAAGCAGCGAAATCCTTGCCGCCGCGGAGTACTTCGATCTGCGTGCCGGGACACTCCACAAAGGAAAACTCGATGTCCATGGTCATGGGCACGCCTTCGGCATCTCGGCGCACGACTCGCATGCGCTGAATTTCTACATTCGCCTCGTAGCTGCCTTCACTTGTGCCGCAACCGAGCGCCGAGGTGAATACTGAGGGTCCAAGTAGCAGCGCGGCCAGAGCAAGGAGGGTCGTACGACGACGAGCGCCGCGAACCGTCTTGCGTACGGGCGTGAGTGACGCGATTTCAGCAGATTCTCGGCGGTTCATAGTAGGATCCCCACGAGCAGAATGATCACGGTGAGCGGCGCGCCGATAAGCTTCGACCAGACGAAGATGCGCTGGGTATGTTTCTCCTCGAAGACGAACCAGAGCCACGAACTGATCATGTGCAGGCCAAGGCAGGCGTAGACGGCCAGCATCAGTTTGTCCGCCCGCGTCAGATACGCCACCGCCGGTAGCTCCTGCGTCAGAGCGAAGTGGAAGAGCACGGCCGCCGCGAGCATTGGGGTTGTCGCGTTCGAGCGAACATCGAGGTCGTCGCGCGGGAACCACAGTCCCGAGAGCGAGATCAACACGATGACGATCGCGGGCACGAACACCGTGAACATCGCGGAGGTTGCGAAGCGCGTGATTCCGAGGGCGAAGATGTAGCGGTGATAGTAGAGGTCGTCGTCGTCGAATCGATCCGGATAATAGTGCGACATCGTGCGCGCACGCATGTACGCGACGTCCCAGCCCGGGATCGAGAAGTTGTCATCGAGGTAGGTTCGCTCGACGTCCGGCTTGAACTTGAGCATGTCGACGCCGTTGAAGTCGTCTTCGAACGCGATCTCTAGATCTTGCGTGTCGAATGGATAGAGCCGCAGATCCGGCGGGCTGAGGAAGGTGCCGACGAAGCGATAGAGCTTGAACGTCGGCAAGTCTGCAAGCACACGGCAGTCTTCAGCATTGGCGTGTCCGTTTGCGAAGCTCAAGCGGATCTTGGGCATCGCCGTCGTGCTTGTGAACGAGACGAAAAAGTCGGCCTCGAAAGAGCCGGATTGGATGTCGTAGCTCGGGATGCTGCCGAGCAGCAGGCCGACTCGCACCTCGACCGGCTGGACCTTCGGGTTCGCAAAGGGTGAACGGAACTCCCCATCAACGTGTACGGGCACACCGCCCGCGGGGTTGAGGACTGCGCTCTCGAACGCTGCGGCCTCGTCCGCGCCGGTGTCGATGCCCACGCCGCCGATCGCCGCTTCGGGATCCTCTTCGGGAGTAGGGTCTGCGGCCACCTGGCCGCCGGTGGCTTCACCGCCGGTCGCGCTGGGTTCGCCGCCGGTGCCTTCGCCCCCCGTGTCAGCGGGGTCGTTGCCCGGTGGATCTTTCGGTGGCGCAAAGCTCAAGACCTCGCGACCCACCGACTTGGGCGGTGCCATCGCGAGTGAAGCACGAGCGACTTGGTCAGGCATCGCGCTGGAGGCCGTCGCGTCCACACCCGGATCGAGGCGGCGAAGCATCGCCCGCTCCTGCGCCGTCATCTCTCGAACGGGTACTACTTGTGCCGGTTGGCTACCCGCAAGTTCGCCCGGATCGACTGCAGACGCTCGGAGCGACACACGGTGCCCGCCACCTCCGGCCAAGCGCTGAGGTCCAGAACTCGGCTTGCTCAAAAAGATCCAGGTGACCGCGGCCGCGATCACGAGCGCGGCGAGCCACGGCACTCGGGGTAGTGGTGAGGAACCGCGGCGCTTTTCGCTCGACGCGGCGCGCTGAATCGGCGGGGCCGCGTCCGCGGGACTCGCGTCTCTGGACTCTTGATGTTCTCGACGAGGCATAATGTCCTGCGGTCCCGGGGACCGACGCGGGGAGGCAAACACGGTTGCGCAGGCGGATCAAGGCATGTTTCGCTCGACATGCGGTGACGCGGGCGCGCGCGGCTGGGACCCACACCGGGGCGCGCATGGCAGTGTGAGCGCACGGGACGTGTGTCGGACACCGCGATGCGCTTGGGTCGAGCGGGGCTGGGCGCCTGTTATGCTCGGACTCCGATGGCCAGTCATGTCGAGATCCCGGTACTCGATCTCTCTCTCGCAGCCGACCCTAACCGCATCGCGGGTCTCGTCACGGAGCTGATGCAAGCGCTCGCGCAGCACGGCTTTGTTGGATTTCGCGGACACAGCGTCTCGGACCGGCAACGGCGAGCTGCCCGAGACGCGGTGGCCGCGTTCTTCGCGTTGCCACTCGACGAGAAGCAGGCGCTCCACGATCCCAAGGGTGGCGGGCAGCGCGGCTACACGCCATTTGGCGTCGAGAAGGCCAAGGATCAGGCGGTCGCAGATCTCAAAGAGTTCTGGCACGTGGGGCCTCCGCCCGAGCGGCTCTCGCCGCGGCACCCACCCAACGTTTGGCCTGCAGCGCCCGAGGGATTTCGCGCAGCGCTTGAGGAACTCTACGAGGCGCTGTGGTCCACGGGGCGCACCGCGCTCTCGTTGATTGCACGTGGTCTCGACCTTGAGCCGAACTGGTTCGACGACAAGGTTAGTCACGGCGAGACCATCCTGCGTCCGCTCCACTATCCGCCGCTGCTGGGCTCTCCGCTCGAGACGGCCGGTGCAGTACGTTCGGCGGCGCACGAGGACATCAACGTGATCACGCTCCTCATCGGAAGCGATGAGCCCGGCCTCGAGCTCCTCCGACCCGATGGCAGCTGGCTACCGATCACAACGGACGTGGACACGATCGTGTGCAACGTGGGCGACATGTTGCAGCGGCTGACGAATCACCGACTCAAGTCTACGACCCACCGCGTGGTCAATCCGCCGCCGCCCTGGTCGGAGCGCTCTCGCTATTCGATCCCCTTTTTCCTGCACTTTAACGATGACTTTCTCATCGATGTGCTGCCTGGCTGCGTGGATGCCGAACATCCCCGACGCGACCAGCCCATCACCGCGGGCGATTATCTGCGCGAGCGACTCATTGAGATTGGCCTGATCGTCGACGATCGCAAGGGCTAGCGGCACGCCGTTGCAGCCTGCCATAGGACATTCTCGGGCGGCGGCCAGCCCGTGGCCGCGGGCCGCCTGCGTTCTCGATCGCGTCGGTGAGCCCGCGATGGGGCCGTGCGGCAGGGTCCACGAGCTATGCGTCGTCGACCTCGGCCGAGCCGGACACAACGTCGAGCGATCGCGTCAGTGGATCGACACCGCGCATGATGTGAAGCGCGGCTTTGCGCGGTGCGGTCGGTAGCGCGCAGAAGTAGCGCATCGTGCTGGGCAGTGAGCCAAAGATCTCCGCCAGCGCGGAAAAGCGAGGGTCGAGCACCACGTTGTCGCGACGGATCTGCGGGGTCGCGGCTGGGTTCTCGCGAAACTTTCGCACCAGACGCAGCAGGCGCGCGTGATAGTCCGGATCTTCCACGATGGCCTGGATCGAACGCGCCCGTGGATGACAGCCCCACAGCATTTCCTGGAGTTGGAGCTCGAGACGATCGATGCCCGCCCAAGGATCGTCGTCGACCGCCAGCAGCAGTTGGAGGTCATAGATCGGCTCGGCGTGCACGACCTGCATGAGGTGTCCGATGATCGCGTCGGTGTGGCTCGCGAGACCGGTGGGATCGACCATCGACGCCGGGTCGTCGAGCGCACGGAGGAGTGCGTGGAAGCCGGTACTGAACTCCTGCTGTTGGTAGTAGTCGTCGGCAGCCGGCACAATGAAGGTGCGGAACATGTCGACGCTGCCTGCGATCAGCTGAACCCGCGTCGGGATCTGATCGATGAGGCCGAATCGCTTTAGGCGCTCGAGTCGTCGGATCCGCTCATCGGGAACGACAGCATTCTTGAGCGCATAGCTCAGGCGCTCGACCTTGCCACGAAGCGCCGCGACATCGCCCGTGGTGGCGCGCAGCAACGCTCCCGCGCGAGCGGTGTAGCGGGTACCCATGCGGCGCGGTGTCACGCTCGCCCAGGTGCCTGAGTCGGGACTGCCACTGGGCCCGACCTTGACGATCTGCTGCAAGGCAGGATCGGGTGGGGCAAAGGTCTGCTGCAGACTCCGGGCCCGCAGTCGCCGCGAGCGTCGCCGCGCGAGCAGGCCGCCGGATCTCCGGCTGACGCTGGCCCGCCCGCTTGTCCCTTGCTGTGGAGGCGCCCGTCGGAGGGCCGCGATCACGCGAGCGACGCGGCCACTCCTGGGAGGGTCCTCTTGATCCCGACTGCTCGCTTCAGTCTCTGTCGCTTGACGCCACCCCATGCATGCACGCTAGCTCAGCTTGAGCGCGCCGCAAGGACAAGCGCCGAGCGCATGAGTCCTAGGCGCCGCAGCTCCAGTCGGCGGCGAAGCTAAAGCCCTTGTCGTTCTTGATCGCGATGCGGTCGCCACTGCCCCCCTCTTGGAACGTCAGACCGATGTGCAGCTCGCGAATCTTGTCTCCATCGAGGTCGACCGCGCTGCGCAGAACGATGATATCGGCGCCCTTGGAGCGATCCACGAGGACCATGGCGTCCAGTGCACCGCCGTTGGCCATAAAGAGCCCAGAGAAGACAAAGCGCTCGCTATCCTTCTCGTCGTCGACGATCGTGGAGAAGAAGACCTCGTCTTTGCCGTCTCCATCGATGTCCGCGGCTGCCCGCTGCGCGATGCGCAGGGGGCCACCTTCGGTCTTGCCACCGTTCGCCTTGATCGCTGCGATGAGCGCGGTCTTCTCCTCCTCGGTGAGTTCGAGCGCCTTGTCCTTCTTGGTTTCGGGCGCCATCAGTAAGAGGCCGGGCGTGAGGGACTTGGGATAGAGCGCGACCTCGAAGCGATCGCCCTTCTCGGTTGCGGCCGTCGAGAAGCTGCCTGGCTTGTCCGCGACCTCGCAGAGGGCATTCTTGCGCGCACCCAGCTTGTCGAGCTGCATCCCGGTCTCGGCCTTGAGCAGGACCTCGGCATCCGCGGGGACCAGATCGAGGCAGGCCTTGCCGCCGAGGATCTTCTTGCCGGAAGGATCGAAGCAAGCGAGGGGGATCAGCGCGCCGTCGACCGCGAAGATCGCCGTCATCGCCTCTGGCGGCATGGGACCGGAGAGATCGAGATCAGGCTTCGCGTTGGTGTCCGGCGCCGGATCTGGAGCCTTGAGCTCCGGAGCATCCTTTTCCTTGGGCTTGTCTTCCTTCTTTGCTTCCTCGGCCGGCTTGCAGGCGCTGAGGCTGAGGGCGGCGAGAGCGAGGATGAGGGCAGTGCGGCACGAGCGCATGCGCGCGAGCATAGCGGACCGACTCGCGCCCTGCCTGGAGGGTCGCGCGCTTCGATCAGGTCTTTGGCGCGACCCGGACCTGGTCGCGCACGCCCTGCGCCCAGTCATCGAGCTTGGCCATCGTGCTTTGCAGCAGCTCGGGCGACTCGGCGAGCCGCGCGAGCTCGATCTCAAGCAGCTCCTTGGCGCGCCGGATTCGACCTCGAACGGTGCCCTCGGGGATCTCCAGCGCCGCGGCGAGCTCGGAGCCCGACATCGACTCCCAGTAGTAAAGTTCGAGCGTGATTTGATGGTCGAGTGGCAGGCGGCGCAGCGCGTGGAGCAACAGATCTTGCTCGCGACGCTCGGCCACGATCAGGCTGGGACTTGGGCTCATGTCATGGACGGACGCATCGAGCTCCTCGATGCGTTGTCGTTGATAGCGCTTGTCTCGATAGTGGCGTCGGAGAATGTTGCGCGCGACCCCAAAGAGAAATCCCCGGAAGCTCGCCTCACCTCGGAAGTTCTCGCGGCTTTCGACGCATGCCAAGAAGGTCTTTTGGATCAGATCGTCGACATCCTCATTCGCCTTGTTCGCGAAGAAGCGGCAGATGGCGTCAAAGTGTCGCTCGAAGAGCGCACTGCCGGCACGGGCGTCGCCGCCACGCCATGCGTCGAGAAGCTCGAAATCGCCGAGGCTGCTGCTCACGGCATTCACCCTAGCAGCTCTGGGGGCGATTCCGTGGCGGGACAATGGCCCGCCGTGTACGATTGAGGGGTCGGGGAGCGGTGTTCGGTGCCCAGGGGGCGACCCGTCCGCCCCAGCGCGTGCTTACGCATGCGTGGCGCGCATTCTTCACACCCCGGCGATGAATTCGTCACGAACGGCCGATCGATTGATGATCGGCGCGGCACCCCCAACTCCGGAGCGGCTTAACTTATGCAAACCAAATATCTGCGACCTTCGAACATTGTGATCATCATGGCCCTTGGCGTGCTCGTGCACGTTTCCGGTTGTATCGGCGTCGAGCGCGAGGAGATCGGCGACGCGGGTGATGCAGACGCTGGCGACGGCGATGGTGACGGCGATGGTGACGGCGATGGGGATGGTGACGGGGATGGTGACGGCGACGGAGATGGGGATGGCGACGGCGACGGCGACGGCGACGGCGACGGAGACGGAGATGGGGATGGCGACGGCGACGGAGACGGAGATGGGGATGGCGACGGAGACGGCGACGGAGACGGCGACGGGGATGGTGATGGAGATGGGGACGGAGACGGAGACGGAGACGGGGACGGCGATCTCTGCACGTTGAGCTGCGAGCACGTCCTTGAGTGCGTCCCGGATGCCTTCGAGAGCCTCCAAGAGTGCGTCGCGCTGTGCGAGGAGTGGGGCCAGGGCGCCACGATGGAGTGCGTGGAGGCGCAGGATGCCGTGAAGGAGTGCATCCTCACGCTGACGTGTGAAGATGTCCCCGACTATCTGATGCAGGATCCGATGAATGCGTGTGTCATGTTGCTCGACACCGCAAACATGGTCTGCCAGTAGCGTACGCTCAGCCCATGACGGAACGTCCGGGCGAAGACCGCGACCAGACAGCCGTCAAGCTGTCTGGCTTGCGGTCGGGGAGTTCGCGCTCGAACGGTTCGGAAGAGAGCGTCGGCGCTCTCGCGGGGCCGCGGCCCCAGCTCGCCGGGATCGACGCAGAGCGGCTGCGTGCGACGGTGTCCCAGCGCCTCTTTGGCACCGCCGCGCCGCCCGTCCGGATCGGACGCTTCGTCGTGATCCGACGACTCGGGGCAGGCGGCATGGGTGTCGTCTACGCCGGCTTTGATGAGCAGCTGGATCGCAAAGTTGCCATCAAGCTGCTCCACACCGAGCACGCAGATGCCGGCCGTCGGGCCCGCCTCATGCGGGAGGCGCAGGCACTCGCGCGACTGAGCCATCCCAATGTCGTGCAGGTCTACGAGGTCGGCGAACACAACGATCAGATCTACGTGGCGATGGAGTTCATCAAGGGATGCACACTCAAAGAGTGGGCCCCCGACGCGCCCCTTGAGGGTGTCCTTCGCTGCTACCTGCAGGCCGCTCGCGGACTCGCGGCCGCTCATGCGGCGGGGCTCGTACACCGTGATTTCAAGCCTGAAAACACGATGGTCGGCGACGATGGCCGCGTGGTCGTGCTCGACTTTGGACTGGCGCGCGGGGCCGGGGCGCTGCGCGACGACGCCGACTCCCAGCGGGATGCAGATTCACCGCTGACGCGGAGCGACCGGCGCGATGCGTCGCCGCTCGAGTCGACCGACGACTCGGGATCGAGTGACTCCAACTTGATCCGCAGAAGCGGTGATTCTCTAGATATGCCGCTGACGGCGACCGGAGCAGTGATGGGCACGCCGGCGTACATGGCCCCAGAGCAGCATCTGGGACAGGTCGGCGATCATCGGATCGACCAGTTCGCATGGTGTGTCTCGCTCTACGAACGCCTTGAAGGCCGGCGGCCATTTGCCGGTGACACGTTTGCGAAGCTCGCGGCTGCCGTGATCGATGGCCGCACCCGACCATTCCGCCGCGAGCGTCGTACCCCGACTTGGCTCCGACGGGTCTTGCTGCGGGGACTCGAACGCAGACCCGAAGACCGCTTCCCCGACATGCCCGAGCTGGTACGGGCCGTGGAAGTTGGTCTGGGTCGTGGCGCGCGCCTGCGGAGTCTCGCGCTGATCAGTGCCGTGTTGCTTGCGATTGGCGTGGTCACCGTTCGGCAGCTGACCTTCGATCCGCTCGCGACCTGTCGAGATGTCGACCAAGAACTTGATCGCGCGTGGGGCCCCCAGCGTCGCGAGGCGATTCGCAAGGCATTCGAACAAAGCGGATCGTCGGGTGCGAGCGACTCGATTGCGCGCGTCGAGCGAGCACTCGATGCCTATGCGCAGCGATGGATCGAGTTGCGGCGCGATCTGTGTGGAGATCTGCTGGGCAATGATGTGCGCTCGACCGAGGTGAAGGGCCAAAAATTGGTCTGTCTCGCAGAACATCGACGGCAACTCGAGGAACTCACTGGCCTTCTTGCCAAAGCCGACGCCGCCGCGGTGCGCGTCTCGGTCGAGGCGGTCGCGCAGCTCCCCAGCCTTGATGAGTGCTCAGACGAGACCCAACTGGCATCGCGCGGGCGTCCGCTTTCGACAGAACTTCGCGCTCAGGTCGACGAGGTGGATGCAGCCCTTGCGGTCGGCCAAAGCGAACGGTTGCTGGGTCGCTACGACGCAGCGCTTGCCACGGCGAAGGCAGCGCTGGAGCGCGCTCGGAAGATCGACGACCCGGGAATCCAGGCGCGCGCGCTCCTGCTGGTTGGCAGTGTTGCGGCGCGGCTCCGCGACGTTGAGGCTGCACGGGCCGCGCTCGACGAGGCCACGCGTCTCGCAGATGCAGCGCGCGACGACGAGACGCGAGCCAAAGCACTTGTCGCGCTTGTCCGCGTCGTCGGCTACGACGGCGCCGATATTCAAGCTGGAGAGTTGCTGGCCAAGGACGCAGATGCCGCCATCGTGCGCATTGGCTCGCCAGCCCCGCTACGGGCTGATCTCATCGGCGCCCTCGCGTCCATCGATC
>CAZVEM010000066.1:0-20889 GCA_964626165.1 uncultured Nannocystaceae bacterium
GCACCCCCCCGTGCAGAGCGGGTCAAACAAGGTCCTTGAAGAGATGCGCCGCGGCTACACCCGCGAGGAGTATCTCGCCATCGTCCACCGGCTGCGCGCCGCAGTGCCCGGCATCGCACTCTCGACCGACTTGATGGTCGGCTTTTGCGGTGAGACTGAAGAGGAGTTTCAAGAGACCCTCGCGTTGGTTCGCGAAGTGCGTTTCGCGAGCGCATTCATGTTCGCGTACAGCGATCGTGGCATCACTTACGCCGCCAAGAAGCTCGACGACGACATCCCTGCCGAGATCAAGCAAGATCGCCTGGCGCGCTTGATCGAGCTCCAACGTCAGGTCACACGGGAGGCCTTGGAGGCGCGCATCGGCGAGGAGTGCGAGGTGCTCGTCTCGGGCGTCAGCAAGCGCCGCGACCACATGCTTGGCAAGACGCGGCACTTCGAAAATGCGCTGCTCCCTCTCGATTGCGCGCGCCCAGGCGAGTTCGTACGCGCGCGGGTGACCAAGACATCAGGTCACTCGCTCTTCGCAACCCCGATCGAGGTCGGCCCCAGCCCGATGCCTACCCGCGAGCAGCACGCGACGAGCGACAAATGACCCAGCGCAAGCCAAAGGCTCGTTCCACGGAACCCGCAGGTCCAACTGGTTTGGCCAACAAGGACGCCAAGGGACGCGAAGAAGGAAGCGAGACCTCTCCATCGGAGGGTTCGGGCAAGGTCTCACGACACGTGCAGCCGCTGGGTCCCAGGATTCTCGTTCGTCTCAAGCAACATCCGGCGCAACTGGCATCCGGCCTTTTCCTCCCCGATACGGCGCGAGACCGGGACGACACCGCGATGCTTGGCGAGGTCGTCGAGGTCGCACGCACCACGCCCAAGACCACGCCCTCGCGGGTGGCGCAGGACGACGGCGACGAGCGCGACGCCGATCTCGGCGAGAACGTCAGCGGAGTTCCAGTGGGTGCGAGCGTGCTGTTCCTGCGTGAGCGCGCCGTCAAGGTGCCCTGGGACGAGACACTGCGGCTCCTTGAGGTCCGCCACGTGCTCGCGGTGGTTGAAGAGATTCACGAAGATCAGCTCCAGTGAGCGCGAACGGACATTTCCTCGGACAGGCGTGCGAGGTCTGTTCCGTCGCCCCAAAAGACCAGGTAGTCATGCACGACAAGACATCACCGCAAACCGTGCGTCTCGCCAAGCGAGCGCAGTCTCCTCGCGCTCATGGTCGTTTCCGTCGCCGCTGCGGCGACTTGCCTGGCAGGCCACAATTTCCTACGCTCGTCGCGGTCAGCCTTGCCGTCTCACTGACAACGCTCGCATTGCCAGGCTTGGCGCGCGCCGAGGACCAAGATCCCGTGGCGGTGCAGCGTGGCCCAACCGAGGGTGTCGAGCGCCCGATCAAGGACATCGCGGGAAGCGGTGATGCCTCCAGCCTAGAGCTCAACCCCGCGCTCATTGCCGCCGCGCGCGGCGTCGACCTTGTGATGCGCGGGTACGGGACCACCGATCGCTTCACGCAGGGATCGGGATTTGGTGCGTGGCTGTCGACCAACTTCGGCTTTGGATTTGCGACGGCCATTGGTCTGCAGACGATTGCGCCCGCCTTTACCGACCAGCGCCTCGCATCCGTGACGCAGCTACGTCAACCGCCGCTCACCAAGCTCTCGCTCGGCATTGCCACCGGCGACGCCAAACGGGTTGCGACAGGCTTCTCCATGCACTTCGCGCACGCTGCAGGTCGCTGGCTTGGAAAGCCTGACCTCGACTTTGGACTCGTCGCGCGCATCACCAACTACGCCTCGATTGGTGCCTCGATCCGCTGGGCTCCTGGTGGACGGGGTGCAACGCTCCCTCTCGATCTACTCGCGCCCACGCAGAGCACACTGCCCGCTGAGGTCAGGATTCGCAGCGAGCTCGCGATTCGACCGCTCGGCAACCGCACGCTCGAACTGGCCGGCGGCGTCGGCACGCGAGCGCTAGCGGCGGACGACGAGGGACTCTCTCGGGCGTTTTCTCAGCTCGGCGCCGCCGACATCTTCGGGCACGGCCGCGTCGGCGTGCGCGTGTTTGGCTTGGGTGTGCACGCCCAGGTTGAGCAGGTACCAGTCGCGATCCTCGATGCGTCAACCCTGCAGATCTCGCGGACCGGAAGCGCGCTACGTGGCGGACTCGCGATCGATCTTGCTTGGGACATGGTCAGCGCCGGCACCGGCGTGCACCTCGGAATCAACGGCGCCAATGATCCGGGCGTGGACGGCGTCTCGGGCATGGCTCGCTTTACGACGCGCCGTCAGGGTCGCGTGATTCCTGTGCGGCGGGTCGACGCAGAACGGATCCGTCTCGGCCTGATCTCCGACCAACGCGACCTCATCGAAGCGCTGGAGACCATCGAGCGAGCCGAGCGATCGGGCGGTCGCGCCATCCTCGTGCTCGATACCGCCGGAGTCTCTCTTGGCTACGCAAGTGCGCTTGAGCTCCGTGAGGCACTGATCCGCGCGCGCAATGCCGGCGTCCACATCTACGCGTGGATCGAGGCCGGTGATACGAAGGAGTACTACCTGGCGAGCGTCGCCGAGCGAGTGCTCATTCATCCTGCCGGCGAGCTCCGCCTGCTGGGCGTCAAGGCCACCAGCTTCTACTTCGCGGATGCGCTGGCGAAGTTGAGCATCAAGGCAGAATCCCTGCACGCCGGCGAATACAAGTCCGCGAGCGAGACCTTCACACGCAACAGTCGGTCGCCCGAAGACAAGCTGCAAGAAGACGCGATCCTCGATGACACCTTCGACCAGATCGTCGGTGACATCGCGCAGGCGCGCGGCAAGGAGACGGCAGAAGTTCGCACGCTGGTCAACGAGGGGCTGTTTGGCCCCGATCGAGCGTTGGAGGCCGGGCTCGTCGACGAGATTGCATTCCGAGACGAGCTGCTGCCCAAGATCTCCGACCACCTTGGGGTTGACGTCGGATGGGGCAGCTTCCCGAAGATCGAGCCGGTGGACAAGACATGGTCGGACGAGCAATACATTGCCGTGCTCTTGGTCGAGGGCACGATCGTGGACGGACCCGGTGCACGCATTCCCTTTGTGGGCATCAATCTCGTCGGCGGCGACACCATGGCGAAGGAGCTGCGTCGCCTCCGTGACGACCGCGCGTGCAAAGGCATCATTCTGCGCATCGATAGCCCTGGTGGCTCCGCGTTTGCCTCCGACGTGATTTGGCGCGAGGTTCAGCGCACTCACGACGCACACCTCAAAGATCCGCGTTCGCCGGAGGTGATCGTGTCGATGTCCGATGTCGCGGCAAGTGGCGGCTACTACATCGCCGCTGGTACAACCCGGATCTTCGCTGAGCCGACGACCATCACTGGATCGATTGGCGTGCTGTCGTTGCACTTTGACGTCTCCGGTCTGCTGCGCCGGCTGGGCATTGCGACCGATACCCTCGAACGCGGTGACAAGGCCGACCTCGACTCGATCTTCCACCCCTACGATGAAGGCGAGCGCGAAGCACTCCAGGGTTCGATCGATCGCACCTACGAACTCTTCCTCAGCCGCGTGGCCCAGGCGCGCGGCAAGAGCCGTGACGAGATCGACGCGGTCGCGCGCGGACACGTTTATTCCGGGCGCGACGCACTCGATGTCGGGCTCGTTGACGAGCTCGGCGGCCTCAAAGAGGCCATCGCGGCGCTGCGAGAAGAGATGAAGATTCCGGCCCGCAAGAAGATCGCTCTCAAAGTCCTTCCGCGACCCGCGCGCCTGCTGGATCTCATCCTCGGCGCCTTCGATCCCTCGCTGACCGAGCCGGCCCTCAAGGCACGAGCACGCCGCCAAGCGCGAAAGGCACTGCCGCCCACCGTCGATCGAGCCCTCGCACGCATCCCGCTGTCAGTGCTCTATCTCCACGATGGCGCCCCCGCGACGCTCATGGCGCGGCAGCTTGAGATCGAGTAAGCGTCGTGCACTCGGCAGGACGTGCAGTGCTCCAAGCTCGGCGTACGACCCTCGACCGAACGCATTCGCGGGTGCGCCGTGCCCCGACCACGCCGGCGGGCTAGCTCGCATCCAAGTCACGAGCACCCTGCGACAACGCAACGGCGGGCGCAATGCGGCGGCCGCCGTACGCCCCTGCAGCGTCAGTCCCCAGCCCGCACGCGTCACGGTGCCGACACGTAGTTGAAGCAATTTCGGCACCTGAGAGGCCGCCCATGCTCGATCCGAGCCTCGATCGAGACTCTTGAACGCGTGCCTCTGATACCGTACCTGGCCGCGCTTTCCTTGAGCGCAACGGAAGTCCACCTCCATGGCGCAAGATACTGAGCAAGAATTTCGCCACGAATCGCTTCAAGACGGGCGATCGATCGCCCGCTACCTTCGTGCGCTGACAGAGGGATTCGAGCAGGGCTCGATCTCGGTCGGCTCGGACGACAAGCGCATTGTCTTCGAGCCCGAGGGGCTGCTTGAGTTCGAGCTGCGTGCGAAGCGAAAGGGAGACCGCGTCCGTCTGGTGGTCAAGATCGGCTGGCGAGAAGACACCGACGATGCGGCCAGCACTGAGACGCTTCGCATCGAGAGCTAGACCACCCGTCGCAATGAGCTGCGCCGATGGCCGCGGCTATGGGCGACCGCACAGCTAGTTCGGCCCCCGCAGGCAACGCGGTCGGCCATCGTGGCCATCACAGCGCCGCGAACATTCAATCCCGTCCCACTACACCTCAAGTCACCAACGTCATGGAAACGCCCGCTCTATTCACCGGGGTCCGCGAGAACTTCCGATTCCTGCTACTGGAGGTGAAGCGGCAACTCGAAGAAACGCTCCGCATGATTCGGGAGCCCTCGGACGAGAGAAGCCGTCGAGTGTTCGAGCGGGACGACTACATCGACAACCTGCGAAGCGTCATCGAGAACAAGTGCTTCGCGCTGCTGTGCGACGAGTCGATCGAAAAGCCCAAGCAGACCGTTGACCTCCTGCGCGCGGTGACCACCTCAGTCAGCAATCTCGAGCGCATTGCCGATTTCGCGGCCAACATCGTCGGACAGCAGCGTTACCTTCACGACCGCGACGTCTTGCTCGGATTCCCACTTGAGCCGTTCTTTCAGATCGTCATCGACGCCACCCAGATCATGGATCAGGCGCTCTTTGGGCGCGACATGTCGCTGGCACTGAAGCTGTGTCGCGCGGAGGTCGACATCGATGATCGATACGACGCGTCCTTTGGCGAGATACTCGGTCGTCTGCGCGCTGGCCAAGCACCAGAAGACCTCATCACAACGCTCTTCGTGCTGCGCTACCTTGAGCGCATGGGGGACTCGCTACTCAACATCGGCGAGGCGGTCATTTTCGCGACTGCGGGCGAGAAACTCAAAATCTCGCAGTACCAAGCGCTGGCGGAGAGCCTGTCTGATATCGACCTCCACATCGAAGATGTCGACTATGAGGGAATCTGGGAGTCCAAGTCCGGCGCGCGAATCGGCGCTCTCCATAGCCGCCGTTCCGACGAAGAAGGGCCGCGTTGGATCATCTTCAAGGAGGGTCGAAAGCAAAAGCTCCTGGAGGAGAAGGAAGGCCTCGAGCAATGGGAGGCGTTGATGCCGGGACTGCCCCCCCGCGTCTTCGCCTATCACGAACACGGCGAGATGGCCTCACTGCTTCTAGAGTTCCTCCAAGGCGAGACGCTACAGAAGATGCTGCTCAAAGGCGATCGAGCGCTGCTCCGTCGGGCGTGGCGCTCCGCGCTTACGACCATCTCGACGGTTTGGCGCGAGACCTTCGAGTTGACGCCATCTGCGGCGCGCTTCGTCTCACAGATGCGCAAACGGGTCGGTGACGTTTCAAAGGTTCACCCTGACTTTTCGGGTGACACGCAGTGGATCGGCGACGCCCGCGTTGCACCGCTGCTCGAACTCATGGACCGGGCGGCGCCGCTCGATGCCATCCTCATCGCGCCCTTCTCTGTCCGCATTCATGGCGATTTCAACACCGACAATCTGATCTTCAATCCGGCGGACGACACCATCCACTTCATCGATCTGCATCGCTCCAAGATGAGCGACTACGTCCAGGACATCTCCGTCTTTCTGGTGTCGAACTTCCGCACCCCTGTCTTTGAGGCCGGACCGCGCTCTCGCCTCAACGCGTGTTCGCTGGACTTCCTGACCTTCTCACGGGAGTTTGCAGTACAACGCGGGGATGAGACGTTCGCGGCGCGGCTGGCATTGGGGCTGAGTCGGTCGTTCTTCACCTCGACGCGCTTTCAGATCGATCCAGAGTTCGTGCAGACCATGCTCTCGCGATCTCGCTACTTGCTTGAGCGTCTCGTCGCCTGGCATGAGGACGGCCATCCCTGGCACGCATTCGAGTTTGAGCCCAGCGTCGTGACGCTCTAGCGTCGCATTCGCGGAGCCACACCAGCACGGGCGGACCCGCTCAGAGGCGCGGTTGCGCATGCAAGGGCGGCCCGTTGCGCCGTCATCGGGGACCTGGGGGAAGATCGCCAAATGCGGAATCCCGACGGCGCGTTCTGACGCCCCCACTTCACCGTGAACTGCGGGCGTCCGCACACCCGGGATGATCCAGTGCGGCAGGGCTCCACCCAATGAAGGACGCGACACCGCCTCGACAGACTCCTGTGACCACCGCGAAGCGCTCGGCGGCTATGCTCGCTCCGCCCAGGCCTCGGACGCGTCCCGCGACTCCGTGTGACCTGCCGCTCCACGTGCAGCCGCACGCCGCCGTGAAGTCGCGCACCCGCTGCGCTCCGCCCCAGTGCGCGCCGCGCCGCGCCCGCCCACCGTTGATTCTCGATTGCCTGAAACCCCATTGCTCTCTCGATTCCCCCGCCCGCACGTGCAAGCTTTGCCCCGATGAAGTCCACGAACGCAACGATCGCCGTCGTCGGCGTGCCAGGAGCCTGGTCAACGCAGCGCCTCGTGGAGTCCCTCGCAGCCTGCGGAGCGCGAGCGAGCGTCGTCGATCTGGCCCATGTCGCGCTCGACCTTGAGACGGGAGCCCTTCACTCTGGTGACCACGATCTGTGCACCTTTGATGCCATCGTCGTCAAGAAGATCGCGCCAACCTACACCCCGGACGCACTTGAGCGCGTCGAGCTGCTCAAGTGGTGCAAGCATCGGGGCGTTCGGGTCTTCTCCGATCCAGACTCGATGTATCCCCTCATCGACCGCCTCTCTGGCACGCTGCGACTGCGTGCCGCCGGGGTGCCCATGCCCGCGACGCTGATCACCGAAGATCCCACGCTCGCGTACGAGTTCGTGCGCAAGCATGGCAAGGTCATCGCCAAGCCGCTGTTTACGAGCAAGGCACGAGGAATGACCCCACTGCGCGCTGGGGACGGTCTTGAGGAGGCCGTCGCACGTTTCCAAGCCGCAGGAAACCAGGTGATGTATCTGCAGGAGATGCTCGAGATTCCTGGTCGCGATCTTGGCGTTTCCTTCGTGGGCGGTCGATACCTCGCGACCTACGCACGAGTGAAGAGCGGTGAATCGTGGAGTACGTCGACCAGTTCGGGCGGCCACTACGAAGCCGCGCATCCGTCCGATGCAATCATTGAGTTGGCTCGCCACGCCCAGGCGCAGTTCAACCTCGACTTCACCTGCGTCGACGTGGTCGAGACCGCGAATGGGCCTCAGGTGTTCGAGGTCTCGGCGTTCGGCGGCTTCCGTGGGCTGCGGGACGCGTGCGACATCGATGCCGCGGCCGTATACGCCGCGCACATTGTCGACGTCCTGGGGAAGTCGTAGCGGCACAGCCTCGCATGAGCGCAGTTGAGCCCTACACGATCCCCTTCTCCCATCCGTCCGCCCAGGCGCCGCAATGACTCCTCAGCTCCGACCCGTCACCTCCGTCCGCGCCCTCGCCACGAAGCTATGCGAGCAATACTCGCCAGTCCATGAGGTCCGGCTGCAGCTTGGAAGTTGGGGCTGTGTCGTGCGAACCAATGACGAGCCACTGGCCGTGCTGCTGCGCGACTACTTCGCGGAGTTCGTCGCAAAGGACGGTGCGACAGCAGGCCGCCCGAACTGCGAGATTTATGCGATCGAGTGCGATTCCCCCGACCTCGGCCTCGAGTTTGCCGCGGCGCCCTTGGAGGCCGGAAAGACCCGTCCCAAGGAAGCGATCGCACAACTCGCCGATGGACGTGTGATTCACAAGGTTCGCACCGGCATGCACTTCGCGACGGCGGACGGGATCAACTTGGCGTTCGGCCCGTGCCGAGCCAACGACAATCAAGTCGTCAACTTCGTCAACAACCGACAGATTCAGCACTATCTAGAGCGCGGTGCCTACCTTGCGCACGCGTCGGCGCTGACGACCGGGACGCGGAGCGTCGCGATCGCAGGCTTTGCCGGCGCCGGCAAGTCGACCACCGCGCTGCACGCGATGAGGGAGCTCGACGCGGTCGCCCTGCTGAGCAACGATCGCGTGATGATCTCGGCCACGCCGGCGGGTCTGGTTGCGACCGGCGTTCCCAAGCATCCGCGGATCAACCCGGGCACCATTCTCGGAAATCCCTCGCTCCATCGGATCCTCAGCGCCGAGGAGCTCGCGACGTTCTCGGCGATGTCGCCGGATGAGCTCTGGCCGCTCGAACACAAGTTCGATGGTCGTGTCGACCACTGCTTCGGCCCGGGCAGGTTTGTCCTCGAGGCACCGCTGACCGCCTTTATGGTGCTCACTTGGACGCGCGACGGCGGATCCTGCATCGCGAAGACCGTACGGATCGCGGATCAACCTCAGCTGCTCGCCGCGATCATGAAGTCTCCCGGAGTCTTCTTCGCCGCACCAAGCGGATATCGACCGCGCACCGAGGATGACTACATCGCGCTACTCGGGGACCTGCCGATCCTCTGGATGAGCGGCGGCATCGACTTCGACCACGCCGTCGCGGTCCTCCAACAGCACCTTCTTGGTTAGATGCCAACAAGTGTTCCCACGGCCATGCCCCACGTCACGCTTACGCGCCGCCAGCAGGTTCCCGACTCCATCCGAATTCAACGGGCCCTTCGAGCTCCAGAATTGGGAGCACGCCTCCTGTTCTTCTCGGGTGGATCGGCGCTGCGCAGCACCAGCCAGACGCTGATCGACTACACGCACAACTCGATCCACCTGGTCACGCCCTTTGACTCGGGCGGAAGCTCCGCGAAGTTGCGGGATGTGATCCCTATGATTTCGGTGGGAGATCTCCGCAATCGACTGATGGCGCTGTCTGACCGGGCACTCCGGGGTCATCCCGCCGTGTACGAGCTCTTTGGCTACCGCTTGGCGGAGAGCATGCCGGGCACCGATGGGACCGACGCCGCGGATGGAGAGGCGACGTCGGTACTCAAAGCAGAGCTCGACGCGATGGTTCAGGGGAGTCATCCGCTCGTTCGTCGGATTCCCAATCCGCTTCGCAAGCTCATCCGCGTTAGCCTGGCAGATTTCGTCGAGCATGCGCCGCACGACTTTGACCTGCGAGGCGCGAGCATCGGCAACCTCATATTGGCGGGCGGCTACCTCAAGAACGAGTGCGACATCGATGCGGTGATCTTCTTGTTCTCGCGGCTCGTCGAGGTGCGCGGACTTGTCCGCCCAATCGTCGGCGCGAACCTGCACCTCGCGGCGGATCTCGAAGACGGTCGGGTCGTGGTTGGCCAGCACCGCCTGACGAGGCGAGCAGCAGCCGATGCGACGGCAATTGCGAAGCTTCGCCTGACGAGCAGCGTCGATGTCGACGCCAAGGCAGAGGCGCACATCGACGACTTCACGCGTGAGCTGATCACTGGCGCAGACCTCTTGGTCTTCCCGATCGGGAGCTTCTTCACCAGCGTCGTCGCCAACCTGCTTCCAGGTGGCGTGGGGTCCAGCATCGCCGCGGCAGGCTGTCCCAAGGTGTACGTGCCGAACAGCGGCGAAGATCCCGAGCTGAGAGGCCTCAGTGTGGAAGCATCGGTGCAGCGCCTCCTCGAAGTGCTGCGTGCCGACGCCCCGTCCCAGACGCCAACGGAGGCGCTGCTCAACCTGGTGGTCGTCGACACGGAGGGCGGAAGGTACCCAGGCGGCCTCGACGTCGCAGCGATTCAAGCGCTCGGTGTCGACGTTCTCGACACGCGCTTGGTTTCGGATCCCAGCCAGAGCTACTTCGACCCGCGGTGCCTCGTCGAAACCCTCATCTCACTGTGCTGAGGAGACGCCGACCCTCGAACCATCGAGTGCCCACGAGCCCCGGTGTGTTCACGCACCCGATGGTCTCGCCGTCATTCAGGCTTCAGGGTGCGATCAAGACGCCGGTGATGCAGGCGCTGCTGAAGTTGGCCAGTGTGGCAGCAACGAGCGCGCGAACACCAAGTGATGCGATCTCAGACTTGCGCTCTGGCACAAGCCCACCGATGCCGCCGATCTGGATGCCGATCGATGAGAGGTTGGCAAAGCCGCACACCGCGACCGTCACGATCGCCTGGGTTCGCTCGGACAAGCCAGTGAGTTGGGCGAGTTGCTGGTACGCGACAATCTCATTGAGAATCGTTCTCGTACCGAGCACTGCGCCCGCGTGAAGCGACTCGTCCCAGGGAATACCGAGCAGCGCGGCCACCGGCGTGAACAAGACACCCAGAATTCGCGCGAGGGACAGCGGTTGCCCATCCACCAAGGGCAAGGCAGACAGCACGAGGTCCGCCAGCGCGACCAGGGCGATGAAGGCGATGAGCATCGCGGCAACATTGAGCGCGAGCAGCAGACCATCGCTTGCGCCGCGGGATGCGGCATCCAGAACATTGCTCGTCTTGGGAGCGCTACTGTCTTCAAGCTCGATCGGGGCGACGGCATCCTGAGTTTCAGGCACCGCGAGCTTGGCGAACGCGACCGAGGCGGGAGCGCTCATCGCCACGGCACTCAGCAAGTGACGCATGTCGACCCCGCCTGCGAGGACGTAGGCGCCCAGGATCGCCCCCGACACGCTCGCCATCCCGGCGACCATCACCGTGAAGAGCTCAGAGCGACTCAGCGTTGCCAGATATGGGCGGATGGTAAGCGGCGCCTCGGTCTGCCCCATAAATACGCTTGCCGACACGCAGAGGGCCTCAGGACCGGAGATCCCGAGCCCGGCGACAAGCAGCGACGCGAGCCCGCCCACGATGCGCTGCATGATCCCCAGGTGGTAAAGCACCGCGAACAGCGACGCGACAAAGATAATGGTGGGAAGCACGCGGAACGCGAAGACAAAGCCCAGACCTGCGGGCGGCTCGGCCAGCGCGAGGTTACCAAACACGAACGCCGCGCCCTTGCCCCCCTGTTCCAGCACGAGCTCGACGCCGCGGGCCGCGGTCGCCAACAGATCGCGGCCGAGCGGCACGCCGAGGAGCAGCAGAGCGATCAACCACTGTGCGCCGAGGCCGAGACCCACCGTGCGCCAGCGGATCTTGGAGCGGTCCTGACTCAGGGCGTAGCCCACCGACACGAGCGCGACCCAGCCGACTGCCGCCGTCAACGCTGGGAAGCCGCCCATGATGGCGGGCTAGCATGACCATCGCGGCGGCGAAAGTCCCGATTCCCCGCCGCACACGACCCAAGAGCCGAGCAAGCGGGCGGCGGCGCCTTGGGTAGCCCGGCGGTCGCGCTCCAATCGCTGCCCTCGAGGTGGCACCGCGTCCGCGGCAGCGCGTCCCAGCGGCCGTGCGCCAGCTCGACATAACCGTGCCGCGGGCCCGCTAGCCCCGCTAGAAACGGAACTCGAGCTCCCCGCGAAGCCAGTGCTCGGGATTGGGGACGCGCTGCCGCGTCGCGTCGCGCGAGTCGATCAGCCAGTAGACGTCGTAGCGGAGTCGGACGAGCGCGAGCTTCTTGATCAAGTACGCCGCGTCCACGTAGGTCCAAAACGACTCCTCCAGCGAATTGAGGGCGTTGATGTCCTGCGATCGGTATCGGGCACGGAAGCGGAGCCGAAGCTCGTCGACGGGCTTGGCCGTCAGGATCAGCCACACCGAGTTGTCCTGACGATACGCGACGCGCTTCCCTTCCTCGGTCAGCTTCTCTCCGAGTCCGCCTCCCCGGTTGGGATCATCGAGCCAGCCGTGCTGGTACTGCGCCGTGATGCCGACTCGCTTGTGCGGCTTGGTGCCGAGGCGGGCCCAGAGCTGAAACTTCTGCCCAGCGCACGGCTTGAGCTCCCCCTCCACGGTCTGCGCCCGGAGGCTTTCGAAACAGATGCTGAAGTCGTCGGTATCGGGCAACCCACCCGCGTAGCGGAGGTCTCGGCTCTGCCACTGCAGCCAGAGTCCTGGGCGCAGCCACTTTGTGGCCTGCACGTCGGCGCGGATATAGGTGAGCACTTGCGGCCTCGCCCCCTTCGTCGACGCGCTGTTGGCCGAGATATCGCGCGAGGTCTCGTTCGGCTGCACCCAGACGTCGAGGAGGGAGCGCAGATCCAGGCGCTTCTTGATCAGGCCCGTGTAGCGGATACGGCCACCGACCTCGTCTCTGGCGCGCACGCCCTCGAACTCGTCCGCCGATGCGATTGGGCGCGCATACGGATTTTTGAAGTTCTCGCCGTAGTAGCGCGCGGACGCCTCGATCTCATTCTTGTTCCACGTCGCGGTGTGGCGCAGCAGGACGCCGGGACCGCCGACATTCGGTCGATCGCCCTCCGATTCCGTCTGCGAGTTGAACGTATGCGTGGCCTCCAGGAAGATGTCCGCCCAACGTCGGCCCCAGGCGAAGTCGGCCCCGACCGCGCCGAACGGACCGCCGAAGGGCAGCCGCGAGTACTCTTGAAAGTCGAGATCGACGCCGCGCTGGCGCCACTGCACGTTGGCCGCATAGCCCGTCACACCAACGTGGAGCCGCCGGCGGGCGAACCAGGTGATGTTGGCTCCGCCGAGTGCCTCGTCGTACATGTTGGGCAAGGTCTGGTAGGCGTATCGATTCTGCGGCGCGAGCAGGTCGTCGGGATTGCGCCTGAAGACGGACGGCGCGGCACAAGCGGGGTCATCGTCGAGCCGCGGATCTGCACACGCGCCCCGATCGTAGATCTCGTATTGGTAGATGTCGCGACGATCATAGGACCCCCAGGCAAACGCGCTGAGCCATCCAGTCGGAAGATCGATGTGCTTGGCTCCGACCGCCAGCCCGCGCTGAGCGTCGCGCCACCGCCAGTCGGGCCCGGTCTGATACACGTAGTCGGGGTCGCCGTCGCAGTCTGGACCCGCCTGCTCGCCCGCAGCGAGACCGCAGAGTCGCTTCGCATCGCGCACCCAGATCAGCGTGTCGTCCTGATAAAAGCCGTTGGGCGTATATCGGTTCGAGCTGTCGAAGGTCAGGCGTTGACCAAAGCCGATGCGGTAGGTGCCGGCAATCACCCCCCACTTGCCGGTGTCCCACATGGCAAAGAGCTTGGGGAGCACGACGCGGGGCTGCTCTTGCTCGGCCGAGAGGGCCTGGCGCGTTGGGTCCCATGCGACCTCTCCCAGCCGTCGACGCGTCACGAGCAGGCCGCCACCGATCGTGAGGTAGCGAAAGGTCGCGATCCTCGCCTGGAACGCCATCGCCGGAAGCTGGTGACTTCCACCGGGGGTCGGCCCGGTGCTCCCCACTTGGATATCGCCGGGGCTGTTGCGGATCGTCGCGGCGTTGCCAAAGACGCCGCTGGTCTGGTAGCGAACAAAGCCCTTGGTCGCCGTCAGCTTCGGCCGCTGCTCGTCCTTGACGAGGAACATCGCGATCGCCCCGAGCTTGCGCTGATCGACGACGTTGGCCGCCACGAGAGCAGCGGGGTCCTCGATCCGACCGACCTCCTCGCGGTACGTGAGAATTCGATCAACGTCGCGATAGGTAAGGTTCGGCAGCGTGTAGAGCTCATCCCGCGACGCGGTGTTGAGGTTCACCCCCTTTCGGTAGATGTCCATCAGCGCGTCGAAGGTGTCTTCCGAGATCTGGTCCGACAGATAGAGGTCGTAGAGCTCCTCTTCGGAATCGACATCGATGAAGAGCTCGTACTCGGCGGCATGGACCAAGCGCGCCGACAGGTAGGCCAGGCAGCAAAGCGCGAGCACCATCCACCCGGCCCGCCACGGCGCTGGCGATCGCAAGGCCAGCCGGAGCGCACCACGGCCTGAGCTCCGGGCCATGGTGCGCCGACCGAGGCGCCGAGCGACGCGGGGCTCTTCAGTTACAGGGAACACTCTCGCAGCTCCCCCATAGACCCTTGCTTGTTGCCTCAGCCACCGTTTGCAGGTTCTCGTAGCTCGCGACGTAGTCCTCACCATTGGGCGGAATGTGGAGCACACATGCGTGGCCGCGCTCCAGCATCACTTCGTTGATCACGCGGTCGCCAACCCTGACGTACGCGAGTAGACGGCCGTAAACGTCGCGGCACTCCACGTCGTAGCTGAGCGCGACTTCGACTCCTTCAACCAGGTCTCGATTCGCCTGGGTCGCCTCAAGGCCCCAGCACTCGGGCTCGTCCCCGCTGATCTCGGGCGTGTCGATCAGGAGGTAGCGGACGCGCTCACCGCCGACGAGTTCGACGGTGTCGCCATCGATAACCCGCTCCACGACCGCACGAGAGGGCCCGCATCTCCCGTCCTCGTCATCGCCTGCGCCGGCACACGCCGCTGCGAGGAACAGGGCGCCGCACAGCATCATGCCTCCCGCAAGCACGTTCGCTGGGCCGCGAGTGGCTCCCGAGAACCACGTGCGTCTCAACGTCCGAACACCGCCCGGCATGCGCGGAGTTGTGATGTGGCGCGCTTGCATGAGATGCCTCGGCGGACGCTAGTTGCAGGACGGGTTGAGCGCCTGTGGCGTACCAAAATCCCCGGCGCCGTAGGTCGACGTCGCGTTACAAACGTTGGCCGCGATGTCGTTGAGCGCGGCGTCGTAGGCCATCGGATCGACGCTCTTGGCGCGTCCACCCGTGACGGTCGTCCAGCTGAAGAGATCGATGACGGTGGCGTCCGCGGCCGAAATTTGCACGTTGCCGTTGGTGTTGGTCAGGCCGAACGAAAAGGTCCCGTCCGGATCGGGGAGCCCGCCGTTGACCATCATGTCGGCGTCACGCGCGAACAGCAACGAGGTCATCGCGGTCGCGGGCAGACAGTTTGCCGAGTTCAGGACCACCGCGTCGGGGTTCGCGAGGGTGCCGAGCTGAAGACCGTTCAGGTCCACATCGTTGACCACGTAGATCTCAAACCACTCACCCACAGCATCGCCAGCGGCCGAGGGATCGGGCATCGCTTCGACGATCACCAGGTCGCCGGGGGCCGCATAGACGATACTGCGGCTCATGCCGTTGTCGAGGCAGGTATCTGCCCCGCCCATCATCCCGCAATCGAGGTTGGCCGCCTTCGGCGTGCCCAAGTCTCCCAGGCCATAGGGGGTAGTCGCGGCGCAGAAGTTTCCGGGGTCGTCGTTGGAGGTCGCATCCTGCACGTCGATGTCGAGCGCGGTCGCGCCGCCCGCCATGCTGCTGGTCCAGCTGACCTCGTCGATCAAGTCCATCCCATGCTCGATCACGATGCCACCACTGCTGTTGGTCAGGCCGAAGGAGAACTGCCAATCGACCGCCGGCAGGCCGCCATTCGCGTCAGGATCGGTCGAGCGCGCAAAGAGTGCGAGCTGACCGACGTCGAGGCGGATGCAATCCGGGCTGCTAATGACCTGCCCGGTCGCCTGCGAAGCGCTCCGAATGCTGACCCCGTTGAGGTCGACATCCGCGGTCGCACGCACTTCAAACCACTCGCCATCGGCATCGCCAACGGCGTCGCTGTCGGGCATGAACTCTGTGATGACGAGCTGACCCGCGGTGGGAGGCACGATCGCTCGCGGCACGCCACCGTCGAGGCAGGTGTTGCCTCCACCTCCACCACACTGTGGATTGGCGGCGCCCGGTGTGCCCAGGTCGCCATCGCCGTAAGGATCCACGGCTGCGCACCAATTTCCCTCGTCGTCGTTGGAGCTGACATCGAGCGAGTCCGCGGACAGAGAAGACGCTGCCCCGGCGGCCGTCGCCGTGTAGGTCACAGCATCAAGAACGACGTCGCCGTGACCGACGAACACGCCGCGATTCGTGTTGTTCAGCGAGAACTCCAGCGGATGATCGACCTCGGGGATACCGCCGTTGACCAGCGGGTCGCTCGACGCCGCGAAGACGACGTAGGTCCCGGCATTGACGGCGAGGCAGTCCCGCGCGACCAGATCTTGTTCCACGGCGCCCGCGTCGCGACCCAGCTGCAGTCCGTTCAGATCGACGTCCGCGTTGACGAAGAGCTCGAACCACTCCCCATCCGCGTCGTCGACGACCTCGGGGTTCGCGTGGAACTCCGTAATGATGAGATCGCCGGGGCCCGGCGGCACGGTCGGACGGAACCGCCCGTTCTCCAGGCACTCGCCGTCGGGCGGGGCAATCGCGCACTCTTCGTTGGCGGACCCTGGCGTACCAAGTTGCACTCCACCGCCGTATGGCGTGGTTGAGGCGCACCAGTTCGCCGCATCGTCCGCGAGCAGCGGGTCGAAGAAATCTGGGTCGAGGTTCGCCGCCGCGCCGCTGGTGGACAGCGACGTGTCCCACGCCATCGAGTCGAGCGCTTGATCGCCATACGCGACCACCAGCGAGCCGGCCGAGTTTCCGAGCGCAAAGTCGAAGGTGAAGTCCACCGGCGGAAGTCCACCGTTAAGCGCGGTGTCAAGGTCGTTGGCAATGAGGAAGTAGTCCCCCGCGCTCGCCGAGACGCACTCGTTGCTGGTGATCAGCGGGTCGAGGGAGGTGAGGTCGGCACCGACCTGCAGGCCGTTGAGGTCGAACGATGCCGCGGCGTAGAGCTCGAACCACTCGAGCCCGCCATCGGTGCCCTCCGGGTTGCTCATGAACTCCGAGAGGACGATGTCCCCCGCCATCGGCGGGACGATGTCGCGCTCGACACCATCTTCGAGACACTTCCCCGGCACCGCCACCATGCACGACTCATTGGCGGCGCCCGGCGACCCCAGCCCGATGAGATCGGCGCTGCCGACGGTGCTGTCGCACCAGCGCGTCGTGTCATCATTCGCGGAGGCATCGGGCGCGGTCCCGCCGTCGAAGATGCGACTTGCTCCGTCCGCAACCTCCAGATACGTGACGGCGTCAATGATGGTCTCCCCGCATCGAAGCGCGAGCCGTCCGCCGCCATTGCGAAGATCGCCGAGGTTGCCCTCCCCGGCGTCACCACCGTAGCTATAGCTCTGCCAGCTCGCCGCGATCTCCGGGAGTGCGGCGCCGACGACGACGTAGCCGCCCGGTGGCACGATCACGTCCTCACCGATCACGTGCTTGCTCTCGCTGCCGCCATCTGCCTGGGAATTCACCAGCTCCATTCCGGCCAGGTTGATCTCGATCGAGGACACGTTGTGGATCTCCCACCACTCCTGGCCGCTGTCTGAGCCGTCGGGATTCGCCATGAGCTCGGTGATCACCAAGTCGCCAGAGAGCAGACCTGCCTGGCAAGACCCCGTGGCGTCGATGGGGCGACAGCCCAGTCCACCCAGAAAGACACCGGCCAACACTGCCCCCGTAACCAAGGCACTCGCGGGGAGCGCGACCGAGCGACGGTCCTCAAGCGCGATGGAGCGCCGCGACGCGGAGGCCGTGCTGCCGTCGCGTCGGCCGCTCCATACGGATCCGAGGCAGCTGAAAAGTGTCAGGGTCAAGGATCGATTGTCTCTCATCGGTCGTAATCTCCAGGGCGTGGCATGGAAAGGTGTCGGGGGTCGCGAGCGCTGCCGGGCCGCGCGAAGAATGAGGTGCGGCGCGCGACGGTTCCGCTCTCTGGCGCGTCCTCTCCTTCCGCCGGAGCGCCCGTCTCGGGTTGGACCGGCGGGTCCGAGGAGGGTTCGACGCGTGGTGTCGGGACGGCATCCTGCGAGGGGTTCGTGCCGTCGGGCTTGCGCTGCGGCGGCGGCTGCATGGCGTCTTGATCCCACTGCGGGACGTCGTCGTCGTACATCGCGTCGTCACTCACCTTCCCTTCGGGACCAAGCCGGGGAATGAAGTAGCTCGGCGTGAGCACCTGCCGCGCGTCATTCACGATGAACTGCAGCGACACCTTTCCGGACTTCTTGTTGCGATAGCGCGCCACGGTACCGCGGACGCGGACATACTCGCCGACGAACTCGCGTAGCCGCGTGTCCTCGAGCACGTAGGGATCGAAAAACACCAGCGCGAAATCGTCGCCGCGCTTTCGGCCCAGCATGACCCGCGTAGGGCCACCGCGATCGGAGTCGTAGATGGCGCCGATCGTCCCGATCACTTCGACCTCTTGACCAATGCGATCTGAAAGCGCGAGTCCAGCGTCCCAGTGGTTGAGCACCAGGAAGTCGCTCCTCCCCTCGGCGTCGCGGTCGAACTGCTCGACGAAGTCTGCGCGCCCCTGCCACCAACGCAGGCGCAGATCGTAGTCGCCGTAGTGCTCGCCGGTATCGGCCCAGATGCCGCGCTTGGCCGCTCGCGCCTCCTCTTGTGCAGCGACGAACTCGGCGTGGAATCGCTTGGAGTTGCCGTACTTGTTGAAGTAGGGGCTCATCCCAGCCCGCACGCACTCGACGTTGTAGTTGACCCATTTGCCGTCGATCTCGACGAACACGTAGGCGAGGTAGCGGTCGTACCGATCGCGGAGCTCTCGTGGGTCGTCGCGCTCGAGCTTGACGACGCGGACGTTCTTGAAGAACTGGATCGCGAATTCCTTGGCCTTGTCGCCATACGGCGTCGCCACCTTGATCGGCCGCGAGGTCTTGGCCTGCTCGTGCTCAACGTAGTGCGCCCAGCCCTCCTCGTAGGCGCGGCGCTCCTTCTCCTTCTTGAAGGTCTCTTCGGTATCGAGCCCGATAAGGCGCAAGCTGGCATCGAGGCCCCCGACCTTGATTGTGTCGCCGTCGACGACGCCGCCCCCTTTGGCTGCGAGCGGGAAGATCCCGATGACCAAGCCCGGCGTTGGGCCGGCCTGCAGCCTCGCCTCGATCGCTTCCCGGTTCAGTCGCTGGGCGTCTCGGGCACAGGCACCCGAGACGCCGAGGAGCCCCGCAAGCGCGGCGAACCTGAGCCATCGGCGCGGCGCTGCATGCGACCAGCTCAAGGGCATGGGGGATTGTCCTGTCCTGGCGTGCCAGGGGGGCCGACGAGGGGATCGCCCGGCGGAGCCGCGGTGACGTCGTCGCACCAGCTCTCGATGTCGTCGTTGCTCTCCGCGGTCAGATCGAGTGCACCGTCGAAGGCGAGCGTGCCCAGCTGAGGAAGCGCCGGGAAGGTGAACGCATCGATCTCTTGTTCGCACGCCAAGATCCGAACCCGTCCCTGTCCCGCAGGGAGTCCGAAGCCCAGGTCGGCGATCGAGTAAAACTCGTACTCACTCGTGGGCAAGGACCCGTCGACCTGGATGCCGAACACGAACAGCTGATCCGGCAAGAGCATTGCCTCGCCAGGCTCGGTCCGGACCAGCCCACGCTGGAGACGTGCGTCGATGTCGGTGACGCTTGGATCAAAGATCTCGATCAGCAGACCGCGCAGATCCGTCTCCGAAGCGGCCCTTGATCGCAGCTCGATCCACTGACCGCGGGTGTCCGCGGCGTCAGCTTGGTCACCGCGCATCTCGGAGACCACAAGCTCCCCGGGCTCAACTTGCGGACACTCTTGCGGGAGTGCGTCGACCATGCACCCGGTTACGAGCGACGCGAAGGCGAGGCACGCAGAGAGTGACTGCGCGGGTGCGACTGACATATGCCTTCCCGCGGCGCCTCGTGAATTTCCCCGACGAGCAAGCACAATTTGGCGCAGCCACGCGGTCGTGGCGGGGCCTCTCGCAGGACGATGCGCTACGCTTGTCATGCAAGGTTGTGCGCCGAGTCTAAGCCAAGGCGCGCCGCGACGAAACGAGATCAACATGGCCAGCGCGCTTGAGGAAAACTCAGATTCCGCTCTTTCAGAGGCCTTCTTTCAGGCATTGCCGAAAACCGATTTGCACGTGCATCTCGATGGAAGCCTGCGACCCGCGACCTTGCTGCAGCTTGCGCGAGACCAAGGCGTGACATTGACAGACCAAGTCGATGTGGCTGGGCTCGCGGGCTGCACCGAAGCCGACGTGCGCCGCTGGGTGCACGCGGGCGAGATCGCGCAGAGCCTGCCCCGCTACCTCGAAGCCTTCGACGTGACGCTCCGGGTCCTGCAGCACGAAGACGCCCTCTACCGCGTCGCCTACGAGCTCGCGCAAGACGCGGCGGCAGAAAACGTTCGCTACATGGAGGTCCGCTACGCCCCACTCTTGCACACCCGACGCGGCCTTCGCCTCACTCGCGTGGTTGAGGCAGTGCTCCGCGGTCTAAGCGACGCGGGACGAGACCACGCGATCAAGTGCCGCGTGATCCTCTGTGGCATCCGCAACATCTCGGCGCGCAGCTCGCTTGAGATGGCCGAGCTCGTCGTCGCATACAAGGGGCGTGGGGTCGTCGGCTTTGACCTCGCGGGCGCCGAGGATGACCACCCGCCCAAGGAGCACAACGCCGCGTTCTCGCTGGTACGACGCAACAACATCAACGTCACGATCCACGCCGGGGAGGCCTACGGGCCCGCGTCGATTGCCCAGGCACTCCACGTCTGCGGAGCGCACCGCATCGGGCACGGCTGTCGCCTCCGCGAGGACGGCGACCTGCTCCACTACGTCGTCGACCAGCGCATTCCACTGGAGTGCTGTCCGAGCAGCAATGTGCAGACGGGAGCCGTCGAATCGCTCGACGACCATCCCATGCGGCTCTACTTCAATCTCGGTGCGCGCGTCACCGTCAACACCGACAACCGTCTGGTCTCCGACACAACCGTGAGCCGCGAACTCTACCTGCTGCACTCCCGGATGGGCTTTCGCCTCAGCGAGATCAAGCAGGTGATTCTCAACG
>CAZVEM010000067.1:0-20694 GCA_964626165.1 uncultured Nannocystaceae bacterium
AACGGGGAGTCCGAGGACGACAGCATAGCGATATCGGTTGCCGTCGCCCCGACGAGCGGCCATAGTGCTGCTGTGAGCCTGGGCAAGCGCATCTTAGACGTCGCGCGGGCCAACGTTGGGGATTTCGTCCGTGTCTTCCAGAGCGAAGCCGACGACCCTTTCGGTCCGACTGCGGGACCCTCAAGTCGCGAGGCGCCGGACGATGACGGGGACCCAAGCGAGTCCACGGTCGGTGCGCGTGCGGGACGGGCAGCGGGGCGTGCAGCGCGTAAAGTTCGTGACAGCGCCGAGGAGGCGTGGCAACGGGCATTCGAGGCCGCGCAAGCGCGCAGGGAAGCGCGGCTTTTGGCGGAGGGGATCGAAGGACCACTCGCCAAACGTCAGCGTTGGTATGCAACGCTTGAAGTCACGCCGGGTGCATCCGCCGAGGAGATCCGTCGGTCCTATCGACGACTTCTCAAGCAGTATCACCCAGATCGCTTCGCCAACGATCCGAGCAAGTACGACGCTGCCACAGAGCTGACGCGCAAGCTGACAGAGGCGTACAACGGGCTCAAGGCAATCTCGGAGGCCTGAGCGCCACAGCGCGAGCTGCTCTCGCGAATCGGGAAGATCCGCTCAAACCAGTCGCCGCGAAGTCTTGGTTGTGAGCGGAGACCGCGGTCACGCGATCGCGGCGGACTGCGCGTGCAAGTTCTTCACTCCGAGTCTTGACCTGAAGCGGAGGCGACGATAGCTAGCCGACCAGATGGCGAAGTCCTCGCAACAAACAGCTAGCAAGCGGCGCTCCGTAGGCCAGAGATCGATGGCCTCGACCGCAGATCGGCACGAGCTGTACGAGCAGACCGTTCAGGCCACCGGTGATGAGGTGGACTTCGTCAGCAAGACGTATCGAAAGATCCGCGGTCGGGATGCACTCTCCTTGCGTGAAGATTTCTGCGGGACGGCGGTCTTTTCGCTCGCGTGGTGCCAGAGCCACCCAAAGCGCACGGCTGTGAGCGTCGATCTCGACAAGGAGACGCTCGAGTGGGGACGCGACCGTCGAATCATCCCGGCGGGGGAGCCCGGCCGCCGCGTTTCGCTGCAGCTTGCCAATGTGTTGGATGGCGTCGGCGGCAAGACCGACATCGTCTGCGCTTTCAATTTCTCGTACTGGCTCTTTGAGACCCGCGAAGCGCTTCGCAGCTACTTTGCAATCGCGCGCAAGAAACTTGCACCCGAGGGCATGCTCTTCCTCGATGCCTATGGCGGCTACGAGGTTCCGCGTCCAGATCGCGTCGAGCGCAAGATGAAGGGCTTTCGCTACATCTGGGAGCAGAAGAGCTTCAATCCGATCAACAACCACATGGAGTGCGCAATCTCCTTCGAGTTCCCTGATGGCTCGACGCTCCCGGAGGCGTTTCGCTACGCCTGGCGCCTGTGGTCACTGCAAGAGATCAAAGAGCTGCTGCTTGAGGCGGGCTTTTCCAAGGTTCACATCTTCTGGGAACGCACCGACGAAGACGGCGAAGGAACCGGCAAGTTCTACGAGCCCAAGGTCGCCGAGCAGGAAGCTGTCTGGTGGACCTATATCGGGGCGGAGCGCTAGCGAGTCACCGCACGACACCGCACAAAGAGGCGCTGCAGACGGCAGCGGCGAAGGACGCGACCATGGCACGACAGAGTGGACAGCTCCAAAACACCACGGGCAAGCAAGCCAAGGCAGGCCAGCCCAAGCCAGGCAAGCAAGATCGCGATAAGCCAGGCAAGGACAAGGGCCAGCGGGAGGCCAAGGCGCCGGCGTCCAAGACAACCGTCCAGGCGGCCGCCGCCAAGCCGCGCGCTCGCAAGGCCAAGATTGCAGACACCGCCGACAAACACCGCCTCTATGAGCGCGCGGTCCAGCAGCCGGACGCCGAGGTCGATCGCTTTCGTGATCTCTATCATCGCGTCCGCGGTCGCGACGCGCTGACCATGCGCGAAGACTTTTGTGGCACTGCAGCGCTGGCGCGGGCGTGGTGCGAGCGCGGGCCCGAGTTTCGCGCCTACGGTGTCGATCTCGATCTGCCCACGCTTGAGTTTGGTCGCGCCCACAACATTACGCCCAAGGTCGCCGGACGCCTCAAGCTGATCCACGGAGACGTGTGCGACGCCAAGACCCCCAAGGTGGACCTCGCCTGCGCCATGAACTTCAGCTTTTGCGTGTTCAAGGAGCGCGGAAAGCTACTCGAGTACCTCAAGCACGCGCGCGCGGGGATGACCGCAAAGGGTGTGCTGCTGCTTGAGATCTACGGCGGTACCGAGTCGATGCAAGAGCTGGAAGAGGATCGCGAGTACGACGGCTTCACGTACATCTGGGAGCAGGAGTCATTTGATCCGCTGACCCACGAGACCGTCTGCCACATCCACTTCAAGTTCCCCGACCGTTCCAGGATCGATCGCGCCTTTACCTACGATTGGCGTCTTTGGACCGTGCCCGAGCTGCGCGATCTGTTGCTGGAGGCCGGATTCTCCTCGGTGCGCACTTTCTGGGAGCGACTTGAGGAGGACGATGAGGACAAGGACATGCTGGTGGGTACGGGCGAGTTCATCGAGGTGACCTCGGCCGAGAACCAAGAGAGCTTCTTGGCCTACGTCATGGGCGTGGTCTAGAGCGCGGCCTAGAGCGTGGTCCGCAGTCTCCGAAGGTCACGAGTCTGAGCACCGCTCGCGGACGTCGTTGCTCATCGGTCGCCGATGCTGATCGCGCCCCCCATCAGGGTCGGTCGCGCCCGACTTGCGTGCATGCCCTAAGGGGTATACTGGACCGCATCCATGAGCGCGTCCGCACCCTTTCCCAGCTTGACGGTCCGCGCCAACGGCACGACCGCGCAGGGTTCCTTCGCGCAGGCTCAATCGGGCTGGCTCAACCCAAGCACCGAGCAGGTGGCGGCCCTCCGTGCGAGCCTCGACGAGACACTGGCGGGGATCGTCGCGCACTACTACATGGACGTTGAGCTGCAGAGCGTGCTCTACGCCTGTCAGCATCCACGAGTCCACGTTTCCGACTCGCTGCTGATGGCCGACAAGGCCGTGCAGATGGTCGAATCGGGCGCACGAGCGATCGTGGTCTTGGGTGTCGACTTTATGGCTGAGAACGCGCGCGCCATGCTCGATGCGGCGGGCCACGAGGACGTTCCTGTCTTGCGCGTGGACACCCGCGCGATCGGCTGCTCCCTCGCGGCCGCGGCGGAATCGCTCGCGTACGGAGCCTGGCTGACCAAGGCACGCGATCGTGCGCGTGAGGAGGGGAGTCGGGCGCTCCACGTCGTCTACATCAACACGAGCCTGCGCACCAAAGCGCAAGCACATACCCTGGTTCCGACCATCACCTGCACGTCATCGAACGTCGTCGCCACCGTCTTGCAGGCCTTCGCTCAAGAGCCACAGCTGCGCGTGTACTTCGGGCCAGATACGTACATGGGTGAGAACCTTGCCCGCTTGTTTCGTCGTCTTGCGGAGAGCGACCGGGAGACCGTTCAGGCGCTCCACCCACAGCACACGCCAGAGACGATCGCAGCGCTCGTCGAGCGCTTTGACTATTTCCGTCAAGGGAACTGCGTGGTGCACCACATGTTTGACGCGCGCGTCAGCGCCAAGGTGGAGCACGACTATCCCGACGCGCACGTCACCGCCCACTTGGAAGTGCCCGGTCCGATGTTCGAGCTTGGGCTTTCTCGCCAGATCGCGGGCAAGGGCGTGGTCGGCTCGACCTCGGACATCCTGCGCTACATCAAGCGCGTGGTCGTCGAGACGTTCTCGCCGGCTCACGCGACGAGCACGTCCGCACCGGCGCGGAACATCCCGTCCCGCCCGCATGGCAAGGGACGCGAGCGACCGGTTTTCGTGCTCGGCACGGAGGCGAGCATGATCGCAGCGATCGTTCGCGAGATGCAGGTGCAGCTGCGCGCGGTACCAACGGCTCCTGACACCGACGTCGCTTTCGATGTCGTGTTTCCGGTCGCGAGCGAAGCGATCCACGTGGACGAGAGCGCAACCGATCCAAACCTCGGCGTGCTCCCTGGCCCGGCGGGCGGCGAGGGGTGCAGTCCAGCGGGCGGCTGCGCCACCTGTCCCTACATGAAGATGAACTCACTCGACGCGCTCATGGACGTCCTGGGCAAACTCGCGCAGGACCAAAGCGCGCAGCGCAGCGGCACCTCGGAGAGCGCATTACGAGCCTACTGGCCGCGAAGCTATCGGGAGCAGACCGCGGGCGGCCAAAGCCTCGCATCGGTGGGGCGAGCGCCAATCTTGCACATGCGCCACTTCCAAAAGACCGGCCAGATCCCGAGCGAGCTCTTGGTGGCGCGCTGAGGGCCGCCGCTCGCCGCGGGGACAGCACCGCGCGACGTGCTGTCGCTCCGCCTTACTGCCAGAGATCCACGCGCGCACCGTCCTCGTCGTCGTCGAGGATCTCGGGATCGGGCTCGCGCTCAAGATCAAAGCTTCCGATCAAGTCGTGAGGTCCGACTTGAATGATCCTGACCTGTGCGAAGGCACCGCGAGCTGCCGTGCCGTCGCAGACGATCACTTTGCCGTCCACCTCGGGCGCCTGCCCTTCGTGGCGCGCGTCGAGCAGCATCTCACTCTCCTCGGAGGGTCCGTCGATGACGACCTCCATCGTCTTGCCGAGGAGCTCCTTGTGCTTGCCGAGCCGCAGCGATGCTTGGATCGCCATCAGTTCGCTTGCGCGCTCGTCCGCGATCTGCGGGTCGACAAGGTCTTCGAGTTCGGCGGCAGCGGTGCCATCCTCGCTCGACCAGGGGAAGACCCCGAGGAAGTCGATTTCGCCCTGCGCGACGAAGTCACGGAGGCGCTCATAGGCGGCTTGGGTCTCGCCGGGATGCCCAACCAGCAGCGTCGTGCGTAGCCAGATCCGGGGCGACGCTGCTCGGATGCGCTCGACCAACTCGTGGATGGTCCGCTCGGTGTAACCACGGCGCATCTGCTTGAGCACCTGGGTATCCGTGTGCTGGAAGGGCACGTCGAGGTAGGTCGCGACCTTGGGATGGGTCGCGATCTGCTCGATCAGGCGATCGCTGACCGCGCTCGGGTAGGCGTAGTGCAGGCGGATCCAGCGGAGGCCGTCGATTTCGCCGAGCGCGTCGATCAGGGTCTCGAGCCCTGCGCTGCCGCGACGTGACGCCCCTTGCAGGTCATCACCGTACTTGGTGAGGTCCTGAGCGACCAGCCGGATCTCCCGTGCCCCTGCGGCGACGAGCTCCCGCGACTCCGCGACGATGTCTTGCACGCTGCGCGAGCGCTGAGGTCCACGCAGTGTCGGGATGATGCAGAACGCACACGGGCGATCGCATCCCTCTGCGATCTTGACGACCACGCTATGGGGCGTACCGGTGATGGTGCGCGGTACGGTGTGATCGTAGAGCCATGAGCGTCGCCCAAGGTCGCTGACGGACATTCGCGGGATGGGTGTCTGTAAGAGCTGCGCGAACGCGGGCGCATCCGAGCTACCGAGGAACACGTCGACCTCGGGCAGCTCGTCGGCAAGTTGCGAGCCATAGCGCTGGCTCAAGCATCCCGTCACGACGAGTTGCGGCGCGAGGCCGCGCTCCGCTGCGGCTGCCGCTTTGACCGCACCCAGTTCAAGGATGGCGTCGATCGACTCCTCCTTCGCAGCTTGGATAAAGCCGCAGGTGTTCACCACCAGGACATCGGCATCCTGTGCGTTGTCGACGAGCGTATGCCCGTCGCGATGCACCATCCCGAGCATCGCCTCACTATCGACTTGGTTCTTGCTGCACCCCAGCGACACAAAGTACACGCGTCGCGGAGCACCCGACAGCGCAGGGTGGAGCGCGCCAGGTGCTGCCATGGTGGACGCAGGCGATTGGCCGAGGATCGGCAGGCGGTTTGGAACTCGGCTCATCGGGCGCTCACATCGATTTCTTGCAGGCTCCGCCCGCTTTTTGGAAGCCCGCTGCTCTTAGCTCGTGACCTGTGGGTCCGTCACCAAGCGCTTCACGGGCCTTGGCCCCGTGGCCCGCTCCCAGGACGTCACGCAGATAGGCGTTGTATTCAAAGGTATCGGAGTGCTCCGGGGTGTGGCACTCGCCGCATACGTCCTCTGGAACCTTCGACTTGAGATCGAACTTGTCGGGATCTTCCGCGTGGAGGCTGCCCGGACCGTGGCACTGCTCGCACTGGACGTTTTCCAGCCCTCGCGTCTCGACGAGCTCTGCACCGCTTGGCTTGCGCCATCCAGTCACATGACAGCTCGCGCAGCTTAGATCGAACTGCTTCGCGTCACTGACCAGCGTCTGATACGCGCCGGCATGGTGCGTGGTCTTCCAGTGCTCGACTTGCTCGGTGTGACAGGCTTCGCAGGCATCGACCCCTGCGTAGGCAGGCTGGCCCGCCGCAACTTCCGGCGTCTTGACTCCTCGAAAACGTGCGACGTTTTGTTCACTGACCCAGGTGAAGTAGTCGCGAAGAGCCTTCTCGGCGCCCTCGTCCGAGGGGCGCTTGCAGGTCACTTTGATCTGCTCAAAGGTGACCTCAACCGGGGCGGCCGGAGCGGTCGGATGCTCCAGCGCGTCTTTGATCGAGTTGCGCTCACTTTCAAGGTTGGCGACAAAGCTCGGATCCGCGCTTGGGTCGGCTTTCATCGCAGCAAGCCGCGTCTCGAGTCTCGCGAGCTCGCTCGCCTGCTGTGCCGGAGACGTCCGCATTTGCCAATCGACCGCACGGATGAGTCGCCGAGCCTCGCCAAGCTTGGCCGGATCGAAGTTCAACGTGATGTGCGAAACGGTCTGTCCCTGTTCGCCTGGTTCGACAACATATGCACTGCCGACCTTCTTGACCGGACTGCCCGTGCGCTGGCGCTCTGCGCCGACGCGCGGTCCTACGCCGACCACGATGTCCACGTCCAGCGACTTTGCCAGCTCATCCGCGAGCTTGGGCGATCCGTGCGCCATCACGAGAATGATGTCGTGGTCACGCAGCTTCGCGATCAATGCGGGGAGGACGGTGGCCGGATCACTCACCGCGGGAAAGCCTGGCGGTGCGCTGCTGGGCTCGACGACCACGAGGACCGCGGCATCGATGCCCTCTGCGAGCGTCACAACGCGGTGGGTCTCGACGCCAGCGACCGACGACGCCGCATTGCTCAGCACGCGCGGCAGGGGATAGGTCTCAAGCGCCGCGATCCCGGCAGGCGAGTCAAGATCCGCGGGACCCAGGCCGGCGACGAGATCAGACCCCAGCGCGGAGAAACGATCGTGGAGCAGACGCGCCCTCGCATCCGCCTGTGCCCAACTCGCTTCGTCGAGCGGAAACTCCGGACCGTTACGATCGGGGTAGAGGAACGAGCCGGGTTCAGCGATCAGCCGCTGTCCGGGTTTGGTCTCCTCGCGCAGATAGCCAAAGAGATATGACAGCCCGCCCAGCGGTTCGGTGGTGCAGCCGCACGGCGCAATCGTGCCGAGCTGTCGACCAAGCGCGATGATGTCGACTTCGACGCGACTCGCCTTCTCGCCCGCGTCGCTGCTTGCACCACCCCCGGGAGAAGTCGCGTTGCAGGCTGCGCCCATGGAGGCGAGCGCGAGCGTGAGCAACAACGGAACGGAGGCAGCATGCACGGTGGCACGCGGGCGCCTGCGATGGACCAGCACTTGCCAAGCGCTGCGCGGGGGCGATGGCACGGGTTGTCGGCCGAGGGCGGACACGTGCATCTTGTGGGCCGATTCGGCGCGAGAGTTGAGATCAGCGGTTCGCATGGGCGGAGTCGCGGAATGGCCCGCGCGGAATGGCCCGCGCGGAATGGCCCGCGCGGTATGACCCGCGCGGCATGACCCGCGCGGCAAGTCTCGCGCGGCAAGTCTCGCGCGGACACTCCCGCGCAAAGTAGCCGCGAGTGCTCTTCGTTGCAGCCCGCGACGAGAGTCCCGGAGGACTGTGCAGCGGAGGCTGGCCCAAATTTGGCGATCGACCAACCCTCCCCAAGACGGATGGGCGTTGGGTCTGGCGATTTCGCTCCAGGGGCGACCTGCGCGGTCGGATCGCGATACAAGCGCATCTGCGGGCGGCGCGACGCTCCACCGAGCTCCCGATCGCCGGCGGATCCTCGCAAATTGATCCTACGCCGGCTCTGGAGATCGCTTGACCGGGGATGGGTCGGCCGCTAACTTCCCGCGCTCCGCGACGCGTTTCGCGCCGCGAACGATTGACGAATCACCATGGCTGTCAAGATCAGGCTCGCACGCACCGGCGCTAAGAAGCGCCCGTTTTACCGCATCATCGCCGCGGACGCTCGCTCGAAGCGTGACGGCCGTTTCCTTGAGAAGCTGGGCACCTACGATCCCCTCGCAAAGGACAGCCCGTTGGTCCTTCAGCGCGAGCGCATCGCGTACTGGGTTGGCGTTGGCGCCCAGCCGACCGACACGGTCACGCGACTGCTCCGCCGCTTTGATTCCAAGCGCCCGGCCGCGCGATAGCCCCTTGGGCGGCTTGCTGCGCAGCGTTACGTGCCACAACGCGGGACCGCATGGTGCCGCATGTTGTTGGCACGTTTTGCGTTGTCGGGCGGCGTAGCGCGGCGGGCTTTCGGAGTTGCGAGATTCGAGTGCCTCTGCGATCGCGGATCACCTCCGCGAAGGAGCGCAACCCAATGGGGATCGAGCCGATCACCAAGCGCGCTGCGATGTTCCGGATCGAGCGATCGGCCGGCGCCCCGATCCAAAGATGGAATCCAGTGGTGCGATCCAAAGGTGGGATGCACGTCGGCACGGGCAACACATCAATCGCCGGCGCCCGCCCTCGCGAATGGCGAACCCCCCGATCCCCGCAGCACCCCCGATGAAGTCCAGCGCGGAATCGTCGATGGCCGTTGGGCAACATGTCGGCACTGTCGCCTATACCGCGCAGGCAATTGCCTTTTGCCGCAGAGCCGCCCTTGTGGAACAATGACAGCGTCGAGACGTAGCTTCGTTGGCACGATCTCCGGCGCAAGACCGCAGCGATTTCGCGCCAAGCACGCCGCGCCACGTGACGTGATGGCGGTCGGGGCCACCGGCCCCCACGAGAGCTCAGACAACCCCTAGGGGCCCAAATCCGTACTGCGAGCCGCCAACGCGGACGGACCCCGACCCTGCTCCCTCTTCCTCCCCCTCCTCTCCACTCTCTCCCACGATACATCTCGTGCGTTTTGCGCACACCCTTGGAGCTGTCTATGTCTCAAGTATCTCTCAAGGAGCTGGTCGAATTCCTCGCCCGCTCACTCGTCGACAAGCCCGACGAGGTCGAAGTTTCTGAGCTTGCCGGCGAGCAAACCGTCGTGCTTGAGCTCAAGGTTGCGCGCGATGATCTCGGTAAGGTGATCGGCAAGCAAGGCCGCACCGTGAAGGCCATGCGCGCGATTCTAAGCGCCGCTTCATCCAAGATCCGCAAGCGAGCAGATCTTGAGATCCTCGAATAGCGCGTCGCCTCGCGAGACTGCCGTGCCGACCAGCGTGTCGACCTTGTCCCTCGGACAGATCTCTGGGCTGCACGGGGTTCGTGGCGCGCTCCGGATCCATCTGCATCACGAACAATCGGCGTCCCTCCGACCGAGCGTCACTCTCACGCTCTTGCCCGCGGATGGAGCTGAGCACGGCACCGAGCGCCCCACGACGTACGTGGTCGATCGCTTCGTCGCGCCAACGCGTGGGCGCGTCGGGAAGCTTTGGCTGCGCGGCGTCGACCGGGTGGAGTTGGCAAGTGAACTCGTCGGATGCACCGTGTGTGTCGATCGTGGTGCGGTCCCCCTACAAGCCGACGAGTACCTTCTCGCCGATCTCATCGGTAAGGAAGTTGTCGAACGCAGGGGCGAGCAGGTGGCACATCTCGGACGCGCCGTCGGTGTGACCTCCAACGGCGCGCAGGATCTTCTTGAGATTGAGTACGCAGCGGGAGAGACCTGGCTCTTGCCCCTCGTGCCGGGATTTGTCGACGAGATCGACAGCGCGGTCTGGGTGCGACTGCCCGAGGAGTTCCTTCCCGAGTCGCTCGAGCGCACGATCGCAGCGCGCTGCGCTGGCGGGGACGACAGTCTCTGAAGCGTCCGACTTCGCGTTCCGGCCGCTGGCGTCGTTGCTCATCGGTCGCCGATGCCGCTTGGTTCCCTCTTCGCGCTTCGCCGGCAGCCGGCGGTCCTTCGTCGTTCCCTTCAGGGCCTATGCTTCCCGGACGAGACGTTTCGACAGACGCACCATGACCATGGACCGCACAGCGCTGACGTTCGAGGTGGTCACGCTCTTTCCAGAGATGGTGCGGGACTACTGCGCGCACTCGCTCGTCGGGCGTGCACAAGAGCGTGGATTGATGGCGGTGCACTGCACCGATCCTCGCGAATTTGCCAGTGACAAGCGGCGAAGCGTCGACGACACGCCGTTTGGCGGTGGCGCCGGGATGGTGATGCGCGCCGATCAGGTCGTCGCGGCGCTGGAGTCGATACAGGCGCAACGGGGTCCGTCGCATCGCGTGCTCCTCACCCCGAGCGCGCCCCGCTTCGATCAAGCGGCGGCACGCCGGCTGGCGCGATGCCCACGTGTCACGCTCATTTGCGGGCGATACGAGGGCATCGATGATCGCGTACGCGAACACTTCGTCGATGAAGCGCTCTCAATCGGCGACTTTGTGCTCAATGGCGGTGAGCTTGCAGCGCTGGTTCTGATCGAGGCGGTGAGTCGGCTCTTGCCCGGAGTGCTCGGCAACGAGGACTCCGCCGTGACGGAGAGCTTCAGCGCCGACGCAACCCTCGCCGCAGGCGTCCGCTTGCTTGAGCACCCGCAGTACACAAGGCCTGTCGACTTTCGTGGTCATCTTGTACCGGCCGTGCTCCAGTCCGGCCGACATGCCGCGATCGCGAACTGGCGCTTCGCCACGTCGCTCGATCGCACCGCGCGACTTCGTCCCGAGCTTCTCGCCACTGTCGTCGCGAGCCTGGAGCGGCCATGTCGGATCAAGTTGATCGCGCGTGACGAGCACGAAGCACAATCGATCGCACGGTGGATCGACACGCAGCGAGGTTCGGCCGACGCTACGACCATCTACGTCGAGCGGCTGTCACTTGGCGGACGCGAGGTTCGTCCGGACGCGTCCGCAGCAGAGCAGCGCAAGGCGCTGCGAGCGATGTCCCGTGCGCATGGTGGGGCCGGCGTGATCGCCGTTGCAGTCCCCGGGGCCGCCTCGATTGCAGCGACGAACGCCACCGGGGCCGCGCTTTCTCCGGGCGGATCTGCCGCTCGAGCTCAGGACCCGCGAGCTGACGCACGCACCGGCGATGCCATGCTCGCCGGGAGCCGACCGCTCGACGAGCCAACGCCCGCGGCGCCGCACAGCGCCGCTCCCCCGGGGCACGCCCCTGTCTTCCTCAATGCGCTCGCCGCGCGAATCTGGGTTTCTGGCCGCCTGCGGGCGGATGCGAACCCGGCGTCACCGGCTGCCGACACGGGGCCTACCTTGATCCTGCTTGCGGACGCCCGGTGGTCGGCCGATCTGCTGCGTGAGGGCGATGCCATTTACGAGCCGACGGGGCCGGTGGACACCGGGATCTCCGCGGATCGCGGAGGTGCAGCCTCAATTGACGCGACACATGGGCTTGCGATCGTGCCCCCGATGATCGAATCTTCGCAGCCCGACGGGGGGGAGGCAGATGCCTCTCACACATGGTGGCAGTGGCTCGCGGTGTTCCGAGAGCTCTGAGTCGCCATCGAGTCGGCACCCCTGCCCGATTGGGCGCCCACCTTCCTACCAGCACGCCAGCCTATGCGCCGCACACCTATCATCGAGGCGATCGAGTCCAAGAACCTGACACGCGACTTCCCGGAGTTCCGTGCAGGAGACACGATCCGTATTCACACGCTCATTGTCGAGGGCAACAAGGAGCGTACCCAGCTCTTTGAGGGCGTCTGCATTCATCGCAGCCATCGCGGCCAGCGAGGTACCTTTACCGTTCGCAAGGTTTCCGGCGGCGTCGGAGTCGAGCGCGTCTTCCCGCTGGGATCACCTCGCGTGCAGAAGATCGAGCTCGTGTTCCGCGGACGTGTGCGCCGTGCGAAGCTCTACTTCCTCCGCGAGCGTCGTGGCAACTCGGCCCGAATTCGCGAGAAGTTCGGCAGCTACACCGCCGGCCAGACCCGTGGTCCTGCGGGCGCAGAGTCCGGCGCCTAGCGTGTCGCGACCACGAACTTGGGCGAGCGATGTGCGGGACAGTCGATCTGCCCCCCTCAGCGTTCGCCCAAGTCGCTTTGGGGTACTGGATGATCAGCGCGCGACGCAGCGCATGCGTGCTTGCAGTGCGGAGAGCCGATGAGCTCGAAGGACGCACAAGCGCCAGATGAGACTGCGACGCCGGAGCGTCCGATCCGCGACACCTCTGCCCGCGGTCGAGTGGCGGAGGATCTCGCGATCGAGTTTCTGCAATCGCGCGGCCTGACACTCGTCGAGCGCAACGTCACGCTCGCGGGCGCCGAGCTGGATGTCATCATGGCGACCACGCAAGGCGAGCCGACGCTGGTGTTTGTCGAGGTGCGATCGCGGGCGAGTGACCAACAAGGTCATCCCGTCGAGAGCGTGACCGCCAGCAAGCAGGCCAAGGTTCGTCGGGCCGCGACTGCATGGCTTGTGGCCGCTGGTCTATGGGAGAGGCAGGCCGTGCGCTTTGACGTCGTCACGCTCACTGGATCTTTGATCGATGCGAGCATCGACTGGTACCCCGACGCGTTTTAAATCCACTCGACCGCGCGAGCCCAAACGAAGAAGGGCCCCTCTCGCGTGCCCTTCCTTCTTCGCAGACGGTGTGTGAAGCGGTGCTTCGCACCGCCTGCCTGATCCACGCGCGCGGCCTACATGAGGCGCGGCGGGCGAGGAAGCCATCTAGCCCGCATTCGCGGCGCAAATATCGGGTCCCGGCATGCCGTCGACGTCGGTGGCGCACAGCTCGTCGATCTGGATGGTGCTACCAAGATCGTCGTCGCAGACGCAGAGTCGCTCGCAGCAGAACTCACCGAGCTCTTGCAGGCGCGCGCACTTAAATCCGCCCTCGCAGTTGGTGTCGTCGGTCACCGGCTTCTTCTCGGTCGTGATGCCCGAGTTCTCGCAGTCGGCATCTGACGAGCAACGCTTGCTGCACATCGAGCGCGACAGGACGTAGGTGTCATCCACGCGGCAAACGCCCGGCGTGACGCTGGTATCGCAGATGAACTGACCCTCAGCTGCACCACCTGCAGCGCAGTCGGTATCGTCATCGCACGGTGCGTCCGGCGGCTCATTCGACGACGCGTACACGCAGATCAGATCGTCGCAAGACAGCGCGGGGAAGGTGACGAGCTTGCTGGTGGGTTCACCAGGGCCGTGGTTGCAGGGAGCACCCACGTCGCCGCTGGGGCAAGCGGTCATGAGCGGAAGCGCAAGCGCTGCCATCGCGGTGAGAATCGCGTTCCGGGAGAGGGCGAACGAGCTCTGGAAGGACATCAGGGACCGATCTCGTGGGCGGGGGGCGTCATGCCGTCGCGGACGCGGGTTAGCCTACTCCAAGAGTGCACCGGTGGTGGCGAAAACGCCCAAACGAGGCCGAGAGACCCGGTGCAGTTGCACGCGCCGTCGCGCGTGCGGAGTGTGGAAAGCAGCCAGAGAAGCCCGGCGATGCTACCTGGTTCGTACCTAGGGTCAAGGCATGCGCGCGATACAGCTTGGCTCACGGTACAGCGTCTCCGGTCTCCGCGCAGCGCCGGCGGGCGCGGCAACGTGGGCCTTCGCCACCCAGGAGGCGCCCAACCGCAGAGCGCGCCGAGCCCATCCCCGTTCAATGTGAAGTGGCGCCACTCCCCATCGGACTTGTTGCAGCCACCGTCCTGCGTCACGGAGGCGTTGAGCACACCTTCGCCACTCGTGCTTCTAAGCCTGCATCGTTGGCAAGTTAGATTACGTACATGCGAGTGCTTGATCGCGGATCGAGGCCCGCTGGGCCGGGTCGCAGTGATTCCAGCCCGACCACGTCGAGCGTCACCGAGGTTCACGGCGGGCGCTGCCGAGGTTTCTCCCGCTCGGCAGCTGCACGCAGGTGATCGCGCGGCCCGCTCGGTGCGCCCCTTCGCAGGGATTTCCCCAGCCGGATCGGCTCCTCCCAGGATCATTCCACGGCCTCCTCGGCGCTTGCCGGCGGCCTATCATCGCTGGTACCTTCCCGGCCTACCTCTATGAAGGTGGCTCTTCCCCCTTTGACTCTTCATACCCTTGCTCGCCACGCAACGTACTGCGGGATGCAGCCAGACCACACACATTCGAGCATTCGCCGCGACCGTGAGGTCGCCGCCCAATCGCTGTGAAGTCTGTCGACCCGCAACGCCGATGTGATTCGCAAGACGACATGATGAATCAGCAGGCTTGAGCAAGCAGTCCTCATCGACCTCTCTGGCAGTTCAATCAGCACCACAAGGCGCCATGCGACGAATCAGCCTCACGACCCTCTCTCTCCTCGTTTGCTTGGGACTCTCGAGCGCCCCCAGCTCCGCGTTCGCTGCATGGCCGCCGCCGGCCCCTCCCGGTGGTGGACCGCCGCCGCCGCCGCCCGGTGGTGGACCGCCGCCGCCGCCCAGTGGCACCAAGCCGCCACCGGCTCCTCCGGCACGCCGCGGACCGCCGCCACCGCCCGGAGCCGAATCGCAGCAGAATGCGGTTGCAGGCGCCGTTACGCCGGAGCAGACCGACGCCGAGGACAACGCGTACGCCTCTGGCAAGTACGAGGCTGCCGCCAAGACCTTCCACGCGATCGCGACCGGCAAGCAGCCTGGCGATCCGACCCGAGCGCAGTTCTGGCTTGGCAAGACGCTCTATCAGCTCGGCTACTTCTCAGGCGCACTCGCGTCCTTCGACGCGATCGTCCGCGCCGGTGAATCGCATCCCTACCATCAGGCCACGTTGCCTTGGCTCGCGTCGCTGAGCCGCAAGCTGCCCGAGGCGGCAGGCGTGCTCGATATGGTTGGCCAGTACAAGCCGGCCGACCTTGAGAAAGAAGAGTTCGACGAGGTTCGCGACGAACTCTACTCGCTGCTGGGTCGCTTCTACTACCAGAAGGGCCAGCTTCCGCAGGCGATCACGCAGCTGAGCCGCGTGCCCGAAGGCAGCGACTTCTACATCACGGCGCAGTACTTCCTCGGCGTCGCGGAGACCCGCGAGTTCCACGGCAAGGAAGCCGTCGAAGCGTTCAAGAACGTCCTCCGGGCCAACATCGCAGCTCGCGAGGCAGCCAGCAGCAAGGACAAGCGCAAGAAGTCGGAGCGCAAGAAGCGAAAGGAAGGCATCTCGCTCGCAGAGCTCGACTTCCAAGAGCAGAACCAGCGCTTCGAGGAGCTGAGCTACATCGCACTCGGGTACATCTTCTATCAGGTCGGTAAGTTCGAGACCGGCATCAAGTACTTCGACAAGGTCCCGATGACCTCGCCGTACTGGCTTGACGCAGTGTTCGCGGCGTCCTGGTCGGAGTTCCGCCTCGTCGAGCAAGAGCCCGACGACGCCAACCGCCACTACCAGCGCACGCTGGGGTACATCCACACCCTCAACGCGCCCTTCTTCTACGACTACCTCTACCCTGAGGCACTGATCCTCAAGGCGGTGACGTACTACTTCAACTGCCAGTACAAGCCCGCCAAGGCCGCGATCGACGAGTTCACGGGTCGCTACATCAAGACCAAGGACGACCTGACCGCGGTGCTTGCCTCCGCGCCCGAGGACTACGAGCTGTTCGAGCTCACGGTCGCGATTCGGGCAGAGAAATCCAACCTCGACCCCTTCGTCGAGAAGGTCGCCCGCAAGTCCCTGCAGGATAAGACGCTCGAGAAGAACTACGACTACGTCGCTCGTCTCGAGTACGAGGCAGATCAGCTCAAGAAGGCCAGCGCGGACTTCCAGGGCTCAAGCGTCGGAGAGTACGTGCAAGAGCAGCTCGACCTGGCCCTCGGCTACGCCAAGGAGACCACCGGCGGCATCGCACGTGCGCGACTCGATGCACAGATCACCGAGATCAAGAAGCTTGAGCGCGAAGCCCTCAAGGTTGAGTACGAGATCATCAACAAGCTCAAGACGGTCGGCCAGCCTGCCGAAGGCAAGGGTGCCAAGCCCTACGTCGACAAGGAGCACGAGATCTACAACTACAACGGCGAGTACTGGCAGGACGAGCTGGGCTACTACAACTACAAGATCGCCTCCATTTGTGAGGAATAATTCCTGGCTGGGCCGCGCGGAGTAAACCCTCCGGGCGGCCCAGGCGTTGCACCGCCAGCCCAAGAACCGTCTACCGCGGACTTGGCACCACTTCCCTCCAAGCAAGAGCCCGGGCACCTAACGCTCGGCGCCACAGCGCCCTTACGGGGCCCAAAAAAGGCACAGACGATGAACTCCGCGAACCGCAGTATCCCCAAGATCTGGACGATCGGCCTCCTGAGCGGCGCAGCCGTCATCGCTGTGCTCGCCTCCGGACCCGCCCAAGCACAAAACCCCGAAGAGGCCGGCGACAAGGAAAAGAGCAGCGTCCGGTACGACCGTGAGTCCAAGAAGACCAAGGCCAAGTCGGACCTCCTCAACACCAAGTTCGACTCGGCCAAGAAGGAAGAAGAGTCCAAGCAGAAGCGCAACACGCAGCTGATGTCGGGCTCGGACTTCGCCAACAAGCGCTCCGCGGTCGAGCAAGAGCTCGCCGACAAGCAGATCGAGTTCCTCAAGAAGCTGATCAAGACGACCGACGCGTCGGACGCTGAATATCCGGACTTGCTGTTCCGCCTCGCGGATCACCACCTGGAGAAGAAGGCCTTCTTCGATCTTCAGGCGGGCGCCATGTACGACCAGATCTACGCGGCCGAGGACGCGGGCGACAAGGCCAAGGCCAAAGAGCTCGAGAAGAAGCAGGCCGGCATGGTCGCGAAGGCCAAGGAGGCCAGCGGCCAGGCAGCTCGCGTATACGAGGCGTTGGTCAAGGATCCGCGCTTCAACAACTACAAGCGCCTCGACGAGGCTCTGTACTACTACGCGTTTGAGCTCGGCGTTCTCGGTGAAGAAACCAAGATGCAGGAGGCCTACAAGCGCCTCATCAACGACTTCCCCAACAGCGTCTTCCTTTCGCAGGCCTATCTCGCCTTTGCGGACTACTACTATGGCCGCGGCGACATCCAGTCGGCAGTGCGCCTCTACACCAAGGTCCTCGAGTTCAAGGACAGCCCGGTTTACGCGTACGCGCTCTACAAGCTGGCGTGGTGCCACCTCAACCCGATCGGTACCGCCGAGCCGCGCTACGACCTGAGCCTCAACTTCTTCATCCAGACCATCAAGGCTACGACCGAAGGTCGGGCCGGTAGCGAAGAGGCAGGCAAGCAGCTGCGCCGCGATGCCCGACGCGATCTCGTTCGTGCGTATGTCTTTGCGTCCAAGCCCTCCGAAGCCAAGGCCTTCTTCGAGAAGTGGGGTATCGGCCCCAACAAGGACGAGAACGACTCGCGCAAGATGATGGAGTTGCTGGCGAACCAGTACTTCGGTAACGGTATGTATACCGAGTCGACGTACGTCTATAAGCAGCTTCAGAACCTGTATGCAGATGACGCCGCGACCTGCGACTGGCAGGGCCGCATCGTCATCAACACGCTCGCCACGGACAACAAAGAGGTCCAGTGGAACGAGACCAAGGGACTTGCCGACTACTACAGCAAGTTCAAGGACAGCGACTTTAAGAAGTCCGTCAAGAAGAAGTGCAAGGACGACGCGCTCAACACCATCAAGCAGATGGCGACCGTCTGGCACGACGAGGCCGACAAGACCAAGATCGACCGCACCTTCGAGCTCGCAGAGAACGCCTACGGTGTTTTCCTGGCAACCTTCCCCGGCGACAAGGACGGCTACGAACTTCAGTTCTACTACGCAGAGCTTCTGTGGTCGCTGGCGGAGAAGAACTACTCGCAGAAGGACAACGCGTCGAAGGAAAAGGGCAAGCAGTACTTCCTCAAGGCGCACGACCAGTTCGTCGCCACCGTGATGCTTGACCCCAAAGGCAAGTACACCCGCGACGCAGCCTTCGCGCAGATGCTCGCGATGAAGAACGCGCTCGAGTACGACGAGACCGGCGGCAAGTCCAAGGCGTGCAAGACCAACTCGGAGGGCGTCTGCACCTACAAGGAAGAAAAGAAGAAGAAGACCAAGAAGGACAAGGACTCCAAGGTCGACGCTGCTTCTGAGTATCCCGAGTCGGACTACACCGACGACGAGAAGAAGATGCTGGAGGCCTATGACCTCTACACCAAGTACGTGTCGGACAAGGAAGACGAAGAGCTTCCCAAGATCATGTACCACCGCGCCAAGCTGGCGATGGAGCACAACCGCTTCGGCGACGCTCGGCCGCTCATCGAGGAGATCCTCGCCAAGTTCGACGGTTCGGTCTACGCGGCATGGTGCTCGGAGATGCTCCTCGACCTGCTTACGATCCGCTGGGTCGATAAGAACAACAATCCAGCGGAGGTCGTGAAGGCGTCCGAGGACCTTGAAACCTGGTCCAAGAAGCTCCAGGAAATGAAGGTGTGGAAGCATCCCGAAGCGGACGAGATCCGCGAGGCGGTGCCGCGCCTGCTCGCCGGTATCGGCTGGAAGAAGGGCTCCGCTCAGCGCGATTCGGGCGCGGCCTACATCAACGGTGAGCCCGGCGGTGATCCGGACGGCTTCTCCAAGTGCGCCGAGACCTTCATTCAGGTCTTCAACGATTTCGAGGATCACCCCAAGGCCGACACGCTGCTGTGGAACGCGGGCGAGTGCCTGGACGCCGCCTACAAGGTCGGACAGTCGATCCAGATCCGCAAGATCCTCCTTGAGCAGTTCCCCAACAGCCAGCACGCCAAGGACTCGCTCCACTACCTGGGCGGTTCGTATCAAGCCGTGGCGTACTACGGTGACGCCGCAACGCGCTACGAGGAGTTCGCCGCCAAGTACAAGTCGGATGCGCGCTCACCAGAGGCTTTGCAAAACGCCTATCTGTTCCGCCTCGGTCTGGGCCAAGAAGAGCAGGCTGCTGCTGACCTCAAGGCCTACGAGGACATCTACAAGCAGAAGGATCCGGCAACCGCAGCCCGCATCTTCTGGTCACGCTACGCGCTGCTGACGACGGACGTCAGCCGCAAGAAGCACGCGGAGGACTACCTCAAGATCTACGGCAAGAAGGGCGGCACCGACCGCCAGATCGTCGCTGAAGTCGCCATCGGCCAGATCCTGTGGCGCGAGTCCTGCGAGAAGGAGCTGCTGTACGACAGCTGCCTCTCCATCAAGCGCAAGAAGGCGGTTTCGGCCGCCAAGGAGATCGAGAAGCGCAAGAAGATGGAGGCCAAGCTCGCCAAGATGTCCGCCAAGGACAAGAAGGCCCTCGACAAGAAGAAGGAAGCCGAGGACAAGCGCCCCGACATCCCAGAGCGCTGCGGTACCGCAACCCAGGGCGTCGTGACCGTCTACAAGCGCGACAAGAGCAAGGCTGAGGCCGCGCAGAGCCGCTTCAAGGGCGCGCTCAAGCTCGCGGCGGGTGGCACTCAGATCCCGCAGGAGGACGTAGCTCGGATCGACGAGTTCAAGAATGCCTGGGGCATGGCGATGGTCTACGCCGCCGACCAGAAGTACGAGGAGTACCTCAAGATCAACATGCCCGAGGAGCTCGACTTCTTCGTCGAGGAGTACAAGAAGGACAGCGGCTACGCTCCCTGGGAGAAGCAGTACAAGGAACAGCTCAAGCGCGTCGAGGATTCCAAGAAGCGCGTCAAGGAGTTCTTCGACAAGAAGATGGCCCTTGGTAAGGAGCTGCAGACCGCCTACGCAGAGGTGAAGAAGACGGGTAGCCCGTACTGGACGCTCGCCGCTGCGGCGCGTACCGGCATGGTGCTCCAGAACTTCGCCGATCAGCTCTACCGTGCTGAGGTCCCCAAGACCATCAAGACGGAAGACGCCTACTTCGCGTATTGCGACGCCCTTGGCGAGTTCGCCGATCCGGTCTCGCAGCAGGCGCTCGAGGCCTTCGAGTACTGCATCGAGCGCTCGACCGAGTTCCAGTTCTTCAACGACTTCTCGCGGCTATGCGAGGAGGAAATGCAGCAGAACAACGCCGACAAGTATCCGGCGACCAACGAGCTCTTCGGGAACTCGATCTACACGGCTAGCCGCGTCAAGAACGTCGGCGTGCTGAGCAACCCGGCCGGTGAGACGCTCAACGTCCTGCGCGTCAAGAAGCAGGCAGCAGGCGGCTCTGGCTCCACCACGCCTCCCCCCGCAGATGCGGACAAGGGTGGTGACGACGCGGAAGGCGAGGACGGCGGAGAGTAAGCGTCACTTTGGTGAACGAACGACCTCTCAGTCGCAACACGGAGATTCCAAATCATGAAGAAGTTCACGACAACGATCGGTGTCCTCGCTCTCGGCCTCGCCATCACCGGCTGTAAAGAGAAGCCCACCAAAGCGCCAGATAACGGAAACGGCACACAGACCGATATCGGCGGCGGCACCTCAGAGGCGCCGAGCGTCGAGGCCAAGGCCGATTTCGACAAGGTGGTCGCGCGCTATCAGGCCGCGAGCGCAAAGGGCAACGGCAAGCTCGCAGCGTCTGACTGTGGCGAGCTGGCAAGCGCCTTCCACAACCTCTACGTCAAGTATCCCAAAGAACTCATT
>CAZVEM010000068.1:0-20378 GCA_964626165.1 uncultured Nannocystaceae bacterium
ACGGCGACGGCGACGGCGACGGCGACGGCGACGGCGACGGTGATGGCGACGGCGATGGCGACGGTGATGGCGACGGCGATGGTGATGGCGATGGCGATGGCGATGGCGATGGCGATGGCGACGGTGACGGCGATGGCGATGGCGATGGCGATGGCGACGGTGACGGCGATGGCGATGGCGATGGCGATGGCGATGGCGATGGCGATGGCGATGGCGATGGTGATGGTGATGGCGAGATGTGCGGCAACGGGTTGGTGGAAGGCGCCGAGGAGTGTGACGACATGAACAACGTCGACCTCGACGGCTGCGCCAAGGAGTGCGTGGCGACTCCCGGGCTCCTTGCCTACTGGCACTTCGATGAGACCGACGAATCTGGCCCGCTCACCGACGTCATGGGCCAGTGGGATGCCATGTACGTTGCTGGAATGACGCCAGGCTCCTCCGGGCTCTCGCCGACGCAAGGACTCAACGGATCCTTCCATGTCTATCCTGGTTCCACCGCCTACGCGACTGCTGACGGTCCAATCGCCAAGTCGCTTGCCGGGACGGTCTCGGTCTGGGTGCGACCGCAATCCGCAAACGACCCAGCGAGCTACGCGATGATCTACTGGCAGGGAACTGCAGGCAGCGCCGGCTGGGTCAACACGCAGGACGTTCACCTCGGTGTGCGCAACGACGATCGCTTCACGTTCCGTGCCCTCGGCTGTGAGGCGAACAGCACCAACGTCAAGTTCGAGGGGATCGAGTGGTACCACGTGGTCGGCACATACGGTGTCAACAACGGCCAGATCAGCTGCCAGCTCGTGGTAGCCAAGGGAGCCACTGTCGAGAACCCGTCGGCAATGAGCGGAGCACCGGTTCTCTCCCCGTGGGCTGACCACGTCAACATTGGTCGCTCTGACAGCGCGATGAACCCACGGAACTTCCGTGGCTTCATGGATGAGCTGATGGTCTTCGACTACAAGATGACCACCCTTCAGATCGCGACGCTCCGGGCCACCCAGGCGGGCCCGCACTTCGAGTAGTCCACCGCTCCGCCGCCTGCGGCGGAGACATCGAAGACGCCGTGGGCAACTTGTGCTCACGGCGTTTCTGCGTGTGTCGTCGGCCCCGCCGGTGGCATGCTCTCCCCATGATCGCGATGCTTCCCCCGATCCCAGTCCTGCGCATACTCGACGAGCAGAAGGCCCGGGCCTTCTATCTCGGCGTCCTCGGCCTCGCAGTCGACTGGGAGCACCGCCATGCGCCTGGGATGCCGCTCTACATGCAAGTCTCTCGTGACAACTGCGTCCTGCACCTCAGCGAACACGCCGGTGACGGGGTCTTGGGAAGCGCGGTGTTCTTGCCGATGGAGGGCATCCGCGCATACCGGGACGCGATTGTCTCGATCTCAACCCTCCACTCCCAGCTGGAGGTCTATGACCAACCCTGGGGGTGGTCCGAGCTGCATCTCATCGATCCCTTCGGCAACAAGCTCCGCTTCGCCCAGCGCCTGACAGCGTAAAGCGATTCACTCGGCGGGAAAGGCCCGATCCAAAGCGAACTACGCTGGTACGATCTCGGCGGTGAACGAAGAGACCGAACTGTACGCAAGAGAAGGCATCCGAAAGGGCCTGGTAATCGCCGCGATCGGGCTGGCAGTGCTTGCGGCCTTCGCCGTTTGGAAGCTCATGCCGCGCGGCGTCGGTCTTCCGGAGGAGGCGCACCGAGTCCTTGTCGTCGACGACACAACGCCGGGACTGGCCGCTTACGCTGGTGGGCTCGGGTTCGATGTTGTCTCCGGTCCGCCATCCGCATGGCGGAAGAAGATCGCGGATGAGGGAATCGGTTCGAGTGATGCCGGCCTCGACGAGATTCTCGTGTTCGCGGATCGCTACGGATTTGGCTTCGTCGCGGTCGAGAACCCTCAGCGCTTTGACTTTAGTAAGCTCGGCGCGGAATCAGTGCCGGCCTTCGATAGTCATGTTCGCTTCGCTGCGGTGAGCGTCGGGGACTTTGCACATCCGACTGTCGTGACCGTGAATCCAGTCCCCAGCCCTGTACGCTCTGACATCGGGATTGATCTGCTTGCGGCTCTCTTCGCGCAGCCTCGTTTGGCGGCAACGATGAACGAAGCTGAAGCAACACTGGAGGCGCTTGGCACACGGTCGAAGATCTCGCAGGCGATCAGCGAGCTCGAACAAATCAAAGTGATAGAAGGCAAGGCCGCCGCGGTGCAGTTGGAGATGCGCTCAGCGCTTGAGCGCCGAGCCGAGGGCATCGAGCTCGTCGATGAGCCGATGGAGGGGAGTTGGGTGATTCCGCTTGCTGACGGGCGTGTGGTGGTCGCTGGGCGACATGGAGACTTGGTCAGCCAAAATGGCATGCAACTCGACATGCGTGTCGACAAAAACTGGCGATTTCGGGCCATCTCGGCGGGCAAGCAGCCAAAGGCGGAGGATCGTGTCGATTGTCCTGAGCTTCTTGGCGGCTCAATCCCAAATACAGAGCGCTTCAAGATTGAGCCATCACTCGATGGTCAGGCCGTGGTCATCCGGACCGTCAGCACGGGTTCCCACTTGTGGCACTTCGCCCCTGACGCGGGACCTTGCGGACTGGTTGACGCCGGAACGGTCGAGGTACCCGAAAAGCCGATTGGCTTTCTCGCTGTACGCCGGGACGCTGTGGCTGCCAAGATCCTCGTAGACGACCTGCTCACCGTTCAGGTGACCACACTCGACGGCCAGCGGACGCTTCTGGGCAGGGTGCCCGGCGGAGGAGCGCACTCGTTGGTGTGGATCGACGAGCGACGACTTGCCTTCCTCCTCAATCCAGTCGACGAAGCCCCTTCGATCGTCTTTGTCGATCTCGACCATCCGGATCTAGTCTTGAACTATCCGCTGCACGGCCTCGACGATTCCGACGAGCTCCTGCCGCTGCCCGGAAGCAATCGCACCTTGCTCGTGCGCGGTCGCGTCGAGCGGGAAGGAGTGCTCGCGCGCGTTGATTTTTCCCGCTCGCCCACGGAGATGTTCATTGCCCCTCCCAGGAGCGACGTCCCGCCAGTCAAGCGGGAAGGACTCCCGACGATTCTGCTGCTCACACAGCAAGCGGCCAGGTTGACCTACGTCGTTCGGGAAGATGCGTCCATCCGTGGCTTTGGCGTGGCACCGGACGGACAATCCGTGGTCTATACCAACGCAGGCGACGTTGGCTTCGACGTCCTGATGGCACCCATTCCGGCTCCAGGTGGAGCCCCTAGCCTCGCGACGCGCGTTGTCACGGATAGCTACGAGAACCGAGACGCAGCGTTCACGGCCGACGGTCGCTACGTCCTCTTCTCGACCCGCCACGTCATCGACAAGGACGCCGGAGTCGCTCTCTCCGCCCGATCGGTCGACCCGAGCCGCGCACCGTAGCGCACCGTAGCGCACCGCATTCGCGGTATCGGATGAACGTACCGTCATGCATACGACGGATGATCGCAAGGCGTCACTGGGCAGCTGCGAGAAGCTGAGCCGGAGTCGGCCACGGTTCGCTTGAGCTGAGCGCAGCGCTCGTGATCGTGCTTCCCGAGCGATTCTCGCTTTCCGGCGAGGACGCGGACCCTGGGAATCTAGACGCGATGGCGACGCGTTGGGCACGATATCGCCCTCCTTGCGGCAGTGAGGGGTCCGGCGGATACAACCTCGGTGTCGGCTCGCTCCAGTTGTCTGGACGGCCCGCTGTGCACTCCGGCACCGAGTCACCGAAGCGACGCGCACCAACTGAGTCACACATTCGATGGGCGCGCTATTCTCCGCCCTACCAAGTGGAGTCACACATGCTGCGCCTCAAGCCCGCGTGCGAAAGATGCGAACGCTCGTTACCGCCCGCCTCGTCGGAGGCATGGATCTGCTCTTTCGAGTGCACTTTCTGCACGGACTGTGTCGAGCGCGAGCTCGCAGGCCGTTGCCCGAACTGCGGTGGAAACTTTGAAAGACGGCCAATCCGCCCTGCCGAGAAGCTGCTCAGATACCCTCCGGGCTGAAGTTCGTGCCAGGAGAGGTTCTGCCCCCTCGGTGTGGCCGCTGCTCGGCGCATCTACAAGGTCGACGCGTTGCGTGCCCGACCGTAAACTGCAATCTGCGAGCTGCGTCCGAGGTGCAGGTCAATTTGCGACGCATCGACCTGTAGGCACGCCAACAGTTGAGGCACACGCATTTTCGTAAGGCCGCTAGCCGTCGTGAACGCGGAGCACTTCGACCCCCTCACGCAGATCCGCCGTCGAACGATATCGTGCAGCCAAATCCAGGCGGACGTAGCGTCGATTGGCTCTTGGCGCGCCGAACAGGACCGGGCAGAACTGGTGCGTGCCACTCGCGAACCAGCCCAGCTCGTCACGATCGTGTCCGTGAACCACCACGGACACCGGCACCGCGGTCGCCGATACGCGTTCAAGCAGGCGCTCACTCACCTCATCGGGCTGGCCGTAGCTCCCGAGAACGCTCGCCAATAGGCGCCTGTGGTAGGCGTCATTCGCGAGCATTGTGAGATTCACCTGGTCGAGATCGGCGAACGCCCGCAGACTGCCGTCAGGTGACCCGTGAGACAGAAGCACACCACACGGCGCAGCGATCGCCAGCAGTGCGGGCTCGAATAGTGCTCGAATATCGGCCAGCTGCTCGCGCGTGCAGCGGCTTTCGAGCACGACGACCTCGTCGGGATAGAACTTCGCCGTGTGTCGTCCACCAACGTGACCGTGGTCATGGTTGCCGAGTACGTAGTGCACCCGCCCCGGATTCTCCCGCTGCAGTTCGAGAATCGCGGCGACGATCTCAATCGAGCAGTCATCGTAGTCATAAAGGTCTGGCCGACTGACACGAGCTTTCGGGCTTGGTCCATGAACAACGTCGCCCAGTATCGCCCAGTGAGTTTCCGACTCGGTCGCGCTCTCAGCAAGAAAGCGCGCCCGGAGCGATGCGAAGTCGTCCCAGTTCCCGTGTAGATCCGTGCTCACCATGAGCACGCCTCGTCCTGGCAGGATGGCGGTACGACGGTACACCACGAAGATCTTAAGCCATCCCGGGCCGGCATTCGCCGCCGATTTGATTCGCTCGCTCGAACCACCAGTCACCGCCGCGCAGGGACGAGAGGCGACGCGATCTCGTCGAGCCGATCCACCGCCGTCACATCCCCTCGTGACTAGACCGCTACCAACCCCAGCGCACCCCTTTGCCGATTGAACTGTTGGCGCTCATAGTTGCAGGCGATGGAATCCAACGACCTGGGACTCTTGGTCTCGCTGGACGCGCTTTTGCAGGAGGGGAGCGTCACGGGTGCGGCGCGGCGGGTGGGACTGTCGACGCCGGCCATGAGTCATGCGCTGGCGCGAATTCGGGAGCGGCTCGCCGATCCGATCTTGGTTCGATCGGGCCGCGGCATGTTGCTGACACCGAGGGCGGAGGCGCTCAAGCCCGAGGTGCATCGGGTGGTCAATGACGCTCGTAAGACTCTGGCGCCAGAGAAGCCCTTTGTGGCGCGGGAGCTGAGCCGGACTTTGACCGTGCACGCGAGCGACTACGTGTTGATGATGCTGGGTGGGGGAGTCGACGCGATCCTGCGCAAGGAAGCACCGAATCTGTGCCTTCGCTTCGTGCCCAATACGACCGATGATGCCGCGCTGCTTCGTGATCAGGGCTCGGATCTGGCGGTGGGGATCTACGGGGAGCTCCCGCTGGAGATGCGCAATCGACAGCTTCTTACGGATCGATTTGTCTGTGTGGTCCGCAAGGGGCATCCGTCGATCAAGAAGCGCCTCACGCTGGAGCAGTTTGTCGGTGTGCCACATATCCAAGTCGCGCCACGCGGGCGCCCGGGTGGCTACATCGATGATGTGCTGCGAGAGCGCGGGCAGACCAGGACCGTGGCGCGGGCGGTGCCCTACTTCATGACCGCGCTGCAACTTGCAGCGGAGACGGACTACATCCTCACCATTTCGGAACGGCTCGCCAAGCGATTCGCGACGCCGCTGGCGCTGGAAGTACTGGAAGTCCCGCTCAAGCTGCGCCCCTACGCGCTGAGCTTGGTCTGGCATCCGCGGGTCGAAAGCGATCCGGGGCATCGATTCCTTCGTGACGTCTTTGTCCGTGCGACCAAGGAAGCTGCGGGTGACCGCCACCTTGAGCCAAGGACTCGACTCGATGCGACCGATCCGACCTCGGGCCAAGCACGTCGGCGTCCGCGTCGCCGATCCCGGTGATCGCGTTCTTGGCACCGATTTGAGAGTTGCACGGCGTGCAAGTTTGACTTCACAAATCTTGCATTGCCTGCACCCATGGTCGCTCCCATAGTCAGGGCCGCGACGGCATTGCCGCGCGCTGAGAGGAGTCGACACAATGAGCCTGAGAGATCCAAACCCGACAAGCAAGAACGAGCGTAAGCGCGTCGCGATCGTCATTGCGAACCCCGCGACCTCAAGCACCTCCGGTTGGCCCGTAGGTTTCTGGTGGTCGGAGTTGACCCATCCCTACTACGCCTTCCATGAGGTGGGCTACGAAGTCGAGGTCTTTAGTCCCGCGGGCGGCACCTGCGAAGCCGATGGCATGAGCGACCCACGGGATGCAAGTGGCTACTCCGCATCCGACCTGATCAGCATGGGCTTTATCCACACGCCGAGTCTGCGCGCGCTGGTGGAGGACACCCGCGCGGTGGACCAGATCCGAGTCGACGACTTTGACGCGATCGTTGTGGCGGGCGGTCAGGCACCGATGTTTAGCTTTGCGGATGCAACGGCGCTGCATCGCAAGTTCGTCGAGTTCTTCGAGGCCGACAAGATCGCATGTGCACTCTGCCACGGCGTGGCGTTGTTGCGGTACGCGAAGCTCTCCAATGGCGAGATGCTCGCGGCCGGCCGTACGGTGACTGGCTTTGCGAACGTCGAGGAGGACTTCGCGGATGAAGCGGTGTGGTCCATGGGCGCCCTGCCGCGAGGAACACACCTCATGCCCTGGCGCATCGAGGACGAGCTTCGCAAGCTTGGGGCCAACTTCGTGCAGGCGGGCATGTGGCGAGGCTACGCCGTGCGTGATGGGAACCTGATTACGGGCCAGCAGAACTTCTCGGGCGCCGAGACCGCCGCTCTGGTGATCGAGGCGCTGGGTCGTTAGCCGTCAGCTCGACAAAGGTGCACGCATGTCTGGACCCGACCCGTTACATCTGTCCCATGTCGAGGCGTACTTTCGCGGCTGGAATGCCCGTGATGCTTCCGCGGTCGCGCGCAGCTTCTCGTCGGAAGGACGCTTTTGCGATGTCACCCTTCAAGCGCCGGTCGCAGCCTCGGCGCTCGAGGGGGCCATCGCTCCGCTCTTTGTTGCGCTCCCGGACTTCACAATCACCCCGGACGAAATCATCGGGAGCGCCGGTCGCTACGTCGCCGAGTGGACGTTGAGCGGAAGCAACCTTGGCGCATTCCTGCCTGGTGTCATCGCGACCCACAAGTCGCTGACGCTGCGCGGCGTCGACGTACTTGAAGTCAGCGAGCGTGGAGTCGAGTCGGTCGATCGCTACTTTGACCAGAAGGCCTTCTTTGAAGGCATGGGGCTCATGGTTTTAGTGCAGCCGATCCAGCAAGGTGTCGCGAACTACGGGTACTCGATGCGCGTCGCGAGCGAGAATCCGCGGCCTCCCGGCGTTATCGCCCTGACGTGGATCCAGGGCGCCAACGAGGGCGAGAAAGAGCGCATCCGTGCTCACTCGCGCGAGAACGTGAAGGACTTTCTCGGCGAGCCCGGCTTTATCTCCATTGTCACCGGCTTTACCGGACTGCGTGGCTTTACGGTGACCGCATGGGAGGACGAAGAGGCCATGAAGCGCGCGCTCTCCAAACATCACGCGGTTGCAATGAAGGAGCTCTTTTCGGAGAACTTCGTAGCATCGGTTTGGACCAGCGTTTGGACGCCCACGCGGATGAATCGGATCTGGGTACGCTGCCAAGGCTGCGGCTCCCTCGAGAATGTCAACGACGACCACCGCGCGTGCAGCCGGTGCAGCGCCGCCCTGCCGCCGCGGCCCGCATTCTGGTGAACCATGACAACGACCGGGACCGTGAACGCTCCTACAGAGCCCGTCACCGTGGTTGTCACGCGTCGCGTGCGGCGCGGCTCGGAGAAGGCCTACGAGCGCTGGCTGGAGCGCTTGCGCGACGGGGCGCAGAACTTGCCGGGCTACCTGGGCGCGCAGGTCTACCCGCCCGCCGAAGGAGAGCCTCCGGTCTACACCAGCGTCTTTCGCTTTGACAGCATCGACCATCTGCGCAACTTCGAGTCCAGTGAGTTGCGTCGTGAAGCCTTGAACCAAGTGACGGATCTTGTGGAAGAGGACGCTGTCTGGAGCCGCCTGACGGGCCTTGAGCTCTGGTTTACGCCTCCGGCGGGAACGGTGGTCCCCCAACCTTCCCGCCTCCGTATGGCACTGTTGATGATCGCCGTCGTGTACCTGCTCGTCCTCTCGATCGGCTATCTGGTTGGACAACTCTTATCCGCAGCGCCGCTACCCCTCCGGCTGCTCGTCACGATTACGATCGAGGTCTTCCTCATGACCTACGTGCTCATGCCGCGACTGACCCGCTGGCTCGCACGTTGGATCTATCCCCGTCGGCAGGTTGCATAGTTTTGCCTGCCGGTCGCTCACCTCAACCCCAACAACTCATCGGAGAGACATGCAGATCTGCATCATCGGAAGTGGACACATTGGTTCTGGATTGGCCCGGGCGTGGCGCAAGCACGGGCACGAGATCGTCTTTGGCGCGCGCGACCCAGCGGACGCAAAGCTCACGCAACTTTGCCAAGAGCTTGGTGCCGCGGCCACAACGATCGAGAACGCACCCGCACAGGCCCAAGTCGTCGTTCTTGCCATGCCCTATATGGCACTCGATTCGGTGCTATCCCAGGTCGGCGCGCTCTCGGGCAAGCTTGTGGTTGACTGCACCAACGCCGTTGAACGCGGCATGACGCTCAAGTACGGCCACACCACCTCCGCCGCCGAGATCCTGCAGGAACGGCTCCCCGCTGCGCACGTCGTGAAGTCCTTCAACGCCCAAGGCGCCGAGAACCTCGCCAATCCCGAGTACCCAGAGGGCCGCGCGATGAACTTCTACTGTGGGGACAACGACGACGCCCGCGCGACCATGCACCGCTTGGTGGAGGAAGTCGGCTTTGAGCCCATCGACGTTGGTCCTCTCAAGAACGCACGCCTCCTCGAACCCCTCATGCTCCTCTGGGTCACCTGCGCCCAACGCCTCGGCTCACGCGACCTCGCCTTCCGCTTGCTGCGGCGATAGGTGCACCGCGTTTCTGCACGCCCTTCAACCTGCTGCTGCGTAGCGAACATGTGTCGCCGAGCCACCGATGGCCTCACTGGACATATCGTTGAGGCGTGCCGAAACTGCGGGGACGCGCAGGCTACGAGGAAGAATTGGAGATCCCCGCACGCTGGGGCGTCCTCACTCATGTGACTACGCCCGTAGCGTCGATCTTTGCATCCGCGACTGGCAGTTCCATCCTCGCTAGACCGACCGACGCACGACGTCAACTTGACAGTGCTTGCTGGCCGGCCGGTGATCGATACAGGCGGGCGCCACGCTGCGTCGCCAACGTCACCACCCTACGTCCGTCATCGGGCAACGATGCACGCCATGTCGGGGCGACAGCGTTCAGACCTGGGCCGCCGCTGGAAGCGTTCGCATTTGCGAATCTCGAGCTCTTAACCACTCCTCACCTCTCGCCGCGGCGCTACAGCCACGTGCCAGATGCGCGGACCTGGGTCTGGTTCCGCAAAGCCGGCACCTCACGCCACCTCGCGCACGAAGCGAGCGTCGAGCTTTCCATGTCCGAGGCAAGCCCCGCGACGGCCCTTCGCGCGCTCTGGTCGAAATCGAGAAGAGCGCCAGGAAGACCGTCGACCGTCTAGATGAGGGTGCATTGGAACGTGTCTCCTCGCTCGCTCGGTTCATCTCCATACGGACTCACATACATGTCCAATGGAGGGTCTTTCCAACCCACGCCCGAGCTGTAGCTCCAGCACTTCACGCAGCCGCTCTCGAGCCGAGCGCTGTCCCCATACGGGTGAACCGATCGAACTCGCGCGCTTCTCCGAAGTTGATACTGGGCACGTTTGCGAAGACGGACAACCCGACAAGGTCTTCCAGGACCAACACCACGTGCGGGAATAGGTCTGGATTCGCCAAAGTCGCACCCCATCGTAGTACGCGCCCCAACGTCGCGCGGCGCCATCCTCTGGGCTCGATGCGGCGCCTGTGACCCCACGCCTTGGCTGCATCTCCGGGTTCTGACCTCGGGTTCTTCGGAAGGCTGGGCCGTTGTCCTGCGGTGAGTCGCGTGAATGTGGCCCTCGCTTCATTGAACAGCGAGGACCGCGTCCGCTGCCCACACAGGCGATCCCAAGCGGCCGCTGGTGTGATGAGCCTGCCCACTTGCTGGGAGTTGCGGGCGGGGCAGCAGTGCATTGACGGCTGCCGTGTGCCATAGTACGTGCGTTGAGCTGATGTTCTGCATGACCCCGTGGGGCAGTTGGGAGCGTAACGATGAAACTGAGCAAATCGTGCATCTTGTTCCTCGCCGTAGTTCTTGGTGCTTGCAAGGAGGAGTCCGTGCCGGACATCAGCAATCCTGAGTTCGCAGGCGCTGCTTGTGTCTGCTGGGATTTGCTGTTCATCGGGGACGCGACCTTTCCCGATCAGGAGACGTGTCTGGCCACCTCGGAGGCATTCTTCTACGGCATTGCCTTTGCGGATTCGTCTTGCGCGCTGCCCATCCTGGCAGAGAGGCAACCCGACGTCGCGGAGTGCTATCAGAACGCCGCAGCAGAGGCGGTCGATTGCTTCATGATGATCGACGAGTGCTCGGATGCCACCGAGACCGCATACCATGAGTGCATCCTGCTCGGACAGCTTTCGGAATGCGGCGAATGGTCTGATGGTACGTTCAACGCGGTGTTTGACGCGTGCGCCGGATAGATCTAGACCGCCTCAACGATCTCGGTGCGGCGGATCGACTGGATGGCCTGGACGAGGGCGGCGATGATCACGAGCTTGACGAGGATGCCGCGCAAGATCGAGGTCGGATCGAAGACGGCGTCCAGGAGAAGCAGCGAGACGTAGGCAACAAGGCCAATGTAGAGGCAGACCTTAGCGTTGTATCGCGTCAGGAAGCCGAGCACGCCATAGAATGCGGCGACGAGGTTGACCACGACGAGGGAGAAGACGTCCTGGGCGCCGACTGTGACCAGCACAAAGATGGTACCTGCGATCGCTTGAAACGCCGCGATCGCCAGCAGTGTTCTGCGCGCTGACGCCTCGTCGGCCAGCTGCAGTTCGCTCCGCGGCGTAGACGGCGAGGCAGCAGCAGCGGATGGCGACGCAAAGGGATTCTTGGAATCGCTCATCGTGATCGCAGCTCATCAGTCAACACCCTGACTGTCAACTGAGAACAGATCGCCGCAGTCATCGGGGTGACTCCCGGATGATTGGACTCAGAGCCATGACGGCTTGCGGGCGACCCAGGGACGGTGCTGCTCGAGCTGCGCGGCGACCTGGAGCAGCAGCGCCTCTTCGCCCATGCGGGCGGCGAGCTGCACGCCGATCGGGAGGCCGTCTTTGCCTATCGCCAGCGGCAGCGAGATCGCTGGTTGACCGGTCTGATTAAAGAGCTGCGTGTTGGGTGTGGCAGCGAGCGATGCCTCCGCCAGTCGATCCAATCCCGCAACCAAGGCGCGACCAACAGGGGCACGACCGAGCGCGCGGAGCAGCGTCGCTTCTGCTCGACCGGGCGCGAGCTCGCCGACGCGTGATGCGGTGCGAGATGTCGTCGGCAGCAGCAAGATGTCAAAATTCTGCATGTACTTGGCGACGACGCGGCTTGCTCGATACATCTCGTCGAGCGCGGCCGACAGTTCCGATCCACGCAGCGCGTGACCGACCCGTGACATCATCCAGGTACGCGGCTCGAAATCCGAGGGTCGAGGACGCACACCGGCTTCACGCGAGATGTCTTCAATCGCAACCGCGAGGCCGCTCGCGACAACGTAGAGATAGGCCCGACGCAGCGCGATCCGATCGATCGGCGGGAAGCCGGGGACGACCTCGTGCCCAAGCTCGCGTAAGTCCTCGGCAGTCTGGGTGACCGCCTGCACAACATCGGCGTGGGTTTGCCCGGCGTAGAGACTCTCGGTGGTCCACGCGATGCGCAGCTTGCCGGGCGCCATTTTGGTCGACGCCACGAAGCTGTGGCCCTGTGGGAGCGGCGGCGCAAAGTAGGGCGCGCCGAGCTCTGGGCCCGCGATCACATCCAACGCGAGCGCAACGTCTCGCACCGAGTGTGCGACGGCGCCATCGGTGACCATGCCGCCCCAGCCTGGTCCGCGCTCGGGGCCCCAGGGTGTTCGAGCACGCGTCGGCTTGAGCCCAACAAGGCCGCAAAGCGCAGCGGGGATGCGGATCGAGCCGCCGCCGTCACTGGCGTGGGCCATCGGGACCATATGCGAAGCGACCGCTGCACCGGCGCCGCCACTTGAGCCCCCGGTGATGTGGTCCTGATTCCAGGGGTTGCGTGCGGGTCCGCGGAGCTGTGGCTCGGTCACGCCCAGCAGGCCAAGTTCTGGCGTGTTGGTTCGCCCAAGGATGACCACGCCCGCACGCTTGTAGCGAGCGACCACTTCATCGTCGTGCTTGGGCACGCGCTGGGCAAAGAGCTTGGTGCTCCACGTATCAGGCTGGCCCGCATCTGCGGCGTGCAAGTCTTTGATCAAGAAGGGCAGGCCAAAGAGCGCGGCGTCACTGGGCGGCTGGTCATCCAGCCGCTTGGCCTGCTCGAGAGCACGCTCAAAACTTCGGTGCACAACGGCGTTGACCTTTGGATTGCGTCGCTCAATGCGTTCGATCCCTGCGCGCGTCACCTCCGTCACGGAGACCTCGCGCGCGCGCATCATGGCGATCAGAGCGGTCGCGTCGAGATCGTCGTAGTGGTCAAGGTCGGCCATGGGGCGAGCATGCCTGTCGCGGCCCGTCCGCGCATCCGTGTCCGCTCATGAGCGATCTTGCCCCTCGCAGGAGCCTTGGGGTCCGCGACCGCGACAGCTCACGGCAGCTCACGGCACTTGCGCCACGAGCAGCGCGTAGTGGTGATTTGACCAGCGCTCTTGCAGCGTGGCCGCGACGTCGGGTGGGAACTCCGCGGCGGCACTTTTGGCGTGCTGCGGGGTGGTCATGATCCAGAAGGTCGCACCCTTGCCTCTGTGCTTGTCGACGAGTTCGGCGACCTTGGTCTTGTTGGGTTCCATGGTCACCCAGACCTGAGCCTTGGAGAACCAGGTCTCGCCACGATGGTAGAGCCACCACGACACAAGCACGTCGTGCTCGCCACGCTCCTTGGCGATCAGCTCAAATGCGTCGCGCTGCGACCATTCGTGCGAGGCCGCGGGCAGAAACACGTTGAGGACGACGGTCGTGGCCAGCATCGCGCTCACGCAGATCACCGTCACCGCGGCGCGAGCTCGTCGCCATACCCAAAGCAAGAGCCCGACAAGCATCAGCGCGCCGCAGGGCACCAAGCTCCACTGTGGCTCGACGCCTTGCTTCCACATGCCGGTGTAGAGGTAGCTCGTCAGGTGAGCCTGCCAGGCGGGCTCGCGCAGCGCCTGGCGCAGCACCAACACGACGGCGCAAGCACCTAGCAGTACCGCGATGACGCGCGTACCAGTGTCCGGACCCGATGCTTGCGACGCTTGGAGCTTTGTCGGGCTCTGCTCATCCGGCGTGGCGCCAATACCTGCACGCGACGCGGTCGCGATGCCGTCCTCGAAGACCTCGTCGAGCCACAGCCCGATCAGCAGACCCAGCGGCGCAAGACAGGGAGCGAGATAGTGATAGTACTTGGTCGTGCTGTAGCTCAGCACCGCAAAGGTCGTGACGGCCCAGATCAGGACGAGCGTCTGCCAGGCCTCGCGGCTCTGCACAGGACCTGGCGTGCGCTGTGTTGTGCTGAGCAGTGAGCGAGCCGCACTGACAAACACCAGGGGGAGCACCGCGATCCAAGGGAACGCCGCGAGTCCCAGCGTGCTGAGGTAGTAGGTCGGCCCGCCGATCGCCTGCGACTGCTCGCCGCTACTAAAGCGCGCGAGGTTGTTGATGACGATGAGCTCGCGAAACCATCCGTCGCCCCGATAGATCCACATCGCGTGATGCCACGGCACGCAGCTCACGATGAAGATCAGGAGCCCGATCCCCAGGCCGAGCTGACGCAGTCGTGAGAGGCTCCCCGTGACGACCAGGTGCAAGAGCAAGACAAGGCCCATCAGCGCGGGCCCGAGAAGTCCTTTGCCCATAAAGGCGAGGCCGGCCGCCAGGTAGACCAGGCCCATCCATACCTGTGAGCGTCGCCTCCACTTGAGGCTGATGACGACGATCGCGGCGATCATCGCCCAGTACACCCAAAGCACCTGCGCGATGTGGCGTAGCGCCGCGAGGCTTGGGCCGTCAGCGCGCTGCTTCATCCGCGCGACCCGTGCCGCGGTCCACGGCGCGACCACGTGGATGTGCATCACCAAGAGCGGCAGGATCGCAGCGACCGCCAGCGCCGCAAAGAACACCCACCATGCGCGATCGTGGCAGCGCTTGGTCCAGCCCGCACCGCGTTGATGAAGATCTCGATCTTCTTGCAGCCACGCCATCCCCCATGCCGTCACTCCCAGACAGAGCGGCGCCACCATGTAGATGTCGGTCAGGGCTTGGCGCGAGATCACGGCGAGCTGCGGCATGGTCACAACCGCCAACACGCTCAGCACTGCGGCACGCCGCGAGACCAAGCGCTCCACGGCAGTGCCCATCACGAGCAGCGCGAGGAGCAAGGCCACCACGCCGGGAAGACGCAGGCCGAGCTCAGGCCACGGTCCAGTGACCATCTCCGTGGGGTCGGTCGATGCGCCCACACCAAAGATCGAGAGTCCTGCCGCCATCGCCCAGAAGGGTCCGGCGTGCTTGGTCCAAAACACGGTCTCGCGGCTGCCATCAGGCCCGTAGCCCGGCTTCCACCACAGATCGATCGGATCAGCGCGTGCGACGATATTACGCGCGACCTCACCGTAGTGGGTCTCCCATGGATCCCACGGCGGGCACGCCGGACTGGACGCCATCAGCCACACGCCGCACAGCACGAGCAGCACTACCCAAAAGCTCCACGCCCGCGAGCCACGCTCCGCGGCGAGCAAAGGCCTGGCTGTTGGTCCCGTCGTTGGAGGCATGGCCGGTGGGAGATCCGCTCTCATCTCGTGGCGGACGCGTCACCAGCAGTCAGCCCCGTGCGGCGTGAACGATAGCGCATCGCCCCTGGTGTTCGCGCCCGCTATGCTGCCGCGACATGACGGACCGCGACGAGGGTGACGGCGCAACAGCCGGCTGGACGGTGCTCGATCCGCGCAACGGGCGTGCGGCCGGCTCCGGGCCGCACGAGGGCGCAGAGCTCTTCGCGGAGGCGACTCCGAGGCCCGTCTCGTTCTCCGATGTACGGGCCGCGGCAGCGGGACTCCACGGCCGAATCATCCGCACGCCGGTGGTGCGGCACGACGCAATGGATCGTGCGACGGGCTGCCAGCTATGGCTCAAGTGCGAGTCGCTGCAGCATATCGGCGCATTTAAGGCACGTGGCGCCCTTCATGCGCTGTCCCAACTGACACCGGAGGCTCGCAGCCGCGGCGTGTTGACGTACAGCTCTGGCAATCATGCGCAGGCGGTGGCCCTTGCTGCGCGTGCATTTGGCGTGTCTGCGACGATCGCCATGCCGACCGATGCTCCTTCGATCAAAGTGCAGGGCGTCCGAGAGCTTGGTGCGCGCATCGAGTTCGCGGGCACGACCTCCGAGGATCGCAAGCGAAGAGCGCTGGAACTTGCGGCGGAGAGCGGCGCCACGATCATCGAGCCCTTTGATAGTGCGGACATCATCGCGGGCCAGGGCACAGCCGCGCTGGAGCTGATGCTTGAGTTGCAGGCCCGTGGTGAGACGCTGGATGCCCTTGTGGTTCCGGTTGGCGGCGGCGGCGTGCTCGCGGGTTCGTGCGTTGTCGCGCAGCACTTTGGTGTGCCCGTGATCAGCGTGGAGCCTGTGGGTTGCGACTCGATGGCGAAGAGCCTCAAGGCCGGCGAGCGCGTCGGAGTCTCTCCGGCGCCGACGATTGCCGATGGCCTCAAGCCCGTGATGGTGGGTGTGAAGAACTTTGAGATCGCGCGCCATGTGGTCCGTGTCTGCACCACCGTGGACGACACGCAGTTGCGCAGAGCAGTCGCAGGCCTTGCGCTGCGCTGCAAGCTCGTCGTCGAGCCTTCCGGCGCCGCGGGACTTGCGACGCTGCTGGACGGTCGCCTCAACGATGCAATCGCGAGCCTGCGCGGCGGCAGCTCAGCTGGATCGCCGCTGCGCATTGGTGTGATCGTCACGGGAGGCAACATCGAGCCGACGCGACTGGTGGAGTGCCTTGACCAGGGAGCCTCAAGTTGGACCTGAGTGCCACGGCTTCACCTTCCGCGCAGCCGGCAGCGACGCACGCGGGGTCGCGCGTGCAGAGCCTTGGACGGCGTGGAATGTTCGCGCTGGGACTGCTCCCACGGGGCGAATCTCCAAGAGTGTCTCTGACGCTATCGCTAGCCCTCGCGGCGTGCGTGACGCTCGGCCTCGTGGCCTGCCAAAGCAGCGGCTCAAAGCCGAACGCCGCCGCAGGATCGACGACGAGTCGCAAAGGTGGTCCGGAGAGCGGACGCAGCGACGAGAAGAACCCTACGACTTCGGATGGCGCAGCAGAATCGGAGCCGACCTCCGGCGGCGACGTGCGCAAGACCGGAGAAGACGCCCACCAAGTTGTCTACGCCGATCGCATCAGCCAAGGCTATCTCCTGCTCTTGGCCAATGATCGCGGAACCGACGTCACAATGACTCGAGATACGCTTCTTGAGCTTGTGCGCGGCTCGACCCTCGACGACGCGACCAAGGCCCAGCTCGCCACATTGATCGAGACCGAGCCCCAGACGGCTCCGCTCGCGCTTCCGAGCGAAGAGACGCTCGCGCAAGCGGCGGCGGGATTGCCTACCGACGAGCAAGTCGCAGAGCTGCTTGGCCTACACATCGAGGTGCTCAAGCGAGACGACGCAACGATTCCAAGCGCGGCTTTGCAAGACGAGATCTTGTCGCGCGACCTCGATCCCCTGGAGCGAGATGCCGCCCTTCGCAGCGAGCAAGTTCTGCTGCTGCGCGCGGACTACCGCAACCAACACGGACTGCTGGGCCTGCGCCTCTTGCAGCAGCTCGTTGTGTTGGTCGCGACCCAGCGTGGTGCGCTCATTCACGATCCCGACACGCGCGAGACGGTCTCGGCAGACTACTTTGGGTCCCACGTGATCCCTGAGGATCTCGGCGGCGTCTCGTCACAGATCGCCATCATTCCGTTTCAAGACACGCGCAACGGCAAGGGCTTTGTGAAGCTCGCGACTCGCGGCATGCGAAAGCTCGGCTGCGTGGACCTTGAGCTTGACGGCCTTCCCCAGGACATCGTCGTGCTGGAACGTGCGACCTGGCTCCTGTCCGGACTTGCGTCGACGCTCCTGCGCGAGGCGGCCTCGCACGGCAGCGGCGTAGGCTACGAGGTCGATGACTCCATCGAGATCACGCGCTCCGAGATTGTCCGTGCCTACGGGGGGCAAGCTCCGTGGCGCACTGAATGCGCGGGCTGTAGCGGCTCGACGGACGTCCACCTTGTCGAGCGCACTCCTGAGCCTGCCGATCCCGTGCACCACCGTGTTGCCCGCGTCGTGGCTCCCCGCGAGCTGAGCGACCTCGACGAGTACGTCCAGCCGATCTGGGCGTTGGCTGCACTTGAGGATGTCTTTGGGGCGGTGCCGGAAGCGCCCTCACCTTAGGGAACAACCGTTGCGCCCGGCCGGTCACGTTGGCGTGACGCTGGACCTGAAAGCCGTGGCTTCTGGCGCCGTTACGTCGGGTCATGACGCCCCTCGTACTGGCCTGGCTCTTCGCAGCTCCACCGCAGAGCAACAACGTGATCCAGGGAGTCGTGTACTGGTCGAACAACACGCCGATCGAGTCGGCAGTCGTCGTCTTGGAGGGATCGTGCATCGAAACCGCACGCGAAACTACCACCAGCCGAAACGGAGTATATCGATTCACCAACCTGCCTCCATGCAAGTACGTGATTCAGGTGTTCTATGGGTACGCCGAAGCCTCTCGTTACGTCGTCGTTCGGGGCCGCTGAGTGGTCGCGACGAGCACGGGTGAGTCCAGCTCAGCAGTCGATCTCGGAGGAAGGCTCCGCAATCTACTGCTTCGCCGATCGCTTGTGTGCGCGCTTGTCCCGACGCTGCTGAACGCGCTCTCGGAACTCTCGGATGAGGTCGATGGTTGGCCGAGTCTTCACACCGTGACCGAGGCCGACCAGCGGATCACTCCGAACGATCACGCCCCCCAGGCGATACCGATCAGGATTGCCATCGAGCTCGAAGTCTTGGCGTATGACCTCTCCAATCGTGTTGGAGTCATTAGATTCTTCAGAAGCGGCGCCACGCTGCGCCTCTGTCCAATCTTGCCCTGATGCAGCACCTGCTGCGTCGGCTGGTGCGGACGTCTGGGTTCCTAGAGGCGCCGCGCTATCGCACGCGATCCTGCTGGCTTTGAGGTCGAGGGACACAAAGGTAGTCGAGTCATGGGTCGGCTTGTGCGCTTGACCTTCGTCCGGTGGCGAATGCTCGGACGGTCCGGCCGTCCGCTCCTCCCACGCGCCTGAGCGGGCGTTCGGAGTGACAAGATCAGCGCCGCGCTGCCTGGATAGTTCATCCTCTGGGTCACCCGTCGCGTGCTGTCGCGACGTGGGTGCACATGCCAGCGCCGTGGCAGCCATCAGGACCGCCGGAAGCGAAGTGGGAACAGCTCGCTCGGGACGCAACTCCACGAATTGGTTCGCGTCGACCCGATAGAACACACAGATTCTCTCCCCCTCGTGCTGGCGAAGCAGCGCCCGTACCTCGCGCTCCGTCATCGACGAGAGGTCATGGACCTTCTCGTTGCAGACCTCGCAGGGTCGAGACAGATCAATCTCTGTCGCAATCGGACAGTGAAATGCCAAGCGGAGCGCGGAGGATCGAATCACGCAGGCTCAACGTGAGATGAGCGTTCGGCTTTCGCTATGCACACCGAGTCACGAGGAGGGAGCGTAGCGAGCGTACGTGACCGACGAACAACCCGGGGTAGCTCGGTGAGTGCGCCGCCATGTGCTGCGCGGGGTTCTTTGCCAGTCTACGTGTGCCGGCCACGACTCTTGCGTTCTTGTGCGCGTCGCTCTCGCCGGGCGCGGGCCTTGTTTCGCTGCGCCCGAATGAGCTCAACAGTCGGTTGGGTCGTGACCCCGTTTTCCGTCAGGAGACGATCCTCGGGAACGGAGTAACCGCCGAGGCTAAAACCTCCTTGCTCAGACGACCTCCCTTCCGCGGTTTCCGTGCCTTTCACATCGGCGCTCTCATCTGAGCGGGGTTCCTTTGCGCCTTGCGGGGCCCTCCCTCTTGTGCCTACCTTGACTGGGCAAGCCGCCTCGGTCGCTTCTGGCTGCGGCTCGACAGTGCCGGACCGAGCACGCGCAACCGCGAACTTGAACGCATCAGGATTCTCGATCAGGAGACCGACCTCATCCCCATCATGCCAGCCCGCCCCTCGGTCAACTTCGCTGTGGGAGGGGACGGGGAAGCTACGGGTGCGCTCCGCGAGATCGGGGTCTCGACGAGCGGTGGTGACCTCGATCTCCGTGCCGACGCGGGCGACGTTCTGCGTGGGGTCCTCTGGGTGTTGTTCCGCCACGGTGGGAGCGCAGGCAAGTGCACTCAACGCCATCGCGAGGGCCGGAAGATGACTCGGAACCCGCGGCTCGGGACGCAGCTCCAGATACTGATTCGCGTCGATCCGATAGAAGATGCAAATCCTCTGACCCTCATGTTGACGAAACAGCGCCCGAACCTCGCGCTCGGTCATCGACGAGAGATCATGCACCCTCTCGTTGCAGTGGTCGCAGTGCCGCGACACGTCGACCTTGGCCGCGATCGGGCAGTCATAGTCCAACCTAAGCGCCGACGAACGGATCATCGCCCGTCAACGCAGCTTCGAACCTGATCTTTCACATCAAGCAGGCCAGCATCACGCCGCCGGCAAACACCTCTACATGCCTGCGCGACGAAGGGTGAGGTTCCAGCGCCACGAATCCAGCAGGGGATGGCGACCAGGGGCCAAAGGGGCGACGCCGTGATAGCGGAGGCGGGATGGCCCGCCCCGGACGACGACGTTGGGGGCTGCCGGGGCGGCGGC
>CAZVEM010000069.1:0-20234 GCA_964626165.1 uncultured Nannocystaceae bacterium
GATCCAGTCGACGCGCCATGATGTCGCGATGCGAGCCGGATAAAACCCGGCTCGCATCCTTCCTGATTCGCTCGGGGCGAGGCGTTCCTCGAGCCATCTACGCAACGCTCAACTTCTGACTGCAGCTTGCCGTCGACCTTCCGGCGGACCTTCCGGCGGATGAGGGAGCGGCAGCTCGGGAGCGCGCGACCTTCAAGCTAGAACCGAATGCTCGCGGAGGCGCCAGCGCCACCGTTGAGGACCATCGGGCCAACGCCCTGGAGACGCGCATTGCTTCCGCCTTCGCGCTTCTTCTTGGCAACGTGGAGGCCGATCATGACGCCGCCACCAATCAGCATCGCGCCACCGACCGCCAGCATCGCGATACCGCCGGCATTGAGGCCCTTGAGGCCCTGATCCTTGTCCGAGAAGTCGCTGTACTCGGACTGCGAGAAGCCCGAGCCCGTCGCGGCACTCGCACTGGCGAGATCGTCGGCATTGCCCTTGGCAACGACGAGGAGGCCCGCGCCCGCGCCCGCACCGATCACGCCGAGCGAGACAAGCACGGCGCCACCGATCAGGAGGCCCTTCTTGCTCTTGGCGTTCTCATCTGCGGCGTCTTGGTTGGCCTTGTCGCGCTTGTCCCTGTTGCTGGTCAGGTCGGGACCGTCGTCCTTGTCCTCGACCGGCGTCGCGGGGCTGGTGGTGGGAGTCGGCTCGGGAGCCGCAGCGCAACCGGAAGCCGCGATCTCACCAAGGATCTTGGTGCTCTCGTCGAGCTTGTTGGCGTTCTTCTCGCGCTGATCCTCGTAGTGGACGTAGTGCTTGAGGTACTGATCTGCCTTGGTGCAGTCACCAAGCTTCCACGCGGTGATACCGACCTTGTGCGCGAAGCCGTGCTTACCGGGCACGAGGTAATAGGCCTCCTCGTACTTGGTCACCGCGGTCGCGTAATCGCCTGCTGCGAAGGCCGTCTCCGCCTCACTGTAAAGACCCTTGGCCTTCTCCAGCTTCTGGTCTTCGGTCATCTCGGCAGGGGCAGCCGCAGGCGGAGCCGCGGGTGCCGATCCACTCGGCGGTGGGGGCACTTGCGCATAGGCAAGCTGCGGCATCCCGGCGAAGCAGGGGATCACGAGAAGGGCGGTGAGAGATGCACTCAGGCGTCGCGACATGGTCTTGATGTTCTCTTGCTGGGGAGCCGATGATCTGTGCGCGAGGCCGTTCCTCGCGTCTCTCTGTCTGTCAACGACACGCCAAGCTCTGGAGATGGCGTGTGGGGTGTCGTTGAGGGGAGCGCTCTCAAGCGCCGTCCGGTGCGAAGTGTTGCGTGCTGCGTGTGCGAGAGCCGTGTTCTGCACGACGGCAACGCAAGCCCCGTGCGCGACTAGAGATCCTCGAAGGAGTCCTTCTTCTTGGTCGTCTCGCCACCGGTCTTATTGCCGCTTGGCTTCTTCGCCGGCTTCTTCGCCGGCTTCTTGGCGGGCGCCGGATCAGCCGGAGGCGTCGCAGTACCGTCGGCGGGCGGGGTCGCCGTGCCATCCGCTGCCGGCAGGGGCTGACCATCAGGTCCAACTGCGGGAGGCGTGGTGCCTGCGGGGAGCGGCTGACCATCGGGGCCGACGGCGGGCGTGGGTGGCTGACCCGCGACGCCAGCGGCGGGCGGCTGACCGGCGGCCGGCGTTGCTCCCGGGGTCTGGGGTAGCGCCTCGGGGGCGGGCGCCGGATTGGCGGGTGCCGCCGGCGGCGGAGTATTCGCCGCTTGCGGCGCCGGCTCGGCGGGCTTGAGCATCGGCGCAACGATCAACATCGCCGCAACCGAGAGCACCACGATGCCGCCGACAACGATGCCCGCGATCATCAACGTGTTGTTCGCCGGCGGCGGTGTAGCTGCAGCTGCAACCTCGGGCACTTCCGGTGGAGGCGGAGCGGGGATCAGAGGCACGCTGGCTGCACCTGCAACCTCTGCTTCCGGCTCGGAAGCAGGTGTCATCGCCAGCTCATCGACAAGCTGTCCAAGCAAGTCGTCAAATGCGTCTGCGTCGTCTCGGTTCGGGTTGGCCATTGCTTTGTTCCTTGCTCTTCGTGTTGCCCGCTGCCACGTCGAGGCGAGCGGAAGTGTAGCGTGCGGCAGGCCGCATCAGCAAGCGTTCGTACGATTCGGAATCCGCGAGATTTGGGTACCTGCGCTCCATGTGCGCGACTCGTGGTGCGGTCGGTCCGCGCGGCAGCCCGTGCGTGTCTTGATCTCGGTCCGCGGAGTCGTGTCGCGTATTACGTAATCGAGGGGCGATGTAGTCCAAGCGCGCGGGAGAACAGCGAGCAGTCGACGCGCGAGTCCGCGGTGCGACTGGAAGATGCCATGTGGGGAGCGCCTGAGAGGACGCGTGGGACGAGCAACGTCGCACGCATGGGATTCGGCCGCGAAGAACGCGGTCCGAAGGGGACGCGAGCCCGGAGGGCTCATCCCAAAGCTGCTCACCGTGTCAGACTCTCCGAGCATAGCAGATGAAGCTCGTGACAGAGGGCCCGGAGTGCGAGGTGCAACTCCACCATCCGGCGCTGGGCGACGCTGTGAGCGCGGTGATGACTTGGGGCATCGCATCGTGAGAGCCAAGGGCGAAGGGTGACCTCATCCATGTAGAGGGCCCGATTGACCTCGACCTGCAACGCGTCGTGCCCGGACTGCGGTCTACCGAAGCGGCGAAGAATCGCCCCGCCGCGATAGGGACGGTCGACCGAGATGCGCAGTCCGGTCCTGGACCTAAGGAGCTCAAGGGCACATTCGAGCACCTCAGGCCGGCAGCTCGACCCATCCAAGGTGCCCAGCACAATGTCTCCGCCGGCCACGCTTGGCATGCTGTGGGCGTCCAAGAGGCAGCAGCGGCCGAACTGGGCGCGCGCGCGTTCCATCGCGCGCTCGACCGAGTCCCAATAGGGTTTGTGATAGCGCTGGATGCGCATGGTAACATGTTCGGCACTCAGTGGCAGCAGCACCAGCGGGATCTCGCCGAATGCGTGGGTCCAAATCACGCCCCGGTGTCGGCCGAGCGGACCCGGGGCGGCATCGTGGTCCCCGGGCCGCAACCGCGGCCGCGGAGCGGGGTGATCGGGGACGATCTCCGGGTTGATGTCATCGGGAGCGCGGTTGAGGTCGACGACGAGTCGACTCCAGCGGGCGCGCACGATGGTTGCCGGCGCCCCTTCGTACAGCAGGTCGACGGCATGGTCCGCATGCTGGGGCAGGCTGACTCGCGGCGCGGGACCGAGCGCTCGCGGCCACGCCAGACCGGTATGCGGCAGACTCACGACGACGCAGGATCGATCGACGGCCAACTCGACATCGGGGGCGAGATCGTCGCCATCCGCCCATACCTTCGCGGCGGGCCGCGGCGCCTCGCCTCTGCCTCGACCTTCGGCCATTGCCCGGAAACTAGCCGACAGTCCCGAACTTGGCAGCGATCCTGCGGTTTCGCGCGCCGTCGGCCCGCGCAGCGACGCAGATCCGTCGCGTCACGCGGCGTGGGCACATCGGCCGCACAATCGCTTGGACCCGTCGCGGTTCGGCTCCAAGCACCGCCAAGGCCCAAAGAAAAGCAGCGGTCGGTCTGAAAAACCGCCCGCTGCTTCCCTCTCTGTGTGACCCCACCGGGAATTGAACCCGAGCTTGCGACGTGAGAGGCCGCCGTCCTGACCTCTAGACCATGGGGCCGTATGATTGGGGCCGCGAAGATGCCCGGCCTGGCCCGCCGGGTCAAGATGCATCGATCGAAAATCCGTGCACGGTCAGCGCGGGGCGCTTGCATCGGGGCACCGCATCCGCCCGGCGGCCACCCTAGGCCCCTTGATCCGAAGTTCCTTGCAAAACTTCGGATCAAAGGGACTAGCTGGGACTAGCTTTACGGTTTCATGCAGGGGCCTCGCAGCCCCTCCCCGCGGTCGGGCTTCGCCCTCCAGTCCCCTGGACTTCTTCAAGAAATCCCTGCTCCAGGGGACTAGCAGAGGTGGATGGAATCGGGGCCGTGATTGGGCTGCGAAGCGACTCGTGTCGTGGCCGCCGATCGGGATGCTTCGAGTCGGCATGCGTCCGCACCGGGGATCACGGCGTTCCTCGCCGCGTTCGGCTCGGCCTGTCGATCGGCCATGTAGCTTGGCCGCGGGGCTGCTAGCTTGCGCCCGTGAGCGATTCTGAGACTTCGCAATCTGCCGCCGACCGGGGCCTGACGAGGGGGCAGGGAGGCGCGCGCGCGCGCCGGCCCTCCACCCGCCTCGGCCTGGGTGTAGTGCTCGCGGGCCTCTTGGCGATCGGCGGTGCGTGTGAGCCCCGCGCGGCACGCCACGGTCACCACGAGAACCCCGACGGGAGCGCGCAGGCCGACAAGGCGCGGTCGCTCCCCGAGCACCGCAAAGAAGACGTCGACGAAGCGGTGGGCGTCCACGGTGCGGTGACCTCGGCGGAGGCCAACGCGAGCATGGCGGGCCTGGAGATCCTTCAGGCAGGAGGCAACGCGATCGACGCAGCCGTCGCCGTTGGCTTCGCGCTTGCGGTCACGCATCCAAGCGCCGGCAACCTCGGTGGCGGCGGCTTCATGGTGGTGCGTCTTGCCAACGGCGAGACCTTTGCAATCGACTACCGCGAAGTCGCGCCGGGCAAAGCGAGCCGCGACATGTATCTCGATGCCGCGGGCACGCCGACGGACAAGAGTCGCATCGGGGCGCTGGCGGCCGGAATCCCGGGCAACGTGGCCGGCTTTGCCCTCGCCCACCACAAGCACGGCAAGTTGCCTTGGGCGCGCGTGATCGCGCCGGCGATCCGTCTGGCAAAGGAAGGCCATGTCATTGATTCCTTCCATGCAGAAGACATCGAAGGTGCAGTCAAGCGCATGACTGAGCTCGGCTTTCTCGATTCGGCGAAGTACTTCACCGATGCATCAGGCAAGCCCTATCCAGAAGGCTCGCTCTTCGTCCAGCCCGAACTCGCCAAAACCCTTGAGATCATCGCAGATGGCGGCCCACGGGCATTCTACGAGGGTCCCTTCGCGCGCGACCTCGCAGCCAAAGTGCAGGCCATGGGCGGCATCTGGACCGAGGACGACCTCGCCAATTACGTCGCGAAGGTCCGCACGCCGCTGCGTTTTGAGTATCGCGGGCACGAGATTCTCGCGATGCCACCGCCCTCGGCGGGCGGCATCGTGCTGCGGCAACTCTTGGCGGCAAGTGAGCATTTAGAGATGTGGAAGCTCCCGTGGCAGTCGCCGATGTCCGCGCACCTTTACGCCGAGGCGCTGCGCCGCATCTACGCGGATCGCAACCTGCTGCTCGGTGATCCAGACTTTGTCGATGTCCCGGTCGCACAGCTCACCGACCGCACCTATATCGGCCGACGCATGGACGACATCGATCGCGAGCACGCAACGCCATCTGATCGCGTCGGCTCTGGCCTTCCGCCTGCATCGGAGTCCCTGCAGACCACCCACTTCTCGGTCGTCGACGATGAGGGGAACGCTGTCGCCAACACCTTCACCCTCAATGGTGGATTTGGCTCAAAACTCATGATTCCGGGCACGGGGCTGATTCTCAACAACGAGATGGACGACTTTACGGTCAAGCCCGGCTCACCCAACATGTTTGGGCTGGTGCAGGGACCACAAAACGGCATCGAACCCGGCAAGCGGATGCTCAGCTCGATGACGCCCACGATCGTCGTCAAGGACGGCAAGCTCCGCGCGGTCCTCGGCTCCCCTGGCGGACCGACGATCTCCACGACGGTTGGCCAGATCCTGCTGCAGATCGTCGATCATGACCGCACCATCACGCAGGCCGTTCGTGGGCCACGGATGCATCACCAGTGGCTTCCCGATCGGATCCTGATCGAGTCCGCCGTCCCTATGGACCTTCAGGAGGCGCTCAAGGGCAAGGGGCATAAGCTCGACACCTGGGATCGCATTGGCCACGCCAACTGCATCGAGGTCGATCCCAAGAGCGGTGGCTATCGAGCGGTCGCCGATATGGCCCGAGACGGCGGCCTCGCGGTCGCTTACTAGCAGGCCGCTTACGAACCCCTGTGGGCGCTCGCGTGAACTAAAACGACGCCGAGCAGACGGCGGCGGGCGAGGGCGAGCAGACGTTGTTGTCGCAGTAGTTGCCTGGCGCGCAGGTGCTTGCCTCGCAAGGCTCGCCCGCGTCCGGTAGCGCGACGCAGGTTCCTGGGTCGTTGGACCCACCGGTGCAAAACGAGCCGTAGCGGCAGCGCGCGTCGAAGGCAAAGGGGTTCCCCATGGGAGCGCAAGCATCGCCTGGGCCTGGGAGGGAGGTGCACTTCTTGCTCACCTGATCGCAGTAGCTGTTGGAGTCACACGCGTTCGCGATCCCCAAACACGTACCTCCGGGGCCAGGGAGGTCGGCGCAGCGGGTATCCGTGAGGGTCTCAAGTGGGACACAAGCCAGACCGCTGGTGCAGTTTTGGGTCGCGAGTTCGCAGCTCTCTCCTTCACCGCCGTCGCCATAGATGTTGCCGTTGCGACACTTGCCCGCGTTACAGGCCAGATCAGCGACGCAGCTATCGCCGTAGGGCTGCTGCATGTAGGTAAAGACTGTGCAGTTCTCGCCCGCCTCGCCGTCCCCGTAAAAGAGCTTGCATTCGGCGTAGTTCGCATAGGCATCCGCGAAGCTTGCGTCCGTCGCAACTTCATAGCTGACCTCATCGATGGCCAGACATCCGATCGTGGCGTAGGCGTCGCCGAGCTCGGCGATGCAGGTTTCGTTGTAGGTGTAGCCCTCGGCAACACCGGCATCGAGCAATCCCTGCGCGAAGGCCTCGACGCTCGACTCACAGCTCGCCAGGCTGCCGTAGATCGCCATCTGAGCCGCGCATTCGCAGGAATACAGCGCGTCGCAGACGAGCGAAGCGGAGACTCCAGGCGCGTCTTCCAAGGAGACCTTGCCGCCCTCTTCAGGCTTGCTGCACCCCAGGGCGAGCACGCCCACGACGACGAGGCATGCTCCCCATGCATTGCGACGTACGACCTTGGTCACCAGCATGGCAGCATGATGCACGCTGCATGCGCCGGTGCCAAGGAGGCCCCGGCAAACCGGCGCTGCCAGCGGAGCGCTCGGTCGTCAGCGCTCAGCGAGCGTGGCTACAGGGCGGCGGAGGCAGGGTCTCGCCGTTCTTGGCGACCCACTCAGCCGGCGTCATCGCCCGAATCGCGAGGGCGTGGAGTCCCAGTGCAAAGACGGGCGCGGCGACCTGATTGACGACGCGATGGCGTGCAACCAGGTTCATGCCTTCGAAGCGTTGACTGACGACGATCACCCGAAGATGAGACTGCGTCCCGGCTCGACCGGCATGACCATGGGAGTCGTCGTGCACTTCGAGCAGCTGCGGCGAGAGCTCACGCTCTGCGAGCTCGCGCAGCATCGCGACGCGGTCGGATGATCCGGTCGCATTCCCAGCCGATGCGGCATCGTGACTCATGCGCTGGCGCCCTCTGTCTCGCTCGCGGCGGCGTCCGCTTTCGGAGCGGCCCTGAGCGTTCCCGCGACGATCTGAGCGATGTCGAGCACCTCGATCTCCTCGTCCTTGCCAAAGTGCTTCATGCCGTCGCTGATCATGGTCTTGCAGAAGGGACAGCCGACCGCGACCGCGCCGACATTGGCGTCCACGATCTCCTTACTGCGGTTGATGTTGACGCGCTTTTCGGGCTCTTCCTCCATCCACATGCGTCCGCCTCCGGCACCGCAGCAAAATCCATGTTCTCTGCTGCGGCCAAGCTCGACGGGGGCCTGGCCGCCCATCGCGGCCCGAAGCGCATCACGGGGCGCGTCGTAAACTTGATTCCAGCGGCCCAGATAGCACGAGTCGTGGTAGGTGACCTTCTTGCTCAGCGGGGCGTCGACCTTGAGCTTGCCGTCCTGGATCAGCTCGCTGTGATGCACGACCTCGTAGTTGCCGCCAAATTGGGGGTACTCGTTGCGGATCACGTGGAAGCAGTGCGGGCAGCTCGTGATGACCTTCTTGACCTTGTAGGTGTTCATGGTCTCGACTTGCATCTTGGCCATGAGCTGGAAGTTCATCTCATCCCCGAGTCGGCGCACGGTGTCGCCGGTACAGATCTCCTCGTCGCCGAGCACCGCATAGGACACGCCCGCTGCCTTGAGGATGGTGATGAGGGAGCGCGTGGTCTTCTTGGCCCCGTCATCGTAGGCGCCCGCACAACCGACGAAGTACAGGTACTCCGCGTCGGGGTTGTCAGCGAGGGTGGGGACGTCCAGGCCATTGGCCCAGTCCATGCGCTGGCTCCGGGACATGTTCCAGGGATTGCCCTGGCCGTCGGCGATATTGCGGATCACGCTGACCGCCTCACCGGGTGTCCGTCCGCTCTCGTCGTTGAGCACGATCCAGGTGCGCATCTGCAGGATCTTGAGTGGATGGTCGATAAAGACCGGGCAGACCTCCTGGCACGCGCCGCAGGTCGTGCAGGACCAGAGAGTCTCGTCCTTGATCCGGCCACCGACGAGGGGAGGTAGGTCTTCCAGCGCCTTCTTGATGCCCTCCAGACGGACCTTGTCGACACCAGCGGGCAGCTCGACTTCTTCGTCCTCCACGGCCTTGGGCAGCGGTGCGCCGAGGTCCTTGATGTCCAGGAGGAGCGAGCCGCGGGCCTTCATCTCGTCCTTGAGGTCGTGGATGAGGTGCATCGGTGAGAGCGGCTTGTCGGTCGCGAACGCAGGGCAGTAGGTCGTACAGCGAGCGCATTCGGTGCACGCGTAGTTGTCGATCAGGCTCTTCCAGTCGAAGTCTTCGATGCGACCCACGCCCCAGTTGTCGAGCAGCGGATCGCCATCCTCGCCGTCTTCGCCGACCTCAAAGAGCTTGAGCTTGGGCATCGCACCGCGCTGGCCCTGCTTGCGCAGCAAGATGTTGGGGCCCGATCCAAGCACGTGGATGTGCTTGGAGTAGGGAAGGTAGTTGAGGAACGCGAGAATGATGCCCATGTGGCCCCACCAGTGCACTTCGGACGCGATGTGGGCCCAGTGCGTGTTGACGGAGGGATAGAGCACATCACCCGGGCCTCGACGATACAGACCGATAATCTCGCCGAGCTTGAGCGATACGATCGAGCCCGACTCGACCTGGCCCTGCGCGGCCATGTGCCAACCATGGTGCCCGTAGTGCGTCAGCACCAACGTGGTGATGCCACCGAGAATCAGCATCGCGTCAAGGCTGACGGGCACAAAGGGCGGCCGAATCACGATGCGGCGGAAGAACGCCCACAGCAGGGCGCACAGCACGACGAAGTTGGCGACGTCGACGGCGGCTTTAATCGCCGTGTAGATCGTGGAGCCGACGATAAAGCCGAGATTAAAGCCGGGGATGATCTCGCCGAGCAGTCCGTTGAGCAGCATGTCCGTCGTCGCGAAGGCAAGGACGAGGAAACCCCAGTAAATCGCGAGGTGATGCCAACTTGAGCGCTCCTCCATGACCTTGCGCTGGCCAAAGAAGAACGCCATCAGGCTGGCAATTCGTTGCCCCCAGCTCTCCTTGAGGTCGGCGGGCTTGCCCAGCGCAGCGATGCGCACGAGATGGCGCATGCTGAGCAGGAACAGCACGTGCGCCAGAATGACGAGGAGGCCAAATATGAGGGTCTTGAGCATGGCGTCGTCGGGCGATTTGCTCGCGAGCCGCTTGTAGCACATGGCGAACACTGTTCAGGCGCTCGGCTGTGGGCGGCCGGACCTGCAAGCGCAGGGCGCGATGGCCTCGCGCAGCGCGGCAGCCATGGCGAGATCTCCCGCAGCCGGCGCGACCTCGGGTGCATCGCCGAGAGCGCGGCTGGCCCCGGTTCCAGATGCGCAGGCGCCCAATCCGTGGTACCCGTCCACTTGATGGCGAATGAGCACATCCTCGTAATCGAGGACGATCCGGCGGTTCGGACGCTCCTGGACAAGTCGCTCCAGGCGAAGGGCTACCGCGTGACGCTCGCGACCGATGGGTTAGACGGGCTGACCGTGCTGGAGCGGATGCGACCCGATCTCATTCTGGTCGACTTGATGATGCCTCGTCTCGACGGCATGACCTTCGTCAAGGCGATCAAAGGGCACGGGGACACCCAACCGATCCCGATCATCATCCTGACGGCCAAAAACGACGCGCGCAGCATGATCGACGGCATCAACGTCGGGGCGCGCTTTTACGTGACCAAGCCCTTTCAGATCGCCGACCTAATCAGCAAGATCGAAAAGGCGCTGCCCTAACGCAGTGCGCTGAAGATTTCGCCGCCGCGCGTCAAGATCGGCCGATGAGGAGGCTACGAGCGAGTCCTCCGCGTGAGGCGCCGACGATGGCGCCCGCGGCGACATGACCCGCGACGAACTCGCCTTCCAGACCGAGCCCCGGCAGGCTCAGTCGGCCCGCAAAGGCCAGGTTGCGGATATCCGAGCTGTGCGGGAGCAGGCCGACGCCGAGGGAGGAGGGGCCGACGCTCGACCAGATCGCGTCCATTGGAAGGGGGACGGAGAGCGGTAGGCCGGGTTCGCGAAGCGGCTGGCCGGCGCCATCGGTCGCGGGTCGTCCGTCGTGGGGAGAGTGCACAAAACGCGTGTGCTGTGCGGCGAAGGGCAGGATGCCGCGGCGATCCAGCTCCTCCAGCACGCGCTCGCGCAGGGTCTCTCGCTCAGCGAATGGAGAGATCATCGCGGTGATCGAGATCGAACGGACGCCATCTTCACGGCGCTCCGCGACGCGGGCCTCCACGGGGCGAACGTAGATGGTGCCGATGCCGTGCTGGAGCCGCAGCGTTTGGGCGTCGACGCCCTCGGGCACACAGATCACCGTCCCCGCAAAACCGGGTCCGATGCCTTGCTCGGCAACCTCGAGATGCAGCACGTAGCGATACGCGACGGGGCGGAGGCCGGCGAGCGTGACGGCGAGTGGCCGCGAGAGCGACTCGGCCTCGAGCGGCCCATCCAAGAGTCGCGCCGGATCGGTCGCGATCACGATGTGCTCGGCACCGTAGCGATCGCGCTTTCCAAGCAGGGTCACTCCGGCGACGCGCCCGCGCTTTTGCAGGATCTCGGCGACGCGAAGGCCGGCCTTGACCTCCCCGCTGCGCTGCTCGATGCGCTGGATCAGGTGCTGGCGCAGGCCGGCACGCCCGCCCACCCGGTCTTCCGCGCCCGCGTTCCAGAGGTTGACGAGACGCAGTTGCGCGGCCTTGCCAAGCTGCGCCGGCGAGAGGTCCGCAAGCCATGGTTGCAGCGCGACGGTCGTGCAGCGCAGCGGATGATCAGGTGCCAGCGGGGCGAGCTCATCGAGCGACTCGCTCGGCATCTGCCCCGCCACGCGTGCAAGAAATCGTCGCGCCCAAAAACCATCCGGGGCGAGCGCCGCGTCACTGCCAAAGGCGGCCTCCAAGAGGTCCGAACTCTGTGCGGCAGGAGCAACGCGACCCGCGAGGGCGAGATCGACCGGCGTGCGCGGCCACTCTCGCTGGCACTCATGCAGTTCGCGTGCGCTGGCGCCGTCGAGATCGAGACGACTGTCCCCGATCGCCCAGTGGGTCATGCCCTCGACGCGAGTGAACTCGCGGCGAAGCTGCGTCCAGGATCCCAACTCCTCAAAGACCCGCACGACGGCCGGCGTGCTCGCGTGCACGAAGGGCGCCGTGTCAAGCGCGAGGGTCCGAGAACCGACCTTGTAGAGGCCATCGACCGGACCTTGCGGCACCACCAAGACGCGTCGACCCCGTCGCGCGACGAGGGCGGCCGCGACCAGCCCCGCGATATCATCGCCGATGACGATCAGGTCGTAGTGGTTGGTGGTCGCCAGAGGTGCCCCGCGTGCTCGCTACTCGACGAATCGTACCTGAGCTTGGTCATCGCTGGCACGCGCGACGAGCTGACCGACGACCTGCGTCGCCTCTCCGGCGGCCTCCAGCGCGCTGCGAACGTCAGTGACAGCGTCCTGTGCGACGAGCACCAGCATGCCGATGCCGCAGTTAAAGGTGCGGCGCATCTCGTGCACGCCGACGCCTTGCGCCGCGATCGCTCGCGCAATCGCGGGCATCGGCACGTCGCGAAGGTCGAGCTCAAAGGCGAGGTCCTGCGTGATGCAGCGCGGAGGATTCTCGATCAAGCCGCCGCCAGTGATGTGCGCGGCTCCGTGAACTGCACCCGTGCCGAACTTGCGGAGGACGGAGAACGCGGCGGCGTAGATGCGAGTGGGCACAAGCAGCGCCTCACCCACAGTCTCTCCCTTGCCGCCGGGCAGCGGGTCTTCGAGACGCAGGCCTGCGTGCTCTGAACTCAGCAGCGCCTTGCGGGCGAGGCTATAGCCGTTGGAATGAAGGCCGGACGAGGGGAGGGCCAAGACGACATCGCCCGCGCGCGAGCGCGTTGGCGACCAGACCGCATCGGCTTCCACGACACCGACGGCCGTGGCCGCGAGGTCGTAGTGCCCCGGCGTGTAGAGATCGGGCAGTTCGGCGGTCTCGCCCCCGAGCAAGCTCGCTCCGGACTGACGACAGCCTTCACAGATGCCCTCGACGATGGCTTCGATCTGTTCGGGGACGACCTTGTGGGTCGCGATGTAGTCGAGCAAAAAAAGCGGCTCTGCGCCGGTGACCAGCAGGTCGTTGACGTTCATCGCGACCAGATCGATGCCGACGGTGCTGTGTCGGTCCATCGCGATCGCGACCAGCAACTTGCTGCCGACACCATCGGCGCACGAGACGAGCACCGGCTCGCGGAAGCCGGCCGGCACGCGGAACATGCCGGCGAATCCACCGATCGCGTCGAGTTGTTCGGGGCGACGCGTGCTCGCGACGTGCCGACGCATACGCGCGACCGCTTGATTGCCCGCGTCGATGTCCACGCCGCTGGCCGCATAGCTGAGGTTGGCGCGCGCGCTCGGATCGGGCGGTGTCGACATGCGACGCGCATTAGCAGCGCGGCGCGAGGTCGGGCAATGGGGGAGGCACGGACGGCGCTTGGAACGAGGCGCAACGCGCTCTTGAGGTCGCAGGATGCGCGTGAAACGCAGTTCGCGATCCGTGAGATTCCCTGCACGGTTGCTCGTCGGGCAGCGACCGGACATCATCGGCGTCCTCCTATGGCCTGGTGGACACGAAAAAAAGAAGCGCTCAACCGCACGGCGAGCGCGGAAAGCAAGGTCTCGGTCCCGAAGGGACTGTGGAGCAAGTGCGATTCCTGCGGCGACATCTCGCAGACCGAGGACCTGATCGCCAACCTGCGCGTGTGCAAGGCCTGCGGTCACCACCACCTTCAGCCGACCAAGGAGCGCATCGGATCGGTGCTCGACAAGGGCTCCTGGGAAGAGCTCGACACGGAGATTCGCTCCGGTGATCCACTCGGCTTCACCGATCAGAAGCCCTACGCAGAGCGCGTGGAGGCGGCGATGAAGTCGAGTCAGTACACCGACGCGTTTGTCTCCGGCATGGGCCGTGTCGATGGCGTCACCGTCAGCGTCGGTTTCTTCGCGTTCGAGTTCATGGGTGGCTCGATGGGCTCGGTCGTTGGTGAGAAGGTCACCCGCGTTTTAGAGCGCGCGGCCGAGCGCAACTGCCCCGCGATCGTGTTCAACGCCAGCGGCGGTGCGCGCATGCAAGAGGGCATCTTGAGCTTGATGCAGATGGCCAAGACCTCGGCGGCGCGCGCCAAGCTGCGCGACGTCAAGCTGCCCTATATCTCGGTGCTACTGCACCCGACGACCGGTGGCGTCGCAGCAAGCTTTGCGTTCCTGGGCGACGTCATCGTCGCGGAACCCAATGCACTGATCGGCTTTGCCGGTCCTCGCGTGATCCAGCAAACCATCGGCCAAGAGCTGCCGGAAGGTTTCCAACGCTCGGAGTTCTTGCTGGAACACGGCATGATCGACGCGATCGTGTCGCGCATCGAGTTGCGTCGATACCTGGGGCAGGTCTGCCGCATGTTGACCAACGATCTCAGCTCGACCGCTGCCAGCAGCAGCGCTGGACAAGAATCGCCCGCGCCTTCGGCCTAAGGGGCCTCAAGGTTCGGGAGCGCCTGAAAGGGAGAGAGCGCGACCGTGGATCGTGCGGAGCTGTTTGGTCGGCGGCGCTTTGGCGTACGTCTCGGGCTGGATGCGTTGAGAGCTGTCGATGGGCGCCTGGGCCAGCCTTGCGAGGGTTTGCCCTGTGTGTCGATCGTCGGCACCAACGGCAAGGGGTCGACAGCGGCAATGGTCGCCCACGGGCTGCAGGGCAGGGGGATTCGCGTGGGCCTGTTCACCAGCCCGCACCTCTCTGAGGTGGAAGAGCGCGTGCGCATCGACGGGCACATGGTGTCCGCGCCGATGCTCGACGCCGCCCTTGAGCTCGTGCAGTCCGCCGAGCGCCAGGCCGGTGTCGCGCTCACGTTCTTTGAGATCCTGACTCTTGCCGCGCTCTGCTGCTTCCGTGAATCGGGCGTGCATGCGCTGGTGCTTGAGGCTGGCCTGGGCGGACGACTGGACTCGACGCGGCTACGCCGACGCGACGTTGTGCTCATCGCCCGCATCGGCCTCGATCACCAGCAGTGGTTGGGCTCAACGCTGGAAGCCATCGCCGCGGAGAAAATCGCAATCCTAGAGCCCGGTGGGCACGCCATCAGCCAAGCACAGACTCCGGGCGTGCTGGCAGTCCTGCGTCAGCACGCGGCCGGGGTCGGCGATGCGCTCGAACTCAGCGCAGCGACGGAGCGACCGCCCACGAGGCTGTGGGGCGAACATCAGCGCGAAAATGCCGGACTTGCGCTCGCCGGCATCGCGGCCCTCTGCCGGCGATTTCCCGATCTCGCCCAGGATCCGCCGAGCCTCGTGGACATCGACAACGTCCAGTGGCCCGGGCGCTTTGAGTGGCTGTGGCCGCCCGCGGCCCGAGGCGTGACGCGCTTGCCCGGCCAAGACGCTCAGGAGGCCGTGGCCCCAAGCTTCGCTGCGAGCGGTGCCGTGTTGGTCGATGTCGCGCACAACCCCGACGGCGTGCGTGCACTGACCGCGGCCGTGCAGGCACTCACGGACTGGCGACCGAGCATCCTCGTGTTTGGTGCCCTCGCCGACAAAGATGCGCTGGGCATGATCGAGGCCCTCGCCCCCTTGCTCGCGGGCATCGAGCTGTGGCACGTCGTGCTTGAGGGCGGCGCGGCCCCAAGGACGCCAGCTGCTCGCGACGATTCTGGGGTCACGAGGCAAGGTGCCCAGGTGCCGTCCATTCCGGCCGCGCAGGAACCCGTCCCGTCCCTGGGGGAAGAGCCCGGTCGTGCAAGCGACCTCATCCCGGCGCGGGCGCATGTGCTCGGCGTTGCCCGGTGTCGAACGTGGTGGCTCGATTCCGAGGGTGGGGAACAGACTCCGCAGTCCGCGCTTTTCACCGAGCCTGAGGCCCGGGATCGGGCCCAAGATCGGCCCCGCGGGGCACCGGAGGGGTCCACCGCGAGCACCTCGATCTCCACGCAAGCGCTCGCCGTCCACGTGATCGAGAAGGCTCAAGCCGGCGAGCGCGTGCTGGTCTGCGGCTCATTTCACCTGGTGGGGCCGCTGCGGTCCGCCGTGCTTGCGCCGGGCCGCGAGCACGGAGCGGACCCCAATGACCCCCGACACGCCCATTCTTTGCGGGGCTCGGCCGTGGCGCGCTAAGATCCCCGCGTGCGCAGACTCGATCTTCAAGCCGTAGCTCTTGCGATCGCTTCGGTGGCGGTTCCCGCGGTCGCAAGCGCTGCCCCGCCGCCGCCGCCGACGCCTCCCACGGATCGCCCTGCAGGGGTGCCCGTCGGCGATGCCGGCGGTCCGCCTCCCCCAGCGCCTGCAGGCGACTCGGGGACGAGTTCGGGCGGAGGTTCCGACGGCGGAGTGCCGGTCATCGACCAGCGCACGCTCAGTGAGGACGTGTCGAACGCCTGGGGATACAGCAAGAAGGGCGCATCCGAGCCCAACTACGTGCGCACCGCCGAGCAGGTATATCCGCAGCTCAATCCGATCGGCTACTACCAAGGCGTCACGCTCGCCGGCCAAAATCTTCCGCCCTTTCCGACGCGCCAAATGGGGAGCGCATCCGCCGTCCTCACGTGGACCGGCTTTCAAGGCGCCGGACGAGTGGGGCGGGTCTTCCTGCAGCTCTCGACGCCGGTCAACCATGAGATCACGCAAGACGGCGGCCGCGTCACGTTGAGGCTGCCCAGCACCGCCATCAACGTCCGCAACAACGCGCGCAAGCTCGACACCAGCTTTTTCCAGAGCCCTGTGCTCTCGGTCGATCTCAAGCGCAGTGGCAGAGATACGGTGGTCACGATCTTGCTTCGTGATGCTTCGCAGCCGCGCGTCTCGCTTCAAGCAGGCGCCAACGGCTACTCGATGCTGGTGTTGGAGTTTGGCGAGCAGCTCAGCTCCAGTGAGGCAGGACCGCCTGTCACGACCACCTCCGAGCCCGAGAGCTGATCCGGGTACGTCTCTTTGCACGCGCGTGCGCAGAGCTTCAGCGCAATGCTGGTCCTGCGGCGGGCGATGCGGCGTTCAGGCCGAGCACGGACGGTTCCTGCTCGCGCTCGCGCCGGCCGTGACGCGGCCAGAGATGAAGAACACAGGCAGCAGCAGCGGCAACCGGCAACACCCAAGCGGTGATCGCCGCCGGGGCCACCGCAGTGGCGACCAGCGCCACCGTCGTCAGCGTCGACCATCGCGCGATGCGTCGGCGTCGCCCGGCCTTGATCTGCTCCACAAAGCGAGCGACCGCGACGTCGTCATGCTCCGTCGGCGACGGCAGTAGGGCGCCTGCGGTCAACGAGGATCCCAAGTGGCTGCGCTCGCTGCCCGACGCCGACGCGGCTCGCTCCTGCTCCACCAGCCCGCCGCGCAGTGTCAGTGCGGTACCCGACTCGAACCCACTGGTGGCTTCGCTTCGATCCCAGCGCTTGCGACCGCGGCCACGCTCGCGTCCAGAGTCCCCGCGTCGCGCCCGTCCATCGTGCAAGGTGCCGCCCTGCGAGCTGGCACTTCGCCTCGATTCGTTCACGTCATCAAACTGCAAGTATCGAAGATTGCGCCAGTAAAGGGATGTCAGAAGACCGCGGAGCCGCCGCAGCTCTCCCGCCAGCGTCGCTTCTTCCGCGTACACCACCGCGACGTCAAAGCTGAAGATTTCGCGACGGTAGAGTCGAGCGCGACTCAGCGAAACGACGGCCTCACGTAGCAGGTCGCGGACCGCACCGGCACGACGCGCGGCTTGGCTCGCTCCATCACGAGCGCCGCCCCCGTCGAGCTCGATCACCGCGAGGCGTAGCGCGTCCTTTGCGTCGGACAGGTGACCGCGAAGCGTCCCATCCAGCTCCGGGTCCCCCGCCGCCGCACCTCGATAGCCGACATTCCCGCGCCAACCGAGGCGCGCAGCGATGCCCCCGTTCCCGACCGCATTGCCCAGCGCTGCCGTCGGCGCGAGCTGAGCTCGCACTTCGCCCTCCACGCCGCCTCCAACGGCCGCGCGACTCTGATCCGCGGGTCCTTCGCGCGAGGTTGACGTGCGGAGCAGCGGCGCAGCCGGACCGGGGGTCGCTCCCCCCAGGATCCTCGCGGCGCCGCGCTTTCCCATGCACTTAGCGTACTCGATCACACCGTGCGTGCCATCGCTTAGCGCCCCGCGGCCTTGACCTCGCGCCAGAACGCATCGAGCTGCGCCAGTCCGATCTGGGAGGGGTCGAGCTGGGCTCGCGCGCAGCGATCGAGGACTTCGTCAAAACGGCGCGCGAACTTGCGATTGGCATCCTCCAGGCACAGCTCGGCACTCAGGCCGAGATGTCCGGCGAGCCGAACCAACACGAAGAGCAGATCGCCAAATTCTTCGGCGAGGGCAGCTGCGTTGCCGTCAACCGCGTTCGCGTCCCGCGCCGCAATTACCTCCAGCGCCGCGGCCGAATCGGGCGGCGCAACCACGGGCCGGTCCGCTCGCTCGATCTCCGCCTCGAGCTCGGCGAGTTCCTCGTGAACCTTGCTCAAAACGCCCGCGACGTCCGGCCAGTCAAATCCCAGCCGCGCGGCGTGGGCCTGCAACTTTGCGCTGCGAAGCAAGGGGGGCAGCCCGCGACCAACCGCGTCGCTGCTCTTGGATGCACCGCGCGCGAGGGCTTCTTTGGCCTTGATCTCATGCCACGCCTGCTCGACTTGGGCCGCGTCCAGAGGGACCGCCGTGCCGAGGGACGGTTCAACGCTCGTAGTGCTCGCGTCCTGCGACGCGAAGACGTGCGGATGGCGACGGGTTAGCTTGTGCGTGATTCCATCGATCACGTCGCCGACCGCGAAATGGCCCATCCGCTGGCGCAACGCGGATTGAAACACGATCTGAAACAGTAGATCGCCGAGTTCATCGCGGTGTTCGGCGGCTTGCTGCGCGGGCGCGCCGGGCTGCGTGCCCTGGCCCATGACCGCGAGCACCTCAAAGCTCTCTTCAAGTAAGTAGCGTCGAAGCGAGTCGAGTGTCTGCTCGCGGTCCCAGGGGCAGCCTGAGACCGGATCTAAGAGTCGATCCATGACCTCCACCAGGGGACCGAGATCGGTTGCGGTGCGCGGCATCGCGGTCGTTGTCGTTGCCATCGGAGCGCTCCCCTCCGGCTTTCCGACGGGACGCGAAGGAGCATGGGCGCCGGCGGTGGCGTGCGGCTCTTTTGACGATGCGGCGACTTCACGCGCGTCGGCCGATGCGCTCGCTCGCTCGTGCGTGGATTCCTCCGCAGAGGGCTCAGGATTCGCTCGGTTCGCCATTGTCGCCAGCAGAGGTATCATGTCACGCGCAACACTTGGACTCGGTGCTCTCCACGTGGGACCACCCGCGAGGGAGCTGTCTGCATTGCCACACGATCCGAACCAATCCTCTCCGGAGCAAGACACGTCCACAGGACAAGATCGGCTCGACGCCAACGAATCCCAGTCCAGCGATCCCCGTGAGGGTGCCGCGGATGGCGGGACCGCGAGCAGCCCACGCGCATCGCACGACGGCGAGAGCCCGACGACCGCGGACGGTGGCAGCGAGGCCGTGGTCCGCAAGCTGACCCTCGCGGACGCCAAGCTTGGGCTTGAGTGGCTTGGGACGCAGGAGGATTCGCGCCTCGCGGCCGACGAGATCCGCCGCGTGCACAACGTGCAGATGCACCTGCGCGGCCATGAACTGGTGCTCGAAGGTACGGCCGCGGACTGCGACGCGGTCGAGGCCGGGCTCGCCAAGATCGTCGCGCTCTCACGGGCTGGTCGGCCGATCGCCGCCGCGGATCTAGGTCGGGCCTTGGAACTGGTCGCTCGCGAGCCGCGGCTGGATCTGGCGGCGGTCTTCGACGACGTCATCATCCCACGGGTTGGACACAGCCGCGGCATCGCGCCCCGCAGTCTCGCGCAAAAACGCTACGTCGACGCGCTGCGTCGCCAGGCGTTGGTGTTCGGTGTCGGCCCCGCGGGCACTGGCAAGACCTACTTGGCGATGGCGATGGCCGTGCGGCGGCTGATGGAGCGGCAGGTTCGCCGCATCGTCCTGACCCGTCCCGCGATCGAAGCCGGTGAAAACCTCGGGTTTCTTCCAGGCACCTTGGAGGACAAGGTCAGCCCCTATATGCGTCCGCTGTACGACGCGCTGTTCGACATGCTTGAGGGCGGGCGCGTGCAGAAGATGATCGAGGCCGGCGCGATCGAGATCGCTCCACTCGCCTATATGCGCGGGCGGACGCTCCACGACTCCTTCGTGATTCTCGACGAGGCACAGAACGCCACGCGGGATCAGATGAAGATGTTCTTGACCCGTATCGGCCGCGGGACGTGGTGCGTCGTCGCGGGCGATCCGAGCCAGATCGATCTCCCCTCCGGCCAGCGAAGCGGCTTGCCGCACGCCTTGACCCTTTTGCGCGACGTCGAGGGCATCTCGATCTGTCGGTTCAGCGACGTCGACGTCATGCGTCATCCGCTGGTGCAGGCGATCGTGCGGGCCTACGACAAAGACGAGCAGCGCCGCGCGGCGCAGGCCCGCCGCGACCGACCCGAGGTCCGGTACCCACGCGACGGCGGCGAGAGTTCCAGCGCGATTCCAGCCCAGGATCTACGCGGCGAAGCGGTCACGCCAACACCGAACGGGGACCGCTCGTAAACGCGTCCCAGGGCAGCGCCAGGGTCTTGGGCCGAATGTCGAAGATGATGTGGATACGCCACTCGGGCGACTCGTTACGCGCCCAGTGGACCGCCTTGTTGTTGAACCACCAAAACTCGCCGGGCC
>CAZVEM010000070.1:0-20223 GCA_964626165.1 uncultured Nannocystaceae bacterium
CGTCGCCGTCACCGTCGCCGTCGCCGTCGCCGTCGCCGTCACCGTCGCCGTCGCCGTCACCATCGCCGTCGCCGTCGCCGTCGCCGTCGCCGTCACCATCGCCGTCGCCGTCGCCATCGCCAGTGGCGTCGGCGGCGTCTGAGCCGTCGTCATCCGAGGTTGTGCAGGCCGTGAGGGCGCCAGAGGTCAACAGCACAAGCACAAGGAGACGAGGAACGTTGCGGAGCATCCCGATACCCTAGGCGCTGGCCGCACAGCGATCAACGGAAATGGGCAGGGGGCACGCAGACGCTGCCTACGAGGAGATGTCTGGCTCGTCGTGGTCTGGATCGACGGACTGCGTGGGCGGAGCGCTTGCTGGGGTCGCATCGCCAGCGGCGGGAGCGTCGTCGACGATGCGTGCGCGTCCACGAAGGCCGCGACCGACCAGATACTGCTCGGTGCTGCCGGGGCGCGTGTTGAGCGGGCGATAGGCTCGGGCCTCGCCAAAGCTCTCTTCCACGGCCCGGATCAGCTCGCGGAAGCGCGGTCCCTGGAAGACCTTGGCGGCGAAGTGGCCGCCCACGCGCAGGGTCCCGCGCGCGATCGTGAGCGCGCGCAGGAAGAGCTCCTCGCTGCCGTGCTGGTCCGAGGCTCGATCGCCGGTGGTGTGCGGGGCCATGTCGCTGAGCACCAGGTCAAAGGCGCCGTAGCGGCGTGCAAAGGCACCTGGGCGGAGCTTGTCGACGTCGCCGACCAGCGCGGTGACGTGGGAGGGCAGGGCAAGGTCGACTTGCTTGAGGTCGACGCCGACCACCTGACCTTCGGGACCAACCTTGCCAGAGACGTATTGCAGCCAAGAGCCCGGCCAGCAGCCAAGATCCAGGACGCGTGCGCCGACCTTGACCAGGCGGAAGCGCTGGTCGATCTCTTCAAGCTTGTAGATCGCACGCGCCGCGTAGTTCTCTCGCTTTGCACGAAGGTAGGCGGCGTCGTGGCGCCTACGCTTGTCATCGAGCTTGGATCCGCGGGTCATGGCGTGTGCGAGAGGTGAGAGGATCGTAGGCTTGGGGACTTGGTGGCCCCAACGATCCAAGCGCCTCGCGGCTCTGCTCAGGGGCAAGAGCGCGGAGGCGCTTGGGAGACTCGAAGCACAGTGTGGCTTCGAGCGAAGACAGAGCCTACTTGCTCTGTCCGGCGCGCTTGCGAGCGGCAAGCTTGACCGAGCGACGCACCACGACGAAACCGTCGTTTGCACCCGGGACTGCGCCGTAAACGAGGAGCAGGCCCTCGTCCTCCATCACGCGTGCGATCTTGAGATTCTGCACGGTGACGCGGACGTTGCCCATCTGGCCGGGCATGCGCTTGCCAGGGAACACGCGGCCGGGAGTCTTGCGGCAACCGACCGAACCACCGTGACGGAAGTACTCGTGCTGACCGTGGGTGGCCTTCTCACCGGCCATCTTGTGGCGCTTCATCACGCCCTGGAAACCCTTGCCCTTGCTGGTGCCGACCACGTCGACGACCTCGCCATTGGCGAAGACGCTGACCGGGACGGCGCTGCCGACGGGGTGCTTGCTCAGGGTGTCGTTGTCGACGCGAAGCTCACGGACGAAGCGACGGGGAGCCACCTCTGCGGCCTTGAAGCGACCAAGGTCGGGCTTGGTCATGCGCGAGGCCTTTTGCTCGGCGACGCCAAGCTGCAGCGCGGTGTAGCCGTCACGCTCGGTGGTGCGGTGCGCGGTGACGACCGCGTCCGCGGCCTGAAGAACAGTGACTGGCACGCGATCGCCTTGCTCCGTGAAGAGCTGCGTCATGCCGATTTTCTTGGCGAGAATGCCCATCTCTAGATTCATGGCGTGCCTTGTACTCGGACCGGGCCGAAGGGCGGCGACTATGGGACACGCGACCCCCGGCGTCAAGCAGTCTGTGGGGGTGTGTTGGGGCGCTGGATTGTGGCTGGGTCACGGCCATGCCGCGCACGGGGAAGGGACGGGTTGCGACCGCGCGCCATCGGCGGCGTGGAGCGGTTTGTGGCATCCGTGCCCCGCTGGACGGGCCTGCGCACACGAATCGACGACGGGGGCGCGGAGACCTCAGCGCTCTGGACCCGCGGCCTAGGCGAGGACGCCGGGCTCGGGCATGCGCAAAACTCGCCGTGTGGCGGCGGAGGCCTGCTCGGCGAGCTGCATGGGATCGACCCCGCGGACCTGGGCCAACGCCTCGCAGGTGAACGCGACATTTGCGGGCTCATTCTTGGCGCCGCGTCGGGGCACGGGGGCAAGGAAGGGCGCGTCGGTCTCCAGCAGGAATCGATCGGCGGGACAGAGCAACGCCGCCTCGCGAATCTCATTGGCCGAAGGGAAGGTCGCGATCCCGGAGAAGCTCAGCGCGTAGCCAAGGTCAAGCCACTTGCGTGCTTGCTCCGCATCACCGGTGAAGCAGTGGACGATCCCAGGATCGCTACGGCGTGGCTGCGCGCGAACGATGTCCCAACCATCTTCGTGCGCGTCGCGGATGTGGAGGACCACGGGGCGACCGAGCTCCGCGCCCAACTCAAGCTGCTGCGCAAAGGCGGCGCGCTGCACTTCGCGTGGCGATCGGTCGTAGTGATAGTCAAGCCCGGTTTCGCCGATCGCGAGCATGCGCGGATGTGCATGGAGTTCGCGCAGGCGCGTCGCGACTTCATCGTTCCACTCCACGGCGTCGTGGGGATGGATGCCGACGCTCATGAAGATGCGGGGATCAAGACTGCACATCTCGACCGCGCTCTCGATCCGCTTGCGATCGCAACCGATGTGCATCACTTGGACGACACCATTGGCGGCCGCGCGATCCAGCGCCGCGACCGGATCATCGCGCATCGGGTCGTAGTCCAGGTGCACGTGCGAATCGATCAATCCCGGCAACACGGGGGCCGGACGATCGCGGTTCGCCTTCTCCTTTGCAGACTTCGACACGGCGTGAGGGTAGGGCGCCTGTGATCCCGCGTCCACATCCACCGGGCCGCCGTCGCGGGCGCACTCGGCCCGCGCTTAGGCAGCCCGGCCAAGCATGGGACTAACCACGGGCCTAGCCACGGAAAGGATGGGCGGTCGCGCGCTCTTGCTCTTGGAGGGTCGCAAGCAGGTTTTGTGCCTGCGCGGCCGCCTCCCGCACATCCGGTCGCAGGCTGTTGGCGTGGCGCGCGAGCAGAGGGAGCCCCTCGCTGGGTCGCCAGCGCGCGAGTGCATAGGCCGCCCGCACGCGGGTGATCGCGGTGACAAGCCAGCCATTGGCGAGCTTGCGGATCTGCGAGCCGGTCTGCTCGTCGCAGAGCGGGCCGATCAGCGCGATGGCTTCAAGGGCATCGTCGCGAAGGTGCGCGATCAAGAGTGCCGCGCGCAGCGGCGCAAGTGCCTCGGGGCGGCGAAGTGGCGCGAGCACCAGACCCACCTGGTATCCCGCCGGTGTCTCGGCCGCTTGGATCGCCAGCTCACACAGTGCATGGAGGACGTCGGCATCGGCCGCCGCCGCGAGCAACTCAATCGCCTCGACATAGCCGACACGCACATCGTTGCTCTGCTCGCTGCTCAGGCGCGCCGCGAGCTCGCGGGCAAATCGAACGCGGTGTTCGTCGGTCGCAGATGGCCATCGCATCACGAGCAGCTCGGCGAGAGCGATCGCGGCGTGATAGCGGACGGCATCGCTGGGCGAGTCGTGCTGGGCCTCAAGCAGCGCTTGCGCTTGATCGGCCGCGTCGTGCTGCTCGGCCTTCCACGCCGCTTGTGCCAAGGCACCCAGGGCCTCGGCGGCGCCGCTGAGATCTGGCGCGCGAAGGTCCGCGCCCACGCTGCGTGCCTGCTCCAGTCGCGCAGCACACATTGCGATCGCTTCCGGCGCGCCGAGCTGACCAAGGGCGAAGAGCCCTGCGTCGCGCACGTAGCCATCGGGATCATCGGCGAGCTTGAGCGCGGCGGCTTTGACCTCTGTGCCAAGCTCGTGCAGTGCGCTGGCATCCCAATGCGGTGCGCTGACCTCCATCTCAAGTGCGAGCGTCTCGAAGTAGCGGGGCGCCAGGCAGCGTGCGGCAATCAGGCGCGCCATCGGGGCGCGCTCGTCTGCGTCGCGCAGCGCGGCTTGCATCGAGATGGACTGCGCGCGTCGGTCGGTAAAGAACATCGCAAGGCCTGGATCACGGACGTTGGTGATGGCGGGACGCTGATCGGAGGCGACAAAGGACATCGCTACTCGCTCGCTTGCGCGCTGGTAGGACGGCCTGCCTGCCGCGATGGATTGGGGCGAGCGCTTGCGGATCGACTCGCCTCCATGCGCACTGCGTGGTGGGCCCGAAGCAGGGTGGCTTCAAGCGCGAGGCGGACGTTGGGATTTCTTGGGATGAGCTCTAGCAACTCCCGCATGCACTTCGATACCAGCTCATTGGCGGTCGTCTGACGCGGTCCAAGCGCGGCGAGCTGCGCCACGCCGGCATGACCGTGGCGCGTACGCTGCAAGTGAAAGAGGGCGATCCGACACATCTCCCCGAGCACGGCCCGCTGCACGGCGGGACCTGGTTTGCCACTGGCAGCCGAATCGCCGTCTGCGTCGCCACTCTTGCCGCGGGACTTTCCCTTGGCGCTCGACTTGGACTTCGCGGGCGCCTTTCCCTTGCCCGAGACGCGAATGACCGCGTCGGTCTCGACCACCGCCTGTTGAGCTTCGCTCGCCGCGTGCTCGGCAAATGCGGCGAGTGCATCATCCATCGCGGACCAAAGTTCGCCCTTGGGGCCAGAGAAGATCGGCTTGGAGCCGCGCTTGATCGCATCCAGGCACGCCCCGGTAAATTTGATCAACGCGGGCACGGAAGCATCGACGGCAAGGTCCATCGCCCTGCCAGCGCTGCCTTCCGCCAATGTGATCGCGAGCTCGAGTCGATCGGGATCAACCTCGGCGAGTCGCTCTTGATGGCGACTCAGCACCTGCGCGACTTCTGCTTGGGTCAGTGAACCCAACTCGTATTCAAAGCTGCGACTGCGCAGGGTGGGAAGCACCGCACGCGGCGACTCGCTCAGCAGCATCCAGTACACCGCGGGATTGGGCTCTTCGATCGCCTTGAGCAACGCGTTGGCGGCCGCAGGTCCCAGGCGATCCGCGTGCGGCAGCACAATGAGATGCGCGCGTCCTTCATAGGGTGCATGCATGCTCTCGAGCGCGGCGGTGCGTGCGGCATCAGCCTTGAGCGCACCGTTGGCTGCGTCGCCGATGAGGAAGCGAACATCCGGATGCCGATCCGCCAGCACGCGTGCGCACACCGAGCACTCTCCACAGCCACGACCCGGCGCGACGTCGCAGAGAAGTGCGCAGCCAAGGCCGCGGGCCAGGGTCCCTTTCCCCACGCCCGCTGCGCCGCCCACGAGCAGGGCGTGATGGAGCTGTCCTAGCTCAATGCTGCGCCCAAGTCGGCGCGCTGCTTCCCGATGACCCACAAGGCCGGGGAAGATCTGAGACGCCTCTCGCGTCGCGCTGTCCTGCGCCTGGGCCACGGCGATTGCATCCATAGCACGCGCGGCATCTCCCGCGAGACGCCGGCCGCGAGGCATCCCACGAGGGATTCCGGGCGAGGCATTCCGTACCTGTCGGGCGCTGTCGCCCCTTTGCGCGGCGTCCTGGCCAGGGGCCTGCTACGCTGTCGCTCGTCCATGAGCAGCGATCACAAGCCGGGATTTTTCGCGCGCCTGCGCAACGCGATCACGAGCACCATCGATGGGGCAGTCGATTCGGCGACCGATCCTGGCCAGGAACTCGCGCTCATGCTCGACGATCTTGGTGCGCAGATTAAGCAGGCCGAGCAGGATCACCGTCAGGCGGTTGTCGATCGCAAGATGATGGAGCGTAAGATCGCCGGGCTCACGCAGGACGAGGCCGGCTGGCTCGCCCGCGCAGAGCAGGCCTTGCGAGCGGGGGAGGAGGCGCTCGCGCGGGCGGCTCTCACCCGCAAAAACGACGTCTCCGAGGAGCTGCATCACCTCGAGAACGCGCTTGGCGATCAGATCGCGACCATCGAGTCGATGGCCGAGCAGATCCGCACCGCCAAAGCGCGATACAAGTCGCTCAACCTGCGCCGCGGCAGCCTGATGGCCCAGGCGCGCGCCCACAAGCGCGGCGCGGATGCCGACAGTCCATTTGGCGCAAGCCCCCTCTCCAAGCTTGAAGAGATCGAGGGGAAGATCGCAGAGCTTGAGGCCTACAACGAAGTCTCCAGCTCCTTTGCGGACGAGCGTGTCTCGGACATGCGACTTGAGGCCAAGCTCGCCAGCCTCGGTCCCGCCAACGGTCGCTCCGTGGTGGACGATCAGCTTGAGGCGCTCAAGGCCAAGATGGCTGCGCCAAAGTCTCTCACCGCCGCCCGGGATGCCGATGATGACGACGACGGCGATCGCAAGGCGAAGAGCACCAAGAAGCGCTGAGGTGGCCGGCGGCCGCAGCGGCCTTGATTCCACTGTAGTCGCGGGCGCTTTCGATCGCCGAAGGATTCGGCGCATTAGGTTCACATGAGGGACTGGATCGATTCGGAGACGGAAGAGGCCGCCGACGATCTCGGTGCCAAGGCGCAGCCAGGGTCTCGCGGCCCGGCTGCCCCGGGCGCCACGCCTGGCTTGGGTCCAAGGCCTGCGGGCTCGCTGCAATCGCCGCATCCGCGCGGACCGGCCGCCGCGGGACCCGGCCATCCGCCGCAACTCGGACGCGGGCCAGCGCTTGATCGCATCGAGCTCGCCGTCGTTGATCCGGCACCGGGGCGGTCGCGCATGGCCGACCGCGAGACCGAGAGCGCATACCAGCCGGTCGTAAGCTGGCTGATCATCGCGATCTGTCTCTTCCTCGCGTTCCCCTACAACGAGAGCACGCGCAACGCCAACGAGCTTCCGCGCTTGGTGCAGGGCATCGCACTCGCGGATCGGGCAGAGCTCTATGTCGATGGCCCCTCGGCCCACGGGATCGACCTGGGACCTGATTTGGCCCAGACCGTTGATGGCCGCGTCGTGCCCAACAAGCCGCCGGGTACTGCACCGCTGGCCGCAGCCGCATTTCAACTCACGCGCCTCGCCGCGACGATGAACTTTGGACCGGTCTCGCTGCGCCACTACACCTTTTGGGCGCGCCTACTTGGTGGCGTGATCCCAGCGCTTTGGCTGTGGGCCTGGGCGACGCAATCAAGCCGCGTGGGTCCACACGGCGCCGGGGTGACGCGCGAGGGCCATGACAAGGGCAGATATCTTGCCGCGACCGCGCTGATTTTGGCGACGCCGATCTTCTCCTACGCCCACCTCTTTTACGGTCATGTGCTTGCGGCGCTGTGTCTCGCGATCGGCATTCGCATGATGTTTGCCGGTGTGCTGGCGAGTCAGCTCGAAGGTGCGTATCGCGGGGCGAGCGGGCAAGCGCCGCGCGGTGCCGCGCTGGGGGCGTGGATCGGCGGCCTGCTCGCCGGACTGGCCGTCTGCATCGAGTACTTCGCCGTGTTCGCGGCGGTGCCGATCGCGATCGAGCTACTGATCCTCATGTGGCGCAATGCAGGCAGTCGAACGCCCGCGATTGCGGCGATCCTCGGCGCAATCTTGCCGATCATGGGCCTGGCCTACTACCACGACCAGATGTTCGCCTCGCCGCTGCAGACGGGCTACCACCATGCGACGGAGGCTGCGTTTGCGCAGGCCCATTCCAAGGGGCTCTTGGGTCTTGGCGTGCCCAGCCTCAGTGGCGCGTACAACCAGCTGTTTGCGCTCGACACCGGCCTGCTGGTTTGGGCGCCGCTGATGCTCGTGGCGCTTGTCGGCCTTGGCTATGGGGCGAGCGTGCTGCCGTCACTTCGTTCTTCGGACGCGAATGCGCGCGGCGACGACTTTGGCGCGACAGAGGCACGCATTTGGCTTGGCATCGCAGTGATCGCCATGGTCGCGGTCACCGGCCTGGGCTTTGGTGGTGGCTGGCGCGTCGGTCCGCGTTACATCGTCTTTGCGCTCCCGGCGATTGCGATCGGCGTGGCAGCGCTCTGCCATCGCTATCGCGAGCACGGCACGGTGTGGTTTTCCGTGGCCGCGGCCGCGATGTTTGGCGTGGTCCCCAATGCGCTGGCCGGCACGCTCTGGCCTCACCTCGATCCGGAGAACATCGCCTCGCCCATGCCCGAGGTGCTGGTGCCGCTGCTGCTTGAGGGCGCTCAGCCCTTTGGCGCGCTCTACTCGATGGGGATTGCGCAGGGTGGCTATGTCTGCGTCGGCGTTCCCGTGCTCGCGATGCTGGTCGCGCTTGTCTGGGCCGCACCGACGCAGCACAAGCTGATCACGATGTTGGGATCTGGCGCAGGCGTGGCCCTGCTGGGCCTGCTCTGGTTGGCGCCGGCGCCGGCAAAGTCTGAGGCGAACTTGCGTTACATCGAGCGCGTCTTTGAGCCTGCGATCGGCAGCGCGGGCACCAACACCAAGACACGCTCGATCGTGCTTGAGGCGGGCGCGCCTCAGGAGGTCGATCGCGAGCCAACGCTGCGTGGATCGGGCACGTGGTAGCTGCCGACGGCGTGTGAGACGGGCTCCATGCGTGGACTGCCGTCCGCGAGCAGTGCCTCGGAGTACAGGTCCACGCGCCCCATCGCGATGCTACGTCCGATCTTGAGGAGCTGGGCTTCTGCGCGAAGTGCCGCGGCCGGTGCCTTGCGCAGGAAGTGCATCGTCATGTCGGTGGTCACCGCCAGCGGCTGCATGCCGATCACGCTGAGGACGGCGGCATAAAGTGCCGTGTCGGCGATCGTGAACTGCGTGGGCCCGGAGATCGCCGCTCCGGGCCGGAGCGTGCGTGGATCGAAGGGATAGTGCAGGACGGCGCGGCCGCGTGAGAGGTGGCTGACAGTGAAGTGGAAGTGCTCCCCCATGCCGACTTGCTCGCGGATCAGTCGCTCGAAGTCGGCGGCCTGGATCAGCGGCTCTTGCGTGGCATCAAGCGGCGCGGGCGAAGTCTTGAACTCCGACATCTTCGCCTGCCAATAGCATGTCCGCGCAGCCGATGTACCGCGCCGGTGCGTCCGTGCGCTTAGCCGATCAGGCGGTCGATGACCGCCTTGAAGGTGCCGCCATAGGGCGGGTAGAGCAGGCTCATGCCATTGGGTCGGAACTGCTGATAGACCGACTTGCCGTGCGAGAAGCGAAGGAAGCCTTCGCGCCCGTGGTAGCTGCCCATGCCACTTGGTCCAACCCCGCCAAAGGGCAGGTCGTCGACGCCGACGTGCACAAAGGTCGTGTTGATATCCAATCCGCCCGAGTGCGTGTGGTGCAAGACGCGTTGGACGTTGTCGCGGCGATCGCTAAAGAGGTAGAGCGCGAGCGGGCGCGGATGGTCATTGACGTATTCGACGGCCTCGTCGAAGCGGCGGTAGGTCTTGATCGGAAGCACGGTGCCAAAGAGCTCTTCCTGCATGACGATCATGTCGTCGGTCGGATCGAGCACCAGGGTCAGCGGCAGCTTGCGGCGCAAGCTCGCGGCGTCGTCGTTGCTGGGGTTGATCGGCACCAAGGTGGCGCCCTTGGACTTGGCGTCCGCGAGCCACTCCTGCAGGCGTGCGTACTGGCGATCGTTGACGATTGAGCTGTAGTCGTTGTTGCTCGCGATCGTCGGGTACATGCGGGCGGTGGTCGCCTTGAGCGCGGCGACCAGCGCATCACGCTGGCCTTCCGGCACCAGGATGTAGTCCGAGGCGATGCAGGTCTGGCCCGAGTTGAGCAGCTTGCCGCTCAGAATGCTCTCGACCGCACGCTCGACCGCGAAGCCTTCATCGATGATCACGGGCGACTTGCCGCCCAGCTCCAGCGTCACCGGCGTAAGGTTCTCTGCGGCCGCACGCATCACCATCTTGCCAACGCGGGTCGAGCCGGTGAAAAGAATGTGATCGAAGGGCAGGGACGAGAACGCTTCAGCGACCTCGACGCCGCCGGTGATGACCGAGACGACCTCGGGTGCAAAGGACTCCTCGATCGCCTTGGCGAGCTCTTCGGCCATGCGCGGCGCGAGCTCGGAGGGTTTGATGAGCACGCGGTTGCCGGCCGCAAGTGCGCAGGTGAGGGGACTCAGCGCCAAGTTGATCGGATAGTTCCAGGGAGAGATCACGCCGACGACGCCAAGTGGCTGATACTCCACGCGTGCTTGCGCGAGCCAGAACGCTGGATGCACACGACGTCGCTCCGGTCGCATCCACGAACTGAGGTGACGAAGCGCGTAGTTGATGCCCTGAACCGTCGCCATCACCTCAAGGTCGGTCTCCTGAGGGGCTCGGCTGCCAAAGTCGTCGTGAATCGCCTTGGCGAATTCAGCCCGCTTGCCACGGAGCAGCTTGAGGAGCGCACGCAGATGTGCCTCGCGCTCACGTGCCGTCGGGTAGGGATGGAGTCGGGCCGCGGCCCGCTGCTTTTCGAACGCGCGGGTGAGGAGGCTGCGGTCGGGCTCAAACTCGGGGCGAAGGGCGTGGACGGACATGGCACTTTCTGGCGGCACGCTTCCACCTGACGGTGCCAAGCGCGCGCGGACAGGGGCAGCCTAGCATCTCGCGCCCACGCCTTCGCGCACCGAGCGGTCAGCTGTCTGCGTACGAGACTTGCACTGGGCGCGGGGCTCAAGCCAAGCTGCGCCTGCTCCACGCTAGGCCCCCACGGCGCTGCTCGCCGTTGCCGCGGTCTCCCGCAGCGAGCCGCCCCGAAGGATTCCGACATGACACCGCGTCCCGCCACCCCCGCCCAACGAACCTCGACATCGTGCGTGGCCGCGCGAGCGCGGGTCTGCGCTGCGGCGCTGCTGCTTGCAGGGTGCGTGAGCGCCTGTGCCGATCCCGACGCAACGCTGCTTTTGACCGCGTCCTCGTCGGGCGTCGCCCTGTCCGGCTTCCCCTTCACGCCGCCCGATCCGGACGAGACCGACGACGCCGCGCCCGAGCCGGTCGAGCTCGCCGACGGCTGGGAGATCGAGTTCTCCCGCGTCATCGTGGTCGCCGGCGGGGTGGTGGTCGGATCCGATGCCGACCCCAAGATCGAGGTCGCGAATCAGTACGCATTCGATCTCGCGGCGGACGACCCGATCGAGATCAAGCGGCAAGGCGGCGGAGAAGGCGATGCCCAGCCGCTCTCGTTCCGGACACTTCCCGTCGTTGGAGAGACCTTGCCGGTCAACGTCGGTGAGGGCGACATCGCGGCCATGCAAGAGGCCGGCGCCTCGATCTTCATCGTGGGCGAAGCCACCAAGGGACCGCAGGCGCGACGCTTTGAGCTCTTGCTGCCGGCCGCGGCGGTCTATGAGGACTGCAAGAACGGCTTTACCGACACGGATGGCCTCAAGCTCATTGCGGGCGCGCTGACCAAGGCGGAGTTCACCTTTGACGCGGGGTCGTTCTTGCGCAGCTCGCTGGCAGAAGACAACACGCAGATGCGTTTCGAGGCATTGGCCGCGGCCGCAGGTCCCGACGGCGTCCTGACCTTCGACGAGCTCGCCAGCCAGCCGCTCTCAGCCTTGCTAGGCGTTGACGGAATGCCGCTGGTGGACGATCAGGGCAATGCCGTGACCTATGATCTCGCGGGCGAAACCGGCACGACGTTGCAGGACTTTGTCCTGCACGCCGTGCGGCGCGGCCTGACGATCAATGGCGGCGGCGCCTGTCAGATTACCCCGACCGATCCGTAGGAATGCTGCCAGCGCTACCGTGCTGCGCCCCCGCGTCTGCACGGAACGTGGGCTGCGGTACATCGATGCCGGTTGACCGCGTGGGTCGCGTGTCCCTACGATCGTGGGGCACGGGGATGCTGCGCGATGCGTTCTGCTTCGACTCGCCCGTGAGGTCAATCCTGGCTTGATGCCAAGTGGACGAATGCACATGCGATCATTGAGTCGGTTGTCATCCAGGTCCGCGATCCCTCGCTCGGGCCTCCCAAGCGCGGCGAGCTCGCGCACCGGGCTGGGTACGGTGCTGGGTACGGTGATAGGTAGGGTGCTGTTGTCAACGTGTCTGCTCGCGACGCCGCTGGCAGCCTGCACCGGCGACGACAGCGATGGCAAGGGCGACGACGCGGACGGTGGGGACGGCGACGGCGACGGCGATACCAGCGTGAAAGGCCAAGTACCGCTCCGCCGGCTGAGTCACTACGAGCTGCGCAACTCGTTCCGCGACCTGTTCCCCTGGGTGACCGATCTGCCCGACACGACCTTTGTTCCCGACGCCGCGCCGTGGGGCTTTGACAACGATGGTCCGGCGATGGTGCCCAGCAAGCTGCTCGTCGAGCAGTACGACCGGGCGGCGCGCGAAATGGCCGAGCGCGCGAGCTGGGATATGGAGCAGCTCATTCCCTGGTGCGACATCTGGGGAGACACCGAGGCTTGCTCGCAGACCTTTGTGAACAATATCGGGCGCAAGATCTTCCGCCGCCCGCTCACGCAGCAGGAGAGCGCGGACTTTCATGTGATGTTCGAGAGCGGGCCCGGGGCGGGCGATCCGTCGGTCGGCGTACGACTGACGCTTCAGCTCATGCTGCAGTCGCCGCAGTTCATCTATCGGCTAGAGACCGCGCCGGAGGGCGGATTTGACGGAAGTGCCGGCGACTGGGTCGCACTCGACGACTTCCAGATCGCCGCTCGTTTGTCGTACTTCCTATGGGCGTCGACGCCCGACGACGCGCTCCTGGATGCCGCAGCGTCGGGCAGTCTGCAAACGGCAGAGGGGCGTCGGACCCAAGCCGAGCGCCTGCTCGACGATCCGCGGGCCCAAGACGCCATCTACCACTTCCACGAGCAGTGGCTGGACCTCGAACGCGTCAATCAGGTCTCCAAGCTTGAAGAGGACGCGCTCGATGAGGACATGCGGGCGTCCATGCTGGAAGAGACCCGCCGATTCATCAGTGCGATCGTCGAAGAGGACGGCGATTTCACCGACTTGCTCACCTCTCCGCGGACCTTTGTCGACGACCGGATCGCTGGTCTGTACGGCGTCACCGGCCCGGGCGACGGGAGTTGGGTCGAAGTCGAGCTCAACGCCAATCAGCGCGCCGGCGTGCTGACCCAGCCGGCCTTCCTGGCGGGACACGGCCACCCCCTCAATCCCTCGCCCGTCAAGCGCGGAGTCTTTGTCCTGCAAGACATGCTCTGTGTTCCGCTTGGCTCACCGCCTCCGGCCGCGGCGGCGATGATGGTGCCCGAGCCTGGGCCCGGTACGACCAATCGTGAGCTCTACGAAGACCTCACTGCGGACGACAGCTGCACCTCCTGCCACCAGCTGATCAATCCGCTTGGATACACCTTCGAGAACTACGACACGATGGGTCGCTGGCGGACACAGGACAACGGGAGTCAGGTCGACGCCTCCGGCGAGTATCAAGGCGAGAGCTTTGAGAACGCAGTCGCAATGCTCAGCTCATTCGCGGTGCACGAGGACGTCCGGCGCTGTGTTGCACGCAAGTGGCTGCACGTTGCCTACGGCGGCGACAACTTCATCTCGGTGCCAGAGATCGAAGACGACCTGGTCGACGCCTTTGTCGACGACGGTCGGATCAAGCAGCTCTTGATCAACGTCGTCACCCACGATCGCTTTGCCACACGCCCGGTTCCGGAGGCCACGCCATGAGTCATCGCTCCAATCCTCCCAAGCATCCGCGGAACAACTCCGCACGGGCCGCCACAGACGCTACGCAGGGAGTCCGGCGCGCCAATGGGCGGGCGTCCCGGCGCGGCTTTATGGCCGCACTGGGTCTAGGCGCAGGCGGGGCCATGTTTTTGCCCTCGCTCTTCGAGCGTCGCGGTGTCGCGGCACCGGGTGACGGGCCGCCACTGCGCGTCATCTTTGTGTTCAACGAACACGGCACCTTCTATCCCAACTGGAGCATGCGCCCACCCGGTGTCCCGACCGACGCGCAGACTGGATGGGAGTATCCGCTCAGCGACATCGCCGATGCCGACTTTAGTCCGGTGCTCGCTCCGCTCGCGCCCTTCAAGAACCGCATGATGGTGCTCGACGGGCTCGCGCTGGTCACCGCGATGAGTGATCCCTACGGTGATGGGCACGCCAAAGGCTGGGTTGCTTCACTCACCGGAGCCCACGCGAAGGAGACCTACGAGGGCATCAAGTCCTTCGCGGCCACGCATTCGCTGGACCAGTGGATGCGGGCGCATCTGCTCGAGGAGGATCCGACGCTCACCGATCTGGTGTCGATGGAATTCACCATCGCGCCGTGGTCGGGAACGTTTCACCACCTCAACTACGCGCTGGGTCCCAATGGTCAGCCCTACAAGGTGCCGTGGGAGTCTGATCCGGCCAACGCATTCTCGACGCTGTTCCCATCTGCGGCCGGAAATGATCCGATCGCCGCGTCTCGCCTGGACGTGCTTGCCGCCGCCAAGGCGCAGTATGAAGCGATGGCGCCCCGCCTCTCTGGGGAAGACCGAGCCAAGCTTGAGCTTCATCGCGACCTGATCGACGACCTGCACCGCCGAGTGACCCAGCTCCAAGAGCTTGATTGCCCGGCGCCAAGCTACATGCCTTGGGAAGGTGGCTGGGAGTGGGAGAACAACACCGGTGAGCTGATGAACCACCGGATCAACGCCTTTGTCGATCTGATCGCGACCTCATTCTCGTGCGGGGTCGCGCGGGTTGTGACGCTCGGGCACGTCGTTCCGCCGATGGACACGATCGGCGGCGTCGGCGACTTCCACCACGACTATGCGCACCAGTCGGCATGGGATGCGGCGCAGGAGAAGATCGACGTCGTCACCGCGGCGAGCCGTCGCTATCACGAGACGATTGCCCAGCTCGCGACGCGACTCGATCAGATCCCGGAAGGCAACGGCACCGTGCTCGACAATACGGTGATCGTTTCGATCTCCGAGCTCGCCAACGGCGGTCACGAGCATGATCCATGGCCGGTGACGATGATCGGCGGAGCGGCTGGCAAGTTCGCGATGGGCCGCTACATCCGCTTCCCGCAGACCACTCCGTTCCCCAAGACGCCCGGTTGGAACCCCGGAGGATACGTTGGGCAGCCGCACAACCGGCTCTTGGTCTCGCTCGCGCAGGCGATGGGGATCGACACCGACCGCGTCGGGCTTGCCTCCGTACCTGCGGTGCTCAATGACGGTTCTTCCGTGACGGTGGGACTGACGGGGCGACTTGAGGAGCTGTATGGCTAGCGGTTCTGGGGGCGGGCCTTGGGGCGATAAAAGCGGCATCGTCAGTGGCCTTCTCGCGAGCGCGGCGCTGCTCTGTGCCTGGATGCCGGCGTGCACGTCCGATTCCGAGGACGACGACGCGGCCGCGACCGACGACGCGGGCGATGGCGACGGGGACGGAGATGGCGACGACAGCTCGGAGGACTGGCCGCCTTGGGATGACGCGCAGCAGCCAAGTGGCATGTTCGTCGCGGTCGGAGACGGGGGGCGGCGCGCCGTCTCGGTCGACGGCGAGACCTGGGACGAGATCGTCGGCTCGGGGACCTTTGATACGGGCGACCCAGAAATGCCGGGGCAATACGACACGCTGCGAGGCGTGGCGTTTGGCAAGGGCGCTGTGATCGCGGTCGGTGGCGGCGGGAGCTATTGGGAGGCCAATAGCTTTGTCGCTCGCAGCACCGATCTCAGCACCTGGGACGAGGATCTGATTGCAGGCACTGAGGCGGATCGATACCGCCTGCAAGACGTCGCCTTTGGTGGCGAGGTCTTTGTCGCGGTTGGCGATCATGCGCACGCGATTCGATCGGGCAATGGCGGCACGAGCTGGACCGCAACCGGCCCGGATGTGCAGGAAGCCAGAGTGCTCTCCGTCGCAGGCTCAAGTGACGACCGCTTCGTCGCCGTCGGCTGGCACTGGGTCGAGTACGACGCGCCCAAGACCTCGTTCATCATGGCAAGCCACGACGGTGGACAGACTTGGCTTGAGCCAATCTACGATCAGCCCGCGCTTGCCGAGGTCGCTTGGGCCAATGATCGCTTCGTCGCCATCGACTCCGGCGTGTGCATTCAGTCGCAGGACGGGGTGAGCTGGGAGGATTGCGAGCTGATTGGGAGCGGCTTTCACGGGCTCTCCGTCGCACGCGGCATCTTCTGGGTCGCGTCGGACCAGGGCTTTGCCCGTTCCTACGACGGCATCACCTGGGTGACGAGCGATGAACCAGAACTTGGCTCGCCCAGCTCACTCGCGTACGGCATGTCGCGCTGGGTCGGGGTCCGCTGGGGCGAGCGCGGAGTCGCGGAAGGAGAGGTCCCGACGGACTGGAGCTTTGTGCCGCACACGGATTTCCCGCTGCGAGCGATCACCTTCGCAGAGACCGGACAGTAGCTCAGGCTGTTCGCACGAAGTGAAAATAGTGGTTCTCGCCCTCGTCGCGTGGCTCGTCGATGAGGCGCAGCTGCTGCGTTGCGAGTAGCGCGACGTAGGCTTCCTTGCCAAGCGACTGCGATGTTTGGCCCGTCAGCAGGTCATCCCACTGGCACACCTGTGCGGGCGCCGAGAACAGCAGGCTGCCTCCCGAACCCGCCGGACCCGCTGGACCCGCCGGAAGAAGTGTCGAGGCGACGCGGACCAGCACGCTCCGCTGCACCGAGGCAGGCAACAAGAAGATCAGTCCAGTCGAAAGCACGGCGCTAAACTGCTGATCGAAAAAGCGCGATGTCTCGACGTCCTCGCAGGCGACCACGGCCCTTGGGCAATGGCGGGCGTAGGCGGCCGCGAGCGTCGGCGCGGCGTCGATGGCAAAGACTTCAAGTCCCGCGGCCTCAAGCTGTTGCCCGTGCGGAATGCCGTGACCGCAGCCAAGATCGAGCACCTTTGCACCGGCGGGGAGGCCTGAGATCCACGCGGCCACAACGTCCACGCCGATACTCGGTGAACGACACTCCAGAAACGCCTGCGCCGCGCCCTCCCACCCGCGGGATGGGTCCTTAGCCGGGCGCTGCGGCGGCGTTTCGCGGCCGTCGGACTCGCTGCTCATCGCGCCTTCCTGCCTTCCCTGTACGTCGCGACCCGCTAGAGCTTGGTCGCGGCGAGCTCTGCGAGCGCCGAGCGTTCGCCTCGCGTGAAAAACACGGTGCCGGTGACGGGGCTGTTCTTGAGGCGTTCCGTGACCGAGACCAGACCGTTGCTGTGCTGGTCGAGGAAATGGTTGTCGACCTGATAGGGATCCCCGGCGAGCACCACTTTGGTGCCTTCGCCCGCGCGGGTGATGATGGTCTTGACCTCGTGCGGGGTGAGGTTCTGCGCCTCGTCGATCAGCATGAACGCGGAAGGGATCGACCGTCCACGAATGCTGTGGAGCGCTTGGATCTCCAGCTGACGCGACTGGAAGAGATACTCCCAGCTCTTCTGCGAGCGGCTTGCACCCTTGCTGGTCGCCGCGTCTGCGTCGGTCGGAATCAGCTGATCGAGATTGTCAAAGAAGCTCGCCATCCAGGGCTGCATCTTGGTCTCCAAATCGCCTGGCAAGTAGCCGATGTCTTGTCCCATCGCGACCACGGGCTTGCTGAGCAGGATGCGGTCGTAGGCGCCGCCACGACGTGGATGCGCGAGCTGAGCAAGCGCGGCAGCCAGCGCGATGAAGGTCTTTCCCGTGCCGGCCTTGCCGATCAGCGTGACGAGCTGGACGTCTGGATCCAGCAAAAGATCAAGCGCCATGCGCTGCTCAAGGTTGCGCGGCTGGAGCCCGACCACGCGCGGGACTTCTCTGGGAACCGCCTCAAGTCGCTTTTCTTGCGCGTGGTAGCGCAGGAGGTGTTCCTTGTCGCCGTCACGCAGCAGCACGAACTGATTGTCGAGTGGTTCATCAATACCCAACATCGAGGGGCTGAGATGCTCGCTGGGGACATAGGCGAGGTTCACCAGCGTGCGATCGAAGGTCTCGTGGGTTGTCAGTCCGGTGTAGAGCTCAGAGAGTTCGATTCGATCGCGCTCGTAATCCTCGGCGATGAGACCCTCAAAGTTCGCGAGAATGCGAAGGTTCACGTCCTTGCTGATCAGCACCACGCGGTCGAATTCACCGCGCTTGCTGAGCACCAGGGCCGACGCCAGGATCATCATGTCCATGGTCCGCGTCGAGCCAGCGGTTGCCAGCTCCATGAGGCCTTCTTCGTCGGACACCACGCGGAACCAGGTGTTGAGTTCGGGGTGATAGACGCCGTGCGGGTCACTGAGCGAACCGAACTCGGTCAGCGTCGAGATAAAGCGCGAGGCGATGCGCGACGCCGACGCGACCTCATGTCGCTTCGAGTTCTTGAGGTCGTCGAGCTCCATCACCACGAAGATCGGAATGGCGACGACGGTGTTGCGAAATGCCTTGAGGGCCCCGGGGTCGTGCACGAGCACGCTGGTGTCGAGGACGTAGGCGCGTTTTTTGGACGATTCAGCGGACGGGGTTTGGTTCACGCTGGGGATGCTCCACCTGCATGCTGCGGAGCGAATCGCCCAGGCGCCAGCACGCAGCGCGGCAAACCGCTCCTGGGGCTCATGGGCCGCAATTGCCGATGGGTCTGTGCCAGGCTGCGAGAAACGGCGTTCCTGGCGCGCGCAGGAGGCAGATGGGGCGCTTGTCCGCGATCGTTTACAGGACGCAGCTTGAGGAGATCCATGCGTCCAGGCGCCCAGCGGGCATGAGATCGCGGGATCGCTTAGGCGCGTCGCGTCCCAAAAACGCCTTCAAGGGGGCGAAGGCCAAGTCGATCCTGCACCGTTGCCATGTCGTATTCGACGTCGAGGCCGATGCCGGCGAGTCGGAGTCCGACCGCTGCGACGTCGATGCCCATGCGGACGATGCTCGGTGTGCTTGGTGACAGCACGACTGTGAGGCGCTCGATCTCGCTGCGGAGTCCGATCCCCCACTTGGTCATGTCGGCGCGGACCTGCGTGCTGTAGCTGGCCATGCGCGACCAGTCGTGCGTGAAGTAGAGCTTGGACGTTGAGTTGCCGCGCAGCGCCATGAGTTGCTCGGTGACGGGACCGGTCAGTACCGCGCCCATGTCTGCGTCCGCCCGGGTCGTCTCACCGATCTGCGTCAGGATGCCAAGCGGCTGCGTGAACCAGATCCGAAATCCAGACGCGACGTGGAGGACGTGCGGGGCGGTGTCCTCAAAGCCGGGTGGGGGCGGAATCTCGCCCTCACTTCCCCAGCCGGAGTAGGAGCGACGCCGTGCCGTCGCGCTCATGGCAACCACCTCCGTCGTGCCGCCTGTCCGATCTGCACCAGCGCATCTTGCAAGGGTGCATTTGCGGGCCGACCCGAGCTTGCGGCTTGGGTCGCGACAGGCTCCCGGTCCTCGCCCCAGTAGATCGATTGCAGGAGACGATGGTTGTGGACCAGCGGCTTGTCGAAGCGGTCCAGTCGCATTCCCTCAAAGGAGAAGGGCGTGCCTGCGACCGCGGGGATGAACTTCGCGTCGTCCCAGATCTCATTCCACACCAGCGCGACCGCGGCGGGCTTGAGAATCGGCGAGAGCGCTCGCAACAGGGCCGTGCCGATCGCCGCGTGCGCGAAGATGTGGAAGCGGGTCAGCATGGCGTTGACCGGAACCTTGAAGATGACGGCGCGGATCTTGACCGGTCGTTTCTTGCCTGACTTCGGGTCCGCCCAGGAGATGTCGTAGAGCGTCCTGACGGGATCAAATCGGGTCTCCCAGTCGTTGTGGAAGATGTCGCCGTCCTGGATGCCGACGAGGCGCCTCGCCATCGTCGTGCGCTGTCGAGCGCGATAGTGGACTTCGCTCGACTGCGCGTGGTTTTGCGCGCGGAACTCGATTGCGTCGGCGTCGGACGAGGTCCAGCCGAGGCGCGTGTGGACGAAGGGCGTGTGCTCGTCCTCGCTGAAGTTGTCGAGGCACACGTGTAGCGGCGCCGCGAAGTCCATCGCAAAGGTGCCAATCGGCTGGTACTCGTGCCAGCCGATCTCCGGCATGCGCTCGAGTGGTGTGCCCTCGCCGGCGACCCAGACATATCCGTGGCGCTCCAGCACGCGCAGCGCGGTGGTGTTGCACTTTTGGAGGCTCGGCTGCGAGGGGGCGATGCCGTGGCCGGACGCGTCGAAGTGCCAGCCGTGATAGGGGCAGGCGATGCGTCCGTCGGGGCGAACGTGGCCGCGCGACAGCGGGGCCCGGCGATGCGGGCACGCGTCGAGGAGCGCCGCTGCTGAGCCGCTCGCGTCGCGAAAGAGCACGTAGTCGATCCCGTCGATCGAGAACGCGCGTGGGCCAGCTCCCAACGCCGCGCTCGAC
>CAZVEM010000071.1:0-5197 GCA_964626165.1 uncultured Nannocystaceae bacterium
CGTGACCTGGCCGGTGATTGACGCGCTCTTTCCAGGTCCCGACACCAATCCCACTGGTGACAGCGGCGATGGAAGCACGCAGGAGGCCCGCGATCGCGCCGCGCGTGCGCGGGGCATCGAGCAGTACGGTGACCTTGGCATCGTCCACTTTGATGCGCACACAGATCTGCTGCCGCACCGCCTTGGCATCCGATACTGCTTCGCGACGTGGGCCTGGCACGCAAATCAACGCATCGGCGGATCGCAGCGACTCTTGCAGCTCGGAATCCGGGCAAGCGGTCGCGACCAAGCGCACTGGGAGTCGACACTCGACGTTCGCCAAGTGTGGGCTCGGGAAGCGATTGCGATGCAGCCCGATCAGCTGGCCTATGCCGTCGTCGCTCATCTCCGCGCTCGAGGCGTTCGTCGCGTGTACGTCAGCAACGACCTTGACGGCACCGACGCGTACTGGGCAGCAGCATGCGGTACGCCCGAGCCCGGTGGCCTGCGCCCCGACCACGTATTGGCCGTCCTTGCCGCGCTCGCGGAGTTCGAGGTCGTGGGCGCCGACCTCGTGGAGCTCGCCCCCGGTCTTTCGCTCGATCCAGCCGCCAGCGAGCGGAGTATCGAGACGGCCTGCCGCTACGTGCGCGCGAGCCTGGACTTGCTCGCGTCGTCCTCGGGGTGACACGCCCGTGGCCCTCAACCCGCGGACCTGAACCCGCGGCCCAAAACCCGCGACCTACAAGCCGCGCCCCGCACGCGGCGATCCCCTTGCGAACCACTCGGGATGCGCGGCCGCGGGGCGCAACGGAGGATCGCCCAGAACACCGCCTTGCGGCTGATTTCCAGCGAATCGCTCAATTCCGCGAGTGGCGCGCGGCACAACGGCCAGCCGCACTCCACGCGTGGGGAATAGATGTCTGTCACCCTGGGTTGGCTGGACCGCGCCATGGAACCGGAACGCAGACGAGCCTTCGAGGCCACAGCGCTACCGCTGCTCGACACCCTCTTCGGGGTCGCGTTGCGAATGACGCGTGACAGTGCCAGCGCGGAGGACTTGGTCCAAGACACCATGGTGCGGGCCTACAGGTTCTGGGACGGCTTTCAGCCGGGCACCAGCGCCAAGGCGTGGATGCTCACCATCCTCCGCAACACGTACATCAACGGTTATCACAAGAACCGAAGACTTCGAGTCGCACAAGACGAGGTCGTCCGTCACGTTCAGAGTTTTGGTGAGGGTGCAGCCACGATGCATCTGGGTGGGCCAGCGACCTCGCCCGAGCAAGCGCTGATCGCTTCGCGCGAACGCGACCAGATCTACGCAGCGCTCGAGTCGCTCCCCGAGGACTACAAGACCGCGGTGATCCTCGCCGACCTTGAGGGCCTCGCCTACAAGGAGATCGCGGAGGTGATGGGCTGCCCGATCGGCACGGTGATGAGCCGTATCCACCGCGGTCGCAAGCTGCTTCACAAGATGCTCTTTGCCTCGGACGACGCGTCGGCACATTCGCCGTTGGCCGCGGCGCTCGGGCACGATGGCGGCGATCGTGCCGCCGAAATGGATGGAGCCGTATCCCTAACCGACTGGCGCAATAAGAAGGTGCAGGCATGACCGATCAACTTCAAACCGATGCATCGGATGCTGCGGGGCTGCTCCAGGCCTACGTGGATGGCGAGCTCTCGATCGAGGAGAGCACGCTCGTCGCTCGCTTCCTCGAAGAGTCGCCGTCGGCGCGCGCGATCGTTCGGCAGCAGAACGAAGTCCGGGTGCGACTCGCCTCATTGCCAAAGTCAACGGCGCCGGCAGGGCTTCGCGCGCGGGTCCTCACCGCGCTTGATGAGGTCGACGCGGGCACATCTGCCAGCGATTCTCAGCACGCGATGCCACTCGCGGTCGGCAGCGACCTCGGGGGTGGGCGCGACGCGGATGGTTCTCCGCACGGCCGACGTGGTACCGGCGCTCGCGCTGCGGGCCCCGTGTTGCGCGTGATCATGGGCGGATTTGGCCGCGGACTCTTGATGGTCGCTCCCGCCGTCCTCGCGGCTGGTCTGCTCTTTCAGGCAGCGCGCAGCGATCGTGGCGCACAGAGCGATGACACCATCGCAAAGTCGAGCGCTGCCGCCACGGGGACGGGCTCGACCGGCTCTGCACCAGAGGGTGCGCGTCGTGGTGTCCCGCGTGTGCCTCAGCTCGACGGGCTAGGCAAGGGCAGCGTCCGCATTCACGGCGGCGAGGGTCGCCCGAGCGTCACAATCTCTGGCGAGGGAATCACCCTTGTCAGTAACCATGCGCCCGAGGTGACCAGTGCGATCGTGCAGTACCTCGACTCGCAAGATGGGCGCATGCTCGTTGACGTGCAGTCGCCGGCGGACCGCGTGACCCTGACCGGTCAGGCACTCGATCTGGGCGACGGAATCACACTGATGGTTCGCGTGGACGGGGGCATGCTGATTGGCGAGTTCGCTCACGACGGCATTGTTCATAGTCTTCGGACGCGCGCCGTTGCGACAACCCAAGAGCACGAGGCGGCATTGGCGTCCCTCGCCAAGCTTGCGGCGGCGCTCGGCGGAGTCGCGGCTGCCCAAGACAGCGACGACGCGGACGAGCCGTAGCGGGTCATCGCGTCGTCTGCCTCCGCAGGTCACTTCGCCCGGGGTGGTCGATAGGCTGAGAGTCAAGAGCGTATCCGCGCGAAACAGCAGGCGATTGGCACTTCGCGTGTCACTTGGGCCCGCAGGGCGGGGCCTCGGCGCGTTGCGCACGGTGCCGACAAGTCGGCCCTGCCGTGCAATTCACCCCGAGGTGTCGATCCCGCGGGGGGGAGGCGCTAACTTTGCGCGTCGTGTTCTCTGCGCTCATCATCGATGCCGACGAATCCGCCTCCCAAGCGATCGAGCGCACGCTCATCCCTTATGGCGTCGACCTCACACGCACTGCGGACCCCGCAGAGGCGCTCACGCTCGCGCGCACGCAGACACCGGATCTGATCCTTCTGCGCGTCGAGCTACCGGGTTCATCCGGGTTTAGCGTCTGCAACAAGCTGCGTAGAAACGAAGAGACACAGTACATCCCGCTCGTGATGTATGCCTCGAACACGCCGGATGACGTGATCTCCCAGCATCGAGGTTTGCGCACCAAAGCAGATGAGTACCTCCGTCTCCCCTTCGCGGGCGACTCCCTGCTCACGGCGGTGCGCGCACTCGTGCCGCTGCCGGCCGAGCCCACCCGAGAAGGCCCAGCGGCCGTCGCGGACGAAGGCAGCTCCGCACTCATGGGGGAGCTCGCGGACGACTTCGGGGAGCTCGAAGTGGAAGTCCAAAATGAGAGCGCGTCGGCGTCGACAAGCGCCGCGCGACCCCTTGTCGACTTGGAGAGCAGCGACGAGTACGCCATTGCACGGGAGACCGAAGCGGCGTTTGAAACACTGCTGATCGACGACGACGAAGGTGCCGCCCCTGCGGCCGAGGTCCCCGACATCAGCATTCATGCAGCCGAGCCCGAGCCCGCGTCTGCGGTGCCACCTGCCGCGGACGCCGGAGCGGATGCCGGCGGAGGCGAGTCGCTGAGCGCCGTGCGGCGCGAAGCGCTGGCGCTCAAGGCCCAGATCGTCGCCAAAGATCGAGAGCTCTTGGCGCTCCGAGAAGAACTCGATCAGCGGGACCGGACCATCCTTGAAGGCAAGGAGAAGGCACGCCGTCTGGAGGCGTCTCTGGCGGATGCCGAAGGCCGCCTGCTCGCGCACGAGGAATCCGTTGTTTCCGCTCAGGAGAGTGTCGATGCCGCACAACGCGATAAGCAGACCATCCTCAAGCGCGAGGAAGGCCTTAAGAATCGCCTCGAACTCGCGCAAAAGAAGCACAAGGAAGCCGAAGACGAGCTTGAGGCGGCCAAGGCAAAGATCGAAGAGCTCACGGCCGCCCAGGATGCGCTGCGAGCCCAGGCCGATACCGCGAGTGCCAAGTTGGCGATTCTTGAAGGCGCGCACGAGGAAGCCAACGCAGAGCTTGAGGAGCTGCAGAGCAGCAGCGCCAAGCGACTTGCCGATCTAGAAGAGCAGGCCGCGCAGTCGCAGGCGCTCGTCGATGAACTCACCAACAAGCAGAGCACGATGGTCGAAACCATCGGGGCGCTTGAGCGCGATCTCGCGATGGCCAAGCAGCAGGCGGCTGGGGAGCTTGAGGAGCTTCGCCAGAGCCATCACGTCGCCCTCTCCGAAATCGGATCGAACAACGAGAAAGCACTCGCGGAGCTGCGCCAGAGCCTCACGGCAGACAAGGAGGCCGCGCTCAAGGAGCAGGCGGACAGTCAGAGCGCAGAGCTTGCCTTTGCAGAGCAGGAGGCGGAGACCGCCGCCGAACGCTTCCGGGCGCAGGTGCGCGAGCTCAATGCCAAGGTCGAGGCATTGTCCGCAGAACTCACTCAAGCCCAAGCAGCTGCCAAGGACCAAGCAGAGGCAGCCCACGCCGCCCAGGTCCGGGCCGACTCCCTTGCGGCCGAGCTCGCGGAGCTCCGTGGACAGATCAACATGAGCAGCGAGGCACGGCGCAAGGCACAACAAGCCCTCGCGGTCGCCCTTCGCGTGCTCGAGTAGCACATCGACACTGGATCGCGTTTGCTCAACTCCGTTGCAGGCGACACGTCGAGTCTCAAGCCCGCGCAGGCACGCGCGCTTGCCAAGCTCGCAGAAAGAACGACCCCACCCGCGCAGCTCGTCAGCGCAGCGCTGGCGCGTGACCTCGTCGATCTCGCGCGCGAGCTCAATCGCCAAGTCGGCCTCTACATCGATCGACGCGGACGCGTGGTGCAGGTCATTCTTGGCGACGCGCACAGCCTCCAGCTGCCTCCCACCGCGCGCGCCCGCGGCGTCGAAGGCCGCCTCTGTGGCGTGCGCCTGGTGTTCGCGCACCTCGTCCCCGATCCACTGAGTCGAGAGGAACTCGCCGACCTCACCAAGCTCCGTCTCGACGCGAGCGCGGCCATCCACCTTGGCCCATCGGGACTGACTGTCGACATCGCTGCCCTCGCCCCCGGCAAGGACGGCGACATTTTCCAAACGCAGGTCTTTCCACGAGCGCCGCTGTCCTTTCTCACCCGGGACGAGATCGCGACAGGTATCTGGGCGCAGCTCCCCGTCCCTTTCGACGAGTGGCTGCGCGAGGCCGAGAACGCGCTGGTCCAGGTCGCAACTCAGGCACGCGCCAATCAGAGCGGCGT
>CAZVEM010000071.1:5207-20042 GCA_964626165.1 uncultured Nannocystaceae bacterium
GAGCGATGGCGCTGATGGTGAGCGGCAAGCCTGGCGGCCTCGCTGCGCGCGAAGCAGAACTCCTCGAGCTCGCTCGGACCGCGGGCGTCAACCTCGTGGACATCGTGGTGCAGCGTCGCCCTCACCCCGACCCACGCACCTTCTTTGGCATCGGCAAGCTGCGAGAGGTCCTGGTACGCGCGCTCGAGCAGGACGTCGAGCTGCTGATCTGCGACCCAGATATGACTCCATCGCAGGCGCGCGAGGTCTCAGAGATGACGGAGATCAAAGTCATCGATCGCACGATTCTGATCCTCGACATCTTTGCCCAACACGCCAAGAGCGCCGACGGCAAGCTCCAAGTCGAGCTTGCGCAACAACGTTATCGCCTGCCCCGGCTCATTGGTAAGGGCACCGCGATGTCTCGCCTCGCCGGCGGCATCGGCGGTCGTGGCCCCGGTGAAACCAAGCTTGAGATCGATCGTCGACGCGCCAAAGACCGAATCTCTGAGCTCGAGCGCCGGCTCAAGACGATGCGTGGCCAGCGAGAGCAGCGTCGCGCGAGTCGTCAACGTGCTCAAGTGCCAGTTGTCGCCATCGTCGGCTACACCAATGCCGGCAAGAGCACGCTGCTCAACACCGTGACCGAATCGGAAGTGCGCGCAGAAAACAAGCTCTTCGCGACGCTCGACCCGACGGTCCGTCGGCTGCGCTTTCCCACGGAGCGCGAGATCGTGCTCCTCGACACCGTCGGATTCATTCGCGATCTCCCCGCCGCACTCATGCAGGCGTTCTCTGCGACGCTTGAAGAAATCGGGGATGCCGACTTGCTCCTTCACGTCATCGATGCCACCGACCCGGATCGCGATCAGCAGATTGCGACCGTCGAGCGCATCTTGGAAGAGTTGGGAGCGTCGTCGGTGCCGCGCTTTATGGTCTTTAACAAATGCGATCGGCTTGAGGGCGGCATGCCCGTCGATGCACCCAATTCGAACACCTATCATATCAGCGCTGTCGATCGACGAAGCACCCGCCGGCTCATGCAGGCTGTTGAGGAACGACTCTGGCGAGACGGCCCCGATCCCAACGTTCCCATCGGCGATCTAGATAGAGAGGATGTGCAAGGCCTAGCCACGACGCTGTCAGATGACGCCGATGACCTCGGCGAGAACGAGAACGAGCACGAGCACGAGGACGAGCACGAGGACGGGGACGAGGACGAGGACGCGGACGAGGACGCGGACGAGGACGAGGACGCGGACGAGCGACGCCGCGACGCGGCCGCGCCCGACGACGACGAGGACCTCCCGCTCGATCGCGACCTCCACTAGACCAGCGCCATGGCCAAGCTCTACTTTCGCTACGGTACGATGGACAGCGCGAAGTCGCTCAACCTACTTGCGGTGGCCCACAACTACCGCAAGCAGGGAAAGCGGGTCTGCTTGATGAAGCCGGCGCTCGACGACCGATTTGGAGCGCAGCGCATCGCATCGCGTGCAGGACTTGCCCAGGATGCCGATCTGCAGCTCCAGGCCGAATCCGTCCTGCGTGCCGAGGACTTCGCGGGGATCGACTGCATCCTGGTCGACGAGGCGCAGTTCGTCGCCCCCTTCGTTATCGATCAACTGCGCGACCTCACGCGCGTCCCGGGAATTCCGGTGATCTGCTACGGACTGCGGACAGATTTTCGCACCCAACTCTTCCCTGGAAGCAAGCGGCTCGTGGAGCTCGCCGACACGATCGAAGAGATCAAGGTGACCTGTCAGTACTGTCAACGCAAGGCCGTCTTCAACCTGCGAATGGTGGACGGCGGTGCGGTGACGGATGGACCCCAGGTGTTACTCGGGGACGAGCAGACTTATGCGCCGGTCTGCTACCCATGTCTCCGCGCCCGCGCGCCTGGCGTGCTTGATCAGCGCGGAGGCCAAGGCGGATGAACTGGTTGGAGGCAATCCTGCTCGGGGCGCTGCAAGGCGTCGCAGAGTTCTTACCGATCTCGTCGTCGGGGCATCTCGCCCTCGTTGAGATCCTGCTCGGGATCGCCAACGACCGCGCCGCCCATCGATTCAACATCGCCGTGCACTTTGGAACGCTGCTCGCGGTGCTCGTCACGTATCGCGAGGATCTCCGCGCGATCCTGGCGCGAGGGCGCAGCTCCGGTCCAGAGCAGAGCTTGGCGATTGCCGTGGTCGTGGGGACGATGCCCCTCGCCTTCGCCGTGCTGCCGCAAGTCGACACCCTGGTGTTGGCCATGGAGGGGAGCACCCGAGCGCTCGGGGTCGCGTTCTTGCTCACCGCCGCCGCACTCTCGGTATCTCACATCCTTGAGCAACGGGGGCACGCGATGCAAACGCGCAGTGGCCCGAGCGAGCATGTGGCCACTCCGCCGGCTTCCCAGGCCCTACCCCAAGCCGTCCCCGAGTCCGTACCACCGGATGCGCAGCGGCAGTGGCCGCCCTCCTTCTCCCGGGCGCTCGCGATCGGCTTCGCGCAGCTCATCGCGGTCACGCCGGGCGTGTCTCGCTCGGGCTCAACCATGGCGGCTGGCCTGATCGCCGGGCTCAGTCGGGAAGACACTGCGCGCTTCTCCTTCCTGCTGGCGATTCCGGCAATCGCGGCAGCAACGCTCAAAGAGAGCGTGGGAGCCCTACGCGAGTCAAGCCCCTGGTCGCCGCAGGACGTCGGCAACATCGCCATCGGGGCTCTGGTCTCGTTTGTCGTCGGGCTCTTGTCACTGCGGCTGCTGATCGAGCTGGTCCGCCGATTTGGCCTGCTCTTGTTCGTGCCGTATCTCGTGCTGCTCAGCATGGTGTGCATCGTCCTACTCTGAGTCTGCCTTCGAGCCAAATCGAGCCGCGCTCCGAGTGCGACGTCGTGACGTAGTCGCACCCACCCTGACGACGGGGAGATTCGCTATGCTCGCCTGGTGACCGAGCCAAGCTCGCCGCGCCAGATCGCACTCGTGCTCTCAGGCGGCGCTGGAACCCGCCTCTGGCCGATCTCGCTGCCCTCTCGGCCCAAGACGGTTGTCCCCGGTCTTTCAGGTGGCCATGAGTCGCTCCTCGGAGCCACGCTTCGTCGTGCCGCCGCCTCTACCTTGCCCTCGGATCGCTTCCTGATGACGTCTGAGGATCAGGCGCAGCAGATGCGTGAACTCGCGATCCGCGGCGAGCTGGATCTTCGAGGCTTTACCATTCTTGTCGAGCCGACTCGACGCAATACCGCGCCGTGCATTGCCCTTGCCCTGCTTGAGATTCGCCGGCAGCTCGAGGCCCAAGGCACTTCCGCCCCCGAGGTCGATGCTGCGCTGATCACCGTCCTGCCCGCCGATCACCACGTGGGCAACGAGCTCGATTGGAACTTGGCACTCCGACACGCGGCGAGCGTGGCGAAGGCCACGCGGATGATCACCTGCCTCGGAATCGTCCCCGACGGCCCCTCGAGCGAGTACGGCTACATCAATCGCGCGCGTGCGCTCGCTCCCGACGCCCGCTGGGCGGGCGCGAACGCCCCTCCGACCTACCACTCGCCCGGTTTCACGGAAAAGCCCGCGCGGGTCCAGGCAGAGGCGCTCATCGCCGCCGGGGCACTGTGGAACGCCGGTGTCTTTGTTGCTCGCACTGACGTGCTCAAGGCCGCTTACCAACTCCACGCCGCGGACATCTGGCAGGCACTCGCTCACGCGACCCCGACGCAGGCATCGGGCGCGAACGGGGACCCGGTTGTCGAGGAGGTCACGGCCAACCTCGCTCGCACGTACGCATCGCTGCGAGATATCTCGATCGACTACGCGGTGATGGAGCACCTTGATGCGCTTCTCGTCGTCGAGGTGAATCCCAACTGGAGTGATCTTGGGAGCTGGACGTCCATCGCCAATCACCTGATCGCGGACCTCGCGGACAACCGGCAGCGCGCATCGGGCGGTGGCAGGATTGTGCTGGATGACGTGAAGCACTCGACGATCTGGAGCGAGGGCGCCGAGGTCATCGCGCTTGGCGTCGAAGACCTCATTATCGCCGTGCATGGGTCGCGGGTATTGGTGTCCACGCCATCGCAACTTCATCGACTCAAGGCTGCGGTCGAGGCACTTGCAAAGCAGTCGCTCGCGCAAGGTCAGGCTTTGGAAGGCGAATCTGGCGCCGGGCGCGAGCCAAGCTCGTGAGCCCCGGGCGTCCGGCAGTCCTTCGTCGTTTCCCTTTCAGGCGTTCGCCGCCCGCACGCGCGCGGTGAGTGGGCCCATTGCCTGCGTTACCGGAGATTTGCAGCGAGCGTCATCTACATCGCATGCGCGACGCAGCATGAGCGTGATCGCGCATTGTGGCCCTATTTTCCGCCCGATCGAGGACGCCCTCGCTCGCTCGCCCTGAGCCGGGGCACCGAGTGTGCTGCGCTGCGCTTGCAAGCCGCAAGGCCGTTGAGGATGCTCCGCCCAGCCCCATGTCCCTTCGCGAAGAATTCAAGACCTTTGTGCTCCGCGGCAACGTCATCGACCTCGCGGTCGGTGTCGTGATCGGAGCGTCCTTCGGCAAGATCGTCAGCTCCCTCGTCGAAGGCCTGATCATGCCGATCGTCGGCTATGTCGTGCCGTCGGGTGACTGGAAGACGTTCGCTGTCGGTAAGTTTCAGATCGGTGCCGTCGCGGGCGCGACGCTGGATTTCGTTCTGATCTCGCTCGTGGTCTTCCTTGTCTTCGTCAAGGGATTCAATGCGCTCAAGCGCAAACAGGAAGAGGCCCCGGCGCCGGCCACCAAGGAATGCCCCTTCTGCTTAGAGACGGTCCCCGCGGCCGCGCGTCGTTGCAAGCACTGCACGAGCGAACTTCCTGCCGCTGCATAACGAGCGGTACTGTGATCGGAACGGAACGACGCTCGCGGGTGCGAGCGGCGTTGGCATTGTGCGGCGAGTGACGCCAGTGTCCGTGCTGCCTGTCCTCGTCGCGAAGGCCCCGCGGTTTGATTCGCGCGGGGGTTGTGAATGCCGGCGGTTGCCGACTCAAGCCGCGGGTCGTGTCGTGCGGAACTCGATGATGTCCTCGTGCACCGGCACGTGGATGATGCGCTGCACGAAGATACCGGGCACGTGGATCTGGTCCGGGTCCAGCTGCCCGACATCCACGATCTCGTCGACCTCGGCAATCGTTGTTCGTCCGGCCATCGCCATCACGAGATTGAAGTTCTGGGCAGTTCGATAGAACTGCAGGTTGCCGTATCGATCGCCGCGCCGTGCCCGGACGATGCTGACGTCGGGACGCAAGGCGGGCTCAAGGATGTGGGGCCGGCCGTCAAAGTCACGGACCTCCTTGCCCTCCGCCACGACTGTGCCCGCCCCGGTCGGTGTGAAGAATGCCGCGATCCCTGCCCCGCCGGCACGCAGCCGCTCCGCCAGCGTGCCTTGCGGATTGAGCTGAACCGACACCTCGCCGGCGAGCATCTGTTGCTCGAGGTCCGGGTTGCCACCGACAAAGCTGCAGATCACCTTCGCGACTTGACGCTGCTTGAGCAGCACCGCGAGGCCCATGCCTTGGTTGCCGCAGTTGTTGCTGATGATCGTCAACGCCGAGGTGCCACGCGCCGCGATCGCCTTGATCAGCGCCTCTGGATTCCCGCACAGGCCAAACCCGCCGACGCCGACGCTCATCCCGTCTTTGAGATCGAAAAGCGCTGCTGCCGCATCTTGGTATTCTTTGCCGCTCGCCATGGTGCTTGTCCGCTCGCGGAGCCGCAGAGCTAGCGGCAAGCATCGCGGCGGCCAGGCTCGGCGCCAAGGCCGATATTGCGGCCGCTTTCGATGCCAGGAGGGCGGACCCAGCTGCGCCGGCGGATGCGCTCCATCGGGGTCGATTCGGTAGCCTGATAGCATTCAAGGGTGGACGAGGCCCTGCGAGCGATCGGGGTAGACCGCCGATATCGGGTGGTCCGCGTCCTTGGCTCGGGTTCCTTCGGCACCGTCTATGAGGTCCACGACGCCGAGCGCGACGCATCGATCGCGCTCAAGACCCTGACGCGACTCGAGCCAGAGGCAACGTATCGGTTTCGCGTCGAGTTTCGCAGCCTCGCCGCCATCAGCCATCAAAACGTCGTGCAGCTCCTTGAGCTCGTGGCAGACGGCGAAGTGCCTTACTTCACGATGGAGCTGGTCCGCGGTGTGGACTGGCTCAGCGCGATCTGGGGCAATGGCCCCTACGGCCTTCCAGATGGCACGTTGACGTCGACCCGACACCGATTGACCGAGGTCACGCGCAAGATCGATGGCATGCATCAGGCCTACCCGGGTCCGGCGCGGCCCGAAAGTCTCGCTGCAACGCCGCTGTGCGTCCGCGACGTCCCGACGATCCTCGATCTCCCGCGTTTGCGAGCGTCGACACTTGGCCTTGCGCGCGGTGTGGCTGCGCTGCACGGTTCGGGCGTAATCCATCGCGACATCAAGCCGAGTAACGTCTTGGTGACCGAGCAGGACCGCGCGGTGCTCGTCGACTTTGGCCTTGCAACCGCGGTCGATCAGGCGATCTCGATGATCGACGGAAGTCTCTCCGGTACGCCCTTGTTTATGGCCCCCGAGCAAGGGGTACACGGCGGCGCGTGCCAAGCCAGCGACTGGTACGCGGTAGGCATGATGCTCTACGTGGCGCTCACCGGACGCTTCCCCTACTCCGGGAGTCCCTCGACGATCATGGCCGACAAGCTTCGCCATGATGTGGTGCCCGCAGGCGTCGTGAATCCTCGCGCGCCCGCCGACTTGGCTCGACTCGCGACCTATCTGCTCCATCGCGATCCCGCGAAGCGTCCGGATGCCGATGTCGTGCTGACGACACTCGAAGCTGGCGACCTCGCCCGAACCGACGCGGAAGCACCGCAGCAAATCCGCGTATCGAGCAGTCTCAGTGGCGCCTACCCAACCCTCTCGGCCACCACTTCCAGCAGCCGCAACCTCATCGGTCTCGTCGGCCGTGAGCAGGAACTCGACGTGCTGCTGAGTCACTGCGATCCCGACGCGCAGCCCAAGGCGCGACTTCTTCTCGTCGCCGGTGAGTCGGGCGTCGGCAAGAGCGCCCTGCTGGACGTGTTTTGTACCGTCGTGCAGGCGGATGGAGCGCGGCTGCTTCGCGGTCGATGCTTCGAGCGCGAGCGGGCTCCTCATGGCGCCTTCGAGCAGGCAATGGAGGGACTTGCGCGCTCGCTGATCGACTCGCCACCCAGTGAGATCGAACGACTGCGCCCGCGCAGCGCAGGCGCATTGGCTCGCCTGTTTCCCGTCTTGAGTTACGTGCCCGGCTTCCATCCGCCGCAGTCATCCACCGAGAGCCCGACCGAACAGCGTGACCGCGCCTACGAGTCGCTGACCGAGCTGCTCAAGAGCATGGCGATGACCCAGCAGGTCGTCGTGGTCATCGACGATTTCCATTGGGCCGACACCGACAGCGTCCGCCTCCTGATCGACGTTCTCGCAAGCATTGGAAGTGCGCGAGTGACCTTTGTCGTCGGCATGCGACGGGATGCATCCCCCGGCAGCGAGATGCTTCGAAGCTTGGTGAAGTCGCGTTCGATCAAGACCAATGAACTCGTAGTTGGACCGCTCAGCGTCCAGGCCGCAATGCACCTGGCGTCGTACCTGCTCGGCGAGGATGACGAACCCGAGCACGCTGCGGCGATCGTCCGCGCCGCCGTTGGGATTCCACTACTCATTCAGCAACTCGCCCGCTGGACATCTCAGGAGGGTGTTTACACGGGCGAAGTCTTCTCGCTCGAAGAGTTCTACGCGTCGGAGTTTGAGCAACTCAGCGATGCGGGTTACCAGCTGCTCGAAGTACTCGCGGTCAGTGGCAGGCCCATCCCGCTGGAATGGTTGGTGCGTGCCACGGGCCTCGATGTCAGTTCGGGAGTGGCGGGCTATCGCGAGCTCAAAGATCGCCAGCTGGCGAAGGCGAGCGGGATCGGTGGCAGTGATGGCATCGAGTGCTATCACGATCGTGTTCGACGAGCGCTGATGCCACGTTTGCGGAAGGAGCGGCGCATGGAGCTGCACGCCGCCCTCGCGTCCGTGCTCGATGCCGTCGGAGTTTCGCAGCGCGAGCCTGAGCGCGTGCTTGGACATCTTGAGGCCGCCGGCCGGCGCGATGAGGCGGCGAGCTTGGCAGTCCGCGCGGCGCAGCGCGCCAACGACGTGTTCGCCTTCGAGCGTGCGATCGAGTTGCTCGCGCTGGCCGAGAGCTGGGTCGGACCGCAGAGCCCAGCGTACGCGGTGATCCGACACGATCGGGCCGAGGCACTCGCCCGCGCCGGTCGGGGTCGTGATGCTGCCGAGCTTTTCGAGAACCTCGCAAAGACCGCAACGGGACGAGAGCGGGCCGAGCTCCTCCGCCGCTCCGCCGAGCAACAACTCATTGGCGGCCTGACGCGGGAAGGCTTTAAGACACTTGAGATCGCGCTCAAAGCAGTGGATGCGCCACCGCCGACACGCATCGTCGGGATGGTGGCCGAGATCGCACGCAGGCGCGTCGCGCTCCGCATTCGGGGCTACGGCTTTAAGGCCATCGACCCTCTCGACATCGATCCGGACGCGATCGCGCGTGTCGATCTTTTCTCCTCGGCCAGCATCGGCACGATCCTGACCGATCCCCTGTACGCCTATCTCTACAGCACGCGCGCGTTGCAAGAGGCGCTCGATGCCGGTGATCCACCTCGAGCAGCTGCGTGCCTTGCCGCGGAAGCGGGCATGATCGCCTCCAAGGGTCCGCGACACGCGGACTGGGCACGCGAGTTGATGCGTCGTGCCCGAGAGGTCCTATCGCTCCAGCCCACCGCCAGCGCGGCAGCGACGCTTGAGTTCGCCCAAGCGAACCTGCACTACCTCACCACCGACTTCCTCGGCGCGATCACGGTCTTTGGAGAGGCGGAGCAGGCGATCGCAGCCTCGCCCGATCCGTCAGCCTGGGCTCGTTCGACTTGCGCGGTACTCAAGGCCTGGTGCCTTGACGCGCTCGGCGACTTTACGGCGCTGCAAGTCCACGTCCGCGATCATCTTCGCGACGCACTTCGCCGCGGCGACGAGGTCACTGCCTTTGGACTCGTTCGCGCGGGCCGCATGGAGTACCTGCTGCGCGGCGAGCCCGGCGGACTCGACGAAGCGCTGATGAGAACCTCACTCAAGCTTGAGGGGGCGGAGGGACACCGTCCCAGCGCGCACGTGATGTGGGATCTGAGGGCCCGCGGTGAAGTCGAACTCTATCGCCTGTACCAGACGCCCGCAGACCCCGAGCCGGCTGCGCGCGCAATCCAGGTGTTGCGTGAGCTTCAATCTTTCAAAGCGCCACAAAGTCAGATCTTCCGGATCGAGAAATCATGGCTTGAGGCAAGGCTTGCGATTACGACCCGTGCACGAGCACCGAGTGAGGCACGCGCGATCGTGAGTGCCGCCCTGACCTCGTTGCGCCGGGAGACGTTGCAGTACGCCGACCTGCTGGCGAATCTGATTCAAGCGGCTTGGGAAGTGGTTGGACCGCAAACTCCCGCCGAGTCCCCCGGTCGACTGGCGTTGCGGCAGGCCTATCAAGCGGCGTCTGCTCGCGGTCAGAAACTGATCGCGAGGGCCGCGGGCCACCGACTGCGAAGCTGTGGCGACGGCGACCTGGTCGCGGAGGCTCCCGACGAACTCGACGCCAGTCCCTTCCGCGCGGGTCTCTACGGGGTGATCTTGCCCAGTACCTAAGCGAAGCAGGTGAACGACGCGCGGCGACGCACGAGGCGACATCCGCAGGTGCAGTGGCGTACGCAGCGAAGGAGGGACGCCTCATCGGGGCGTGAAGCAGCAGAGGCGAATGGCACGGGCGTACGAAACGGCGTGCGCGACCAGGCGCAGGACGAGCGCGCAGCGGGCGTGCGCGATCGATGTACAACCAACGGCAGCAGGGGGAGTGCGCGTCCACGCGACGCGCTGAGCCTTCAACTTCCCGCTCTCGGGGCGACCACCGGATGTCGCTCACGGGGGCCGCACCATGGAGAGACCGGCGGTAGCGAGTGGTTTTGACACCTTCCGCGCCTGCGGCCTGCAGCAAAGCCTGGGCCGAAGTCGCCAACTTCGTCACGATTCATGCACGTCGCTTGCGCCGCGCGGCGTTCCGTGTCAGTCGGCGGCGGTGAGCTTTGCTTCTCTTGGCCTCTCGGCCCCCATTCTGCGCGCGCTAGAAAGCGCGGGCTACAAGACACCCACGCCGATCCAGACGGCGGCGATTCCTCCTGCGATCGAGCACCGAGACATTCTCGGCTGCGCACAGACCGGAACTGGGAAAACCGCGGCTTTCGTCCTGCCGATCCTCCAGCACCTTGACGAGCGAGCGGGCGACGACGCCGTGCTTCGTGCGTTGATCGTGACGCCGACACGCGAACTCGCCGCTCAGATCGGCGAGAACTTTTCGACCTACGGTGCAAACCTCGATCTCTGGCACACCGTCATCTTTGGTGGCGTCAACGACAAGCCGCAGATCTCTGAGCTTCGCCGCGGCGTCGATGCGCTGGTGGCCACGCCGGGACGTCTCTTGGACTTGGTTCAACGCGGCGAGGTCGATCTATCGACGATTGAGATCTTCGTGCTCGACGAGGCCGACCAGATGCTCGACATGGGATTTCTCCCCGACATTCGACGCATCGTCACGCGACTTCCCAACAAGCGACAGACGCTGTTCTTCTCCGCGACGATGCCACCTGAGATCCGCAAGCTCGCGGAGTCGATGCTGCACGACCCGGTCAGCGTTGCGGTCGCCCGTGTGGCCGAACCGATCGAGCGAATCGACCAGAGCCTGTACTACGTCGACAAGCCCAACAAGCGCAAGCTGCTCGTCGACCTTCTGATGCGCGACGGCGTCAAACGTGCGCTCGTATTTGGTCGCACCAAGCATGGCGCCAACAAGATCGCGGAGTACCTGGAGCAGGCGCGGATTCCGAGCGCGGCAATCCACGGGAACAAGTCGCAGGCCGCTCGAACCAAGGCGCTTGAGGCATTCCGTCGGGGTGACCTTCGCGTGTTGGTCGCGACAGATCTCGCCGCGCGCGGCATCGACATCGACGATGTCACGCATGTGATCAACTACGAGCTCCCCAACGTGCCCGAGACCTACGTGCATCGGATCGGTCGAACCGCACGGGCAGGAGCAAGTGGCGTCGCGTGGAGCTTCTGCGATTTCGACGAGCGCCCTTTCCTCGCCGATATCGAGCGTCTGACACGTCGCAAGATCGCAGTGGTCGAGCAGCACGACTATCCCGCGACCATCTTCACGCCCAGTCCGCCCTCCGAGCAGCAACAGCGACGCTCGCAGCCGCGCGGACGCCAGGGTGGTGGCCGACCCTCAGAGTCACCGCAAGGCGGCAGGGGCGGAGGCCCGCGCCCCCCCGCACGCACCGCAGGCGGCGGGCGCTCACCCGCACCGCGAGCCGGCGCCCCTTCGAGTTCTGGCGCTGCGTCGGGCGGAGCGGGTGCACCGGCTGCAAGCGGTGGTGCCAGCGGCACGAGACGTCCGGCGGTGTCCTCGGCCGCACGCGGTCGTCCCGGATCCGGCGGACCGCGTCGCTAATCCCCTGGATCTTTGAATTCTTGAAGAAGTCCAGGGGACTGGCGGGCGAAGCCCGACCGCGGGAGGGGTTTCTGCGACGGTTTTGCCGGCCCACGGGAGGGGCTGCGAGGCCCCTCCATAAATTCGTAGAGCGAGTCCCCTGGATCCGAAGATGTGTAAGGAACTTCGGATCCAGAGGACTGGCGGGCGAAGCCCGACCGCGGGGAGGGGTTCCTGCGACGGCTTTGCCGGCCCGCGGGAGGGGCTGCGAGGCCCCTCCATAGACTCGCGGACCGTCGAAGAAACCGCGTGGACTGCATGGTCGCGCGATCGCGATGCACAGCGCGGCGCAAAGAGGTCACGTGCCGGCCGTACCTGACCGACGAGCAAATATCGGTTGCTTGGTGAGTGCGCGGCCAGGCGCCGAGCGCGGTACTCGGAGAGCCTGTGAGTGCGCCTTGAGTGCCTCGCGCTCCGCGGTGCAGATCTGGCGTTGAGCTGTGCGGCTCTGTCGTTGAACTGTGCGTGGTCTATCGTTGAGCTGTACGGCTCTGTCGTTGACCTGTGCGTGGTCTATCGTTGATATGTGCGGCTCTGTCGTTGAGTTGTGCGTGGTCGCGCAGCGCTGGGTTTCAGCGCCCGTTCGGCTCGGAGTTGCGTCGCGCGGCGCTGATTTGAAACGCCCCGCATCGTGCGGTGCTGCGCCGTACTGCCTCTCGCGTTCGGACGGTGAAGTGCATCGAGCCGTCTTGTGCACGCTTACGAAGTCGTGCGAAGTCGTGCGAAGTCGCGCGCCGTCGTGCGCAGTCGCGCGCCGTCGTGCGCAGTCGCGTGCCGAGCTGCGCACGACGAGTGCGTGGCTTGAACCTGGTGCATCGGCCCCGCTTTCGTGCGTCGACGGCGTCCCGAGATCTTCGACGTCTGCTCCTTTTCGGCGCTCCCCGCGTTGTAGTTGCAAGGTCGCTTGGTCGTGGCACCTCTTGAGATCAGTAGCCGATCCGCGGCGGCCATATTCGCCTACGTCGCCGCCATCGGGCACCGTTCGTGACGTGACGCCGGCCAAGCGGCGCGCAACCTCGAAGCAAGGCGTCCTTGCTACTGCCACGGCGACGCGAAGCGTTCATCGACGAGGAACCCCTCGTCCGTGAGCGCATTGAGAAACGCGAGCAGGTCGGCACGCTCGTCTTGGGTCAATGGAAAACCGTGGACAAAGACGCTCTTATTGGGATTCTGTGTGCCATCGCCGGCGTTGGGGAGTCCCGCTTGGATCACGCGTCCGCCTGCCGCGTAGTTGTCGATCACATCGTCGAGCGTGGCGACCGAGCCATCGTGCGCGTAGGGGGCGGTGAGCGCGACGTTGCGCAGGCTTGGCGCGCGAAACTTGCCACGGTCGCCGGCCAACCCCGTGAACTCTGCGAGTCCTTGATCGCTTGCGGGATACGATCCCTCACCGTCGACATTGTAGAGCCCAGTGTTGTTAAAGGGCTGCGCCGGCGTCGAGGAGCCCTCGTGCGAGGTCGCGATCGCAAAGTTAAAGCCGGCGTGACAGTGGTGGCACTCAAGCTCTTCACCAAAGAACATCGACATGCCGCGTAGCTGCGACGCGCTCAGTGCGTTCACATCGCCCTGATAAGTCCATCGATCGAATGCGCTGTCGCCCGTGACCAGGGTGCTGACGAACGCGGCCAGCGCGTTGGCGACCTCGGGATAGGCGATCGGATCGGCTCGGTCTGGATACGCCGCGGAGAACAACTCTTGGTAGATGGGTTCGCCGGCGAGTCGATCGAGCACGACCGCCTCATTGCCCGTGATGCCCATCTCCACAGGGTCCGTGCCAAACATCGGGATGAGCGCCTGGTCCGCGAGCGCATCAAGGCTGGGATGCGCCCAGGTCAAGGTCGACGCGTACACGGCATTCCCCAGCGACTGCGAGTTGCGACGCGTGAGCTCTCCGGTCGAGCCGACGGCGACCGTCAGATTCTGCGCGAAGGCGAGCGACTGCTCGTGGCAGCCAGAGCAGGCGAGCGTCGCGTTGCCCGACAGGCGCGGATCGTAAAAGAGGTGCCGGCCAAGCTCGACTGACTCGACCGTGAGGTTGAGGGTTGCGGGCGGATCGGGCGGCGGAAAGCCAGCCGGCAGCTCCCACTCCCACGGTGTGGTGCCTGTGCGCGAGGCAGATTCGCATCCGGCGGCGAGCAGCAGGAGCGCGAACGCCTGAGCGGCTCGCCAACCACGATCCGTGCTCACCGCCCGGACTCCGCGGGGCGGTACACACGAAACACGCGTTGCAGTTCGCAATCGTTGGTGCACTCACCGGTGCTCGGATCGAGACCGAGCGCGGTGAAGGGTGCGGCGCAGGCAAGGGTCTCGTCGAGACCGCTGCGACAACCTGCCGCGGCAGGATCGCTCGCATCGGAGAAGTCGATGTCGGAGACGAGCTCGCCGAGGTCAAAGATGACCTCGTCGGTGGCGAGATCGATGTTGTCGAGCGTGACGCGAACGCGGTTGGGTCGCGCGCATGACATCTCCGGAGGCGATGTGCTGCCAGCAGAGTCGCAACCTGCAGAGCCTAGGTGGAGCTGCCAGGCCGCACCGTCGCCAAGCAGGAACTCCGCCTGGATAAACTTGTAACCGAGCTGCCAGCTCCAAAACATCGCAGGCACGTTGAGCGGAGCCCCGCGCGTGGTCGCGTCGAGATGGTTGTCCTCCTCGGGGACACCGACCGTAAATGAAAGGGTGGTCCACGAGCCTGGCGGAAAGCTCAAGTAGACGCGGTCGTTGAGCAGGGTGTCTCCGAACTCTCCACAACTTCCCGAGCCGTCCTCGAAGTCCAGGAGTGCAACGCCTCCGCCCTGTCCCCCGCCCTCGACTCCGGGCGCATTGGGCATCCGAAGCGCCGCGACTCGCCCTTGATCGTCGCTCACTTCGAATTCGCTGACGTAGAACCGTAGGTCGGCAAGCTGGCCCGACTCCATCGAGACGCCGAGCCCACTGAGACCCGATGTGCAGTCGACTGACGCGTCACCCACCTGCACACGAAAGCGCACCGGCCGAATCACTTCCCCCGTCGCCGGCAACGCCGGTGCACATGCCAAAAGCCCCCCAAACACCCCCACCCCCACCCCCGCGCGCCGCATCCCCCATCCTACCCCGCGACAGACCGAAGGTCCTGCGCACGCCAGACCCGCGCGCACCAGACCGCGCACGCCAGACCGAAGGTCCTGCGCAGCAACGCGTCGCGCCAGACCGAAGGTCCTGTGCAGCAACGCAGTCGTCGCACCAGACCGAAGGTCCTGCGCAGCAACGCAGTTGCG
>CAZVEM010000072.1:0-19898 GCA_964626165.1 uncultured Nannocystaceae bacterium
CAGGAGCGGATTTCCCGAGGCACTCGCCCGACCGCTTGCGCGCCGACTCCGACGGGCCGCGGTCGCGATGCGTGTCGCGCCACAAGACATGGCCGCGCTCGGCGTTCGCATTGTCTCCGATGCAGAGATCGCAACGCTCCACTGGAGACACATGCGGATTCAAGGTCCGACGGATGTGTTGTCGTTCCGCACCATGCCCTGGTTTCTCGGCGATGTTGTGGAACCTGACGACGAGCTTGACGCAGCGCCTCGGTCCAGGACCGAGCACCTGCGAACGACGCAGGCGAAAGGCGAGGATCATGCTGCAGGGGCTCATGCGCTGCTGGAACCGCCTGAGCTCTATGGGGACCTCGCGCTGAGTTGGGCCGCAGTAGAGCGGCAGGCAACCGGCCGTACGCCGCTCGCTCACCTCGACGAAGCCCTGCGTTTGCTCGTCCATGGCTTGGCCCACCTTGAGGGGCATGATCATCTGCATCCGGCCGATGCGCGGCGCATGCATGCGCTTGAGCGGCGCGGCCTGGTCGGCGCACAGACCCCCGACTTCCCGCGGCCCTACGCGCCGGCCCAGGCGCTGCGCGTCCGCGCGTATCTGGGGGCCCGATGAGCGCGCCTGCCCACACCTCCGACGCGCCCGCGGGAGCACCAAGCGGGTCCACGCATGAGGTCGTGCTCGTGCACGGCGGGGCAGGCACCGTCGGGAAGGCCCTCCGCGAGGGGGCGGTCGCGGGCACGCGTCGTGCCGCGCAAGCGGGTCGTGACGTCCTCCGGGCCGGCGGCTCTGCGATGGAGGCTGCGGTCGCAGCCGTGAGGGTCTTAGAGCAGCATCCCGGATTTAACGCCGGTCACGGCTCGACCCTCAACCGAGATGGCTATGTTGAAGTCGACGCTGCCGTGATGGTGGGCGACACGCTGCGTGCGGGCGGAGTCGCGGGCGTTCGTGATCTCGCCGACGCCATCATGGTCGCACGCGAAGTCTTGCTCCACACCCCTCACAATCTCTTGGTGGGCGAGAACGCGGCCGCGTTCGCGCGTGAGCGCGGGGTGGGGCACTTTGGGAGGGACGCCGTCTGGACGCAAAAGGCACAGCGCTCATGGGATCGCGTCCGCGAAGGCAAAATGAACAAGGACAATCGCGCCGATACGGTCGGGGCGTTGGTCCGCGACAAGACCGGTCTGCTGTGTGCGGCCGGATCCACGGGCGGAACCCTTTTCAAACTTCCCGGTCGGGTCGGCGACACACCGATGATGGGAGCGGGTTACTTCGCAGACAATCGACTCGGCGCCGCCGTAGCGACGGGCGTCGGCGAGGCGATCATGCGGGGCGTGACTTGCTATGCGCTTTTGCGGGATCTGCAATCCCAAGCCCAGCTGCGCGCGCGCGAGCAACTCGACGCGCTTGGACTTGATCCAAAGTTACAGTCGATCGCGCAGGCGACCTGCGAGGCCTGCAGCGAGGGGGGCAAGTACGCCATCGGGGTTCTTGCGCTGACACCCGATGGGCGGCCGGTGGTCGCCCATACCGGCGAGCACATGAGCTGGGCACTCGCGCTGGACGACCGCGAGATCGTCGGCGGCCTCGGCCTTCGAGACGGCCTCGCACTCACCTGAGTCGATTCCGATCCGCGGACGAGAAGTGATCGGCCATGGGCATAGGGGGAGCTCGGGCGGTACGCCGCGTCACGTCGGTGGTGGCGTTCTGCGCGGGGTCGCGCCAGCCTGCTCCCGTTGCGAGCCGACGAGGCTCGTGTTAGATGGGGCGCGCCGGCCAGGGTGGCGAAATTGGTAGACGCGGCGGACTCAAAATCCGTTGTCCGTGAGGACGTGAGGGTTCGATTCCCTCCTCTGGCACGAAATCCGGTCTCTCTCGACCTCGTGGCGCGACCTCGTGGCGCGACCTCGTGGCGCGACCTCGTGACGCGACCTCGCAACCCGACGAATGCGGCGACCGCAGGGTTGTCGTTGGCGATGGGCCCCGGGGCACTGCTAGGCTTGGTGTCGCGTGGCGGTCGCGGAGACAGAGCAGCACGAGACGCAGGGCGCATCGCTCGCCATGCATCTGCTGTGCGCGGTGCCCCAACTCCTTGACGAGAACTTTCACCGCGCGGTGATCCTGCTCATCGAGCATGGACCCAGCGGGGCGCTCGGTCTCTCGTTGCAGCACAGCACCGGCACCACGATCGCGGAGGTCGCCCGCGCGCTGGAGATGCAGTGGGACGGTGATCCCTCGGAATGCGTGCGACTCGGCGGCCCGGTGGAACGTGTGCGGGGCTGGATACTCCACGATCAGGCGGACTGGGATGTCACCGCCGAAGAGCTCACGCCGGGCCTTCATCTGACAACCTCCTTGGATGTCGTTCGCAAGCTCGGCAACGAGTGCTTTGGCGGCGAGGGGGGCCACTACCTCTTCCTGCTCGGTTACGCGGGCTGGGGGCCTGGTCAGCTGGAAGAAGAGATCGCCGCGGGCAGCTGGATTCTTGTGCCGATCCATGGGGCGACCTGTTCCGAGCAAGACGCGGGGGTCCGTCCCGAATGGCTCTTTGAGGCCGCACCCGACGCGATCTGGACCGAGGCCTTGCAGACGCTTGGGATCGACCCAGCCCGACTGATCGGGCTGCGCGGCGGCGCGGTGCACTGATCAGGTCTTGTCGCGCTGCGGCCGGCCGTGCGCGACTACTCCTGCGCCGGAGCCTTCGCCACCATGCTGGCCGCGAGCAGGATCCAGCCGGCGATAAATGACAGCCCGCCCAAGGGCGTGATCATCCCCATCGCACGCGGCGCACCGAGGGCGAGCGCGTAGAGCGAGCCGGAAAAGATCAAGATGCCGAGCATCAACACGAGCGCGGCGCTGCGGGCCAGTCTGGGCGAGCGCGCCGCCGTCATGGACAGCAGTGAGGCCAGCAAGGCGCCCAGTGATTGCATCTGGTGATACGTCGCCCCCGTGGTCCAGACGGCGAGTGCCTCCGCGCTGATCTGCTGCTTGAGCGAGTGAGCTGCGAACGCGCCGGAAACTACGCCGAGCGCCGCGAGCACGGCTGCGACTGCAGCAAGACGACGGGAGGCGACATCTTGGGCATCGTGCGATGTGGAGTTGCTCACGGTGTCGTCCCATCCTTGGCAGAGGCGAGGGCCTGAGGAGCGTCGTCAGCGACCTCGGGGGACAGATCCCAACGTTGATGTAGCCAGGGGCCAACGTTGACGGTCGTGCCATCCGCGAACACGACTTGATAGGGCGTCAGCGTCCGCAGGCTGCTGCTGGCGATCTCATCCACCCAACCCCTCACCAAGCTGAGATCTGCGCCGACCCAGCGGGTCTTTCGTCGCAGCATCTTCACAAAGTCCTTGGCGTCGAGATCCTGGCGCTTTGCCTTGTCATGGGCATCGATGACAAAGTGGACGTTGAGTTGCTCGATGCGATCCATCGCGGCCGCGATCGTATCGGGCTGCGCCTCCGTGTAGCTCGGCATCGACTGCGCATTGCTGTCTGCATCCGTCGCGTCGGCAGTCGCCTGCTTCGCCAAGACCGGCTCCTGCGGCGTCGCATCGGATGCGGCCTCGTCCGTCCCGCCCGATGAGGAGGTAGGCGAGGGGGTAGGCGACGGATTCATCGCTGCGGCCGTCTGCGCGCGACTTGCCGCAGCGGCTTGCGGTGAAGGTAGTGGATCGATGAGCGCGACCTCGGCCATCAGCCAGTCGCGCGCGGGAACGAGGGTGCCGTCCTGCGTGCGAATATCGTACGCACGACCGGTCAGCCGACCGCGCGTGCCCAGCATGCCGATGAACTGTTCCGCCGTAGAGATACGATCGCCATGGCGTTCGTACTGCCGACGAAGCATCCGCGCAGCCGCCTCCGAGCTCATCTCGCGCCCGTTCTTGATGAACACCAGGCCGGACGTGCTGAGTCGATTGAGGAGGATCTCGATGCGCTCGACCTCCGTGAGGCGGCGCGTCTCAAAATCTTGATCGCCCGCAAGGCGCTGCTCTTCGAGCGCGGCCTTCTTGCGCGACTCAAGGCTCTCGCCACAGCCCGGCCCGACCAGCACGAGCAAGACCGCGACGGCGGCGAGGGCAGGGACGGGCCGCCAGGGAGCCCGCCCGATGTGCCGCGGACGTGCCTCTTTCCGGGGCGCTGTCCATCCCTCCGTTTTCACCGGTATCCGATCCGGCGCACGGAGTCGCTGCACGCTCGGGAAGGGCATAGCGGGATAGTAGCGGGCCGCCACGCCGCGTGTGAACCAAGCTCTTGAGACCGAGCGCAGCAGTCGCGCGACAGCTGCTCCGATTTGTGCCCTTCAGGGATTGTGATTCACGCGATAGTGTACCCGCGATGAGCACGACGCCTCTGCTCGCGCGGGCGGCACAGCAAGATCCAAGGCTCGCGCCCCTTGCCGAACGCATGCGGCCTCGTCGCCTCAGCGAGGTGGTCGGACAGGCACACGTGCTGGGCGAGGGACGGATCTTGGCGCGGATGCTCGCGTCCACGCGGATGCCGAGCATTTTGCTCTGGGGGCCGCCAGGGGTCGGAAAGACCTCAATTGCGGCGCTGCTCGCCGGTGAGCGCAAGGCGATCTTCGAGACGATCAGCGCCACGACCTCTGGCATCAAGGACCTGCGCGATGCGATCGCTCGTGCGGCGCAGTATCGCGACGTCGAGGGGCGCGCGACGATCTTGTTCGTCGATGAGATCCACCGATTCAACAAGCTCCAGCAAGATGCCCTCTTGCCACACGTAGAACGTGGCGTGTGCACGCTGGTGGGAGCCACGACCGAGAACCCGAGCTTTGAGGTCAACGCCGCGCTGCTTTCCCGCCTACGGGTCATTCGCTTGCGCGAGCTAGAGCCGCAGGAGGTCGCGGCGCTGCTTCGCACCGCGCTGCAAGATCGCGAGCGGGGACTGGGCGACCTGGAGATCCACGTCGAAGACCGCGTCCTACGTGCACTGGCGCAGGCTTGCCAGGGCGACGCACGACGGGCTCTCAACACCCTCGAGATCGCCGCACAGAGTGTTCCTGCAGGGGGCGAGCTAAGCCCCGAGTTGCTCACCGAAGCACTGGGCAAAAAGCAACTGCGCTACGACAAGCAGGGGGACGGCCACTACGACCAGATCTCCGCGCTGATTAAGACCATGCGCAACAGCGATGCGGACGGCGCTGTCTACTGGCTCTGGCGCATCCTTGAGGCCGGCGAAGATCCGATGTTCGTCGCGCGGCGCCTCGTCATCTTTGCAAGCGAAGATGTCGGCAACGCGGATCCGCAGGCACTGGTTGTGGCCAGTTCCGCCGCGAGTGCGACCCACCTGCTGGGGATGCCCGAGGCCGGCTATGCGCTCACTCAGGCGACGATCTATCAGGCGCTGGCGCCCAAGAGCGACACGACCAAACGCGCCATTGCGGCCGCGAAAGAGTTGGTCCATACCTACGGCTCACTCGAAGTGCCGATGCACCTTCGCAATGCGGTCACGGCATTGATGCGAGAGCATGGCTACGGCGCTGGGGCAGCGGCCCCGCATCAACATGCCTGGCACGTGGATCCGCGCTATCCCGGCGGACTCCCCGAAGCGCTCCAGCGGCGACGCAACGCCCACGATGCGCAACAGGATTCTGGGCAACCGCTTTCGGCCGAGGTTGGCCGGCCACACGCCAGGGACCGAGTTCGCCAATCGGCCGAGTCGCCCAGAGCCGCAAGATCCGATGCAGCCAGCACTCGCGTGCCCGGCCTGCCGCCCTTGGTTCGAGTGGGCGCCCTCGGGTGGGAGGCCGAGGCGGCCGCGGCATCCAGCGAGCGAGGACTCCGAGCGCAGGCCTACGTTGTGCCCTCAGAGACGGAGTCAGAGTCAGAGTCAGAGTCAGAGTCAGCGTCAGAGTCGGCCGGTACCACCGTCAACGTTCGGCGAGGCACCAAGAGCGAATGAATGCCTGCGCCGTTTCTTGACGCCTACGGGGCGGGCCACCGGCGGACGCGCAGCCTTGTGACCTCCGCGACCGCCACGAGCGCTCGCGAGTTCACAGCACCGGCCGCAGCGGTCGGCTCTCCGGCCTGCTAGACCTTCCCGCGTGACGACACTTAGCGTCAACGTCAACAAGGTCGCGACGCTCCGAAACTCGCGAGGCGGAGACGTTCCCAACCTTCTCCAAGCGGTCGACGTGATCTTGGCCGGGGGGGTTCGAAGCATCACCGTGCACCCCCGTCTCGACGAGCGCCACATCAAGCGGCAGGACGTGCTCGACATCGCCGCCTTTCTTGAGGCCTACCCGCACGCGGTGGAGTTCAACATGGAGGGCGATCCTCGACCGGATTTCCTTGAGCTTGTCGAGCACGTCCGCCCGACACAGGTCACCTTGGTGCCTGTTCGACCGGGTGAGGTGACTTCCGAAGCAGGTTGGCCGAGCGATACACCGCGGGACGCGCTGCTCGACGCGATTGGCCGCTGCCAGCGCGCCAGCGCACGGGTGAGCATCTTTGTCGATCCCGAGCTGGAGGCGGTGCGCTGGAGCGCGAGCCTGCGCGCTGATCGAATCGAGCTCTACACCGAACCCTACGCTCGGGCGGCACATGCCGGTGGCGCCGCGCTGGATGCAGCGCTTTCACGCTATGCCGCGTGTGCGGCCGAGGCCAGCCGGCTCGGCCTGGCGGTCAATGCCGGGCATGATCTGGACCTGGACAACCTCGCGGCCTTCCTCGCGCAGGTCCAGCCCGTCCAAGAAGTTTCGATTGGCCACGCGCTGATGAGTCGCGCCCTCTTTGTCGGCCTGCCTCGTGTCGTCGCCGAATACCTCGCGCTTGTCGAGTGATGGAGCGCGATACCGACGGTGGAGGGCCGCTGCGCTGCCGTCGCCCTACTCGGGGGCGTGCTCGAGCTCTTGGAGAATGCCGCGGACGACCTCTTGATCCCGGAGTCGACCCGGCACGAGCTCCAGGTAGCGTTCGTAGTGAATGCGAGCCTGCTCGATGTTGCCAAGGTCGCGTTCGATGTCCCCGAGGAGCCGGTGCAAGTCTCCCACGGCCGGTGCAAGCGCCAGCGCGATGCGGGCGGCCGCGAGGGCCTCCTGGGGATGGCCTTGGCTCAGCAGGCTACGCGCGTGCGCCAGCTCTTTTTGTGCCTCAAGCCAGTCGTTGTACTCCTCAGAGTAGAGCAGTCGATCGGCGGGTAGGTCATCGAGGGGGGCAGGGCGCTCGCCCTCGCGTGCGAGGAGATGGCGCAGGTCAAAGGCGCGAAACCTGCCCAGCGCCGAGGGTCCTTCACTGACCCAGAGCACCATTGCGGTCGCGTCGACGACCACTGCCTGCGTCAGGCCCAGGGTCTCAAGGGCGTTGCGATTTCCCAGACCGATCTCCGTGCCTTCCAAGCCTCGACGGTCGCGGAGAATCTCTACGGCGCGCTTGGGAGTCAGTGATGCACCGGGCGCGAGCAGCTCTTTGAGTCGCTGGAAGCGCTGCCCACTGGAGGTGGTCCGACGGATCCGATCGTTGCTTGCATCGGTTTCAAAGGGCTCGCGGATCAGGTGATCGGTGACCCACAGAACGCTCTCGCCATCTCCACGCCGCACCCGGTCACGGTCACGGGCTCGTGGTCCCATCTCGATCACGACGGCCTGACGCGCGACACCGTCTGCGACCAGCACCGCGCCCGCGGTACGAGTGTTCTCCTTGAGCAGGATCTCGACCGCGGTATCGAGCGAGTCGGCCTCCTCCAACACCTGGCGCGCCAGGATCGGCAACTCGAGTCCTTCGTCGCTGGGATCATCGGTGCGCGCGGGATTGACGGCGATCACCAGACCTCGACTGTTGACGCCGGTGACGACGCCGACCTGGCCGGCCCAACTCACCGAGACGAAGGGGTATTTGCCGTCGGGATAGTGGAAGGCGACGATGCGCTCGGTCTCAAACTCTGCGCCGAGATCGACCGAGAAGGCACGGCCAACGACCATGTTGCCAAGATCGGGGGTCCGCGCGTTGGCACGGGGCACCTGCGCAAATGCGACACCGTCGATCACGACATCGTCGATGCGCTGCACGATCTCAAAGAAGCACTGGTGCAGAAACAGGCGGTGATAGAGCGAGATTCCGCGCCCGTTCTGCGTCGGCAGCGAGCGGGCGAGCGCCGCAAGTTCGCGCTGCTCGCTGCTGCGCAAGGCTCGGGTCGCGCCGCGGTACTGCCATCGCAGGCGCGAGCCCTCCGCCCAGGCCTCGGTCCAGCTCGGGTAGCGCCGCGCGACCAGATCCAGCACGCGCTCGTCGAGCGCCGCGAACTGGCGAGCCAGCAAGCGTCCTTGCGCCGCGCCCATCTCCTCCGGCGAGCCACGCAGAGAAAGCACCCAGAGTCGTCCCCGGCGCGCAAGCGAGGACTCGCCAAAGGTGACCTTGCGCCCGCTCTCGTCCACGACGAGCTCGTGCTCGGGCAGTTCAATGCGCTGCGGCGAGATCGCGGTGTAGGCCAGGAAGGCATAGACGAAGATCGCGACCAGCACGCCAACGACGGCCGCAAGGGTCGCCAGCAGGCGCACGACGGCGAGGACATTCCGCCCTTCCGCCGCCGGTGTGATCATGCGTCGTGCCATCGCTGCTCGTTCCCGCTAGGTGTGCGATCTATACTCCAGGCCGTGAACTCGCACGTTGCCCGTCAGCGTCGTCATGTGCCGTCGCTCGCGCCAATTTCGTGGGTGCGGGCCTCGATTGTGTGCCTCACGGCTGCACTGGTGCCCAGCTGCGGTGAGGAACTGCCACCTCAGGCGGCTCCCTCCACGCAGACGCAGGCCGCCGCCGCCACGTGGTCGCCCACGCAGGCTGCGGTGCTGACCTACGTCGGTCCACGCGGGGAGCTGCTCGACGTGCAGCGCGTCGAGGATATTCCCGAAGACCGGAGGGGCTTTGTCGGGGTGCATCGTCTCGACGGAGAGCGCGCGCCGGCCGGGAGCGTGTGGGTCGCAAACTTGGCAGAGCCCAGCAGCGCGGACACCTATGAGCTGCGCGCAGTCCAGGTCGGCGAGTTTGAGCTCTTGATGCTGGGATCGGGTGCATCGAGCAAGGTCGAGTTGCCCGAAGGTCTCACCCTGCCCGAGGTCAAGCCGCAGACCGAGGCGATCATCGTCTACAAGACCGAGTGGTGCGGCGTGTGCAAGAAGCTCCGGCAGTGGCTCGACAGCAAGAACGTCGAGTACGTGCTCAAGGATATTGAGAAAGACCCGGAGGCGGCCGCCGAGCTACGTGCCAAGTCGCAGGCCGCCGGCGTTGCCATGGGCAGTGTGCCCGTCATCGACGTCCGTGGTGAGCTCTTTGTCGGCTTTGATCGCAAGGCGCTTGAGAAGCGGATCTAGTTCGGGCCGCTCAGTTCGGGACGACCCGCGCCCAACATCGTTCTTCGCCGTTTGAGTTGCGGTTCGATGGACACGCGCGAGGGCAGAGCCTGTAAGGGTCTATTGTCGCACAAGCTCGAGGAACTCTTTGGCCGAGATCGCGCGCGAGACGTGCACGCTGGGCTCTTCGATCGGTTTGCCCTCACGGATCGCATCGAGCCCATCGCGCAAGGTTGCGGGATCTCGATAGATGACGACCGATGGCAGGGTCTGCGCATGGAGGGCCTTTTGCATCGCTGCCTGCTCCGCGTTGGGCGAGGTCACGTCAATCTTGATCAGTGTGAACTCGGCGAGCACTTTTTCCACGTCTGCGTTGGCGAAGACCTCGTGTTCGATCTCCTTGCAGGGGCCGCACCATTCTGCGCCAAAGTCCACGAGGACGGGGCGGCCTTTGGCCTCTGGGGCGGCGAGCAGAGCCTCGACCTCCGCGACGCTGGTGGCCGAGCGCCAGTCTGCCTTGAGCTCGACATGGAGGAAGTTGTTGAGCGCGAGCACAATGCCGACGACCGCGACTGCAACCCCGGCACCCTTGCGGATGGCCTCGCCGCGCGTGTGCTTGAAACTGAGGTGGACCGCGCCGATGGCCACGCCCACGGCGAGCAACGCGACGCCGCCCAGCAGCATCCACGGGCCGGGTAGCACACCAAAGCTGCGCACCGCGGCAGCCAGTGGCCGCGCAAACCAGAAGGCCATGACCAAGAGCGCGATGCCAAAGATGCTCTTGACCCAGTCCATCCACGCGCCTGGGCGCCACATGCTCGCGCCCAATGCGACCGCGAAAAACAGCGTGCCCATGCCCAGCGCGTAGACAAAGAGCAATGACGCCCCGACCACGACCCCGCTGCCTTGCGCTGCCGAAGCAGCGATCACCGTCAGCAGCGAGAGCAGCACAGGTCCCGTGCAGGGCGCGGAGATGAGGCCGCTGACCAGGCCCATCAAGAAGGCACTGAGCGGGCCCGCACCCCCCACCTTGTTGAGCTTGGTTTGCGCCTCGACCGGAAGCTGGAGGTCAAAGGCGCCAAACATGCTCGCCGCGAGTGCGATCAGCAGCGCCATGATTGGGAACACGACAAAGGGATTGCCCAGCCACTCGCCAAAGCGGGCACCGGTGAGGGCGACCACGACGCCGATGCTGGTGTAGAGCACCGCCATGCCGAGCACGTAGAGCGAGGCAAGGCCAAGTGCTCGGCCTCGTGAGACGTCCTTCGCTCCAAAGATGGCGACCGTGATCGGGATCAGCGGGTACACGCAAGGGGTGAAGTCGACCAGCACGCCCTGCGCGAAGGCCCAGGCGTAGGTCGCGGGGCCAATGGCGAAGGTCTCAGGAGCCAGGCCACACAGCAGGCCCGTGGGGCCTAGTGGCGGGATCAGCGACGCGTCCATGCGCTGGCACCCTAGCAGGGTGTGGATACGCTCGCTGCGGGGCAGCCCGGGTCTTCAAGACCTCCGCCCCGATGCGCTCGGCCTTGTCGCAGCAGCCTCGACGCTGCCCCTGTCGACCCAGGCGCGGCCAGCGGAATGCCGCGGGCGCCGCCACAGCCAGCCCGAAGCTCACGGGGGGCGAGTTGGCCGTGGGGCAGGCCAAGGCCTGGTCCAACGATCGCGGCTGGCGATGTCTGGACGGGGTTCGTCTTGGCCGGCGTGATGGCCGGCGTGATGGGTCCGCGTGAGCCTGGCCGGTACGCTCAGAGACCATCGTAGCCGTCGCAACGATCGACCTCTTGGAGCTTGCTGACCTGATCAACGCTGAGCGCTGCACAGCATCGATCATCGACGCGCGCGCCTCCGCTGACGGGGCGCGAGAGCACCGACACCAGCACGTCGCTCGGCAGACCGTGGCAGCACGAATCCGAGCCCTCTGCATTCGCGTCGCCGCGGCACTCCACTAGGCTGCGGCACTGGCCGCTCTCCGGCGAGATACAGGTGGCGCGCAGTCCCGGCGCAACGTCTTCCTCCGTGTAGTCGAGCACGAGCTCGACGTCGGCCAAGATGGCGCTTCCGACCATGCCATCAGGATCGATCGCGTTGGGGCCCGTATCGCGCCGCACGGCGACCGCGAGGGGCGAAAACGACGGGACAATCAACGTACGGATCCAGCGTGCACCGGGATCGGGCCGGTCTTGCCCTTCGGCCCATCCGACCTCACCGACGGTCAACATGCCCGAGTAAATGCTCGCGCCGTCCGGCACCGAGGGGCGCCATGGGCGAAGGTGGCGACGAAATCCTTCGCACTGTGCGGCAAGTCCAAGGACCCGACGCTCGTGGCGCTCACAAGGCGTCAGGTTGCTGACCTGCGGGGTGCCAGGAACGATGCTCAGCGCGCGAACCTTGATGACGCTCAGGCCCTCAAGTGCTGCCCATCCTGGCAAGGCCAAGCGCCCCACCGCGGGTTCAAGACAGGCGAGCGTGTTGACGTCGGTCGCATTGAGGGTCGCGCAGCTCGGCAGTCCTGCGATCTCGCCGAACATGCGCTCGGCGCTATCGCTAAAGAGCACGAGCCCCGGGACCGCGGTCGCAACGACGAGGCTCGCGTTCTGGCCGCCGCCGATGGTCGCATCGGCCGGCGTGCATTCCTCGGTGCTGCGATCGCCACCCGGCGAGTTGACGCAGCGGCCAGTCTCTTCGGAGATCGCCGCATCGCAGGGCGGCGGCGCAAGACATGCGTCCATCACCATGCGCGACGCCCGGAAAGGCAGGTCGACCTCGACGGACTCGAGAAACTGATTCGTGATCAGGCAGTCAATCCCGCCGATATCGCAGCGATCGTCTGCGGTGCGGCCTAAGAGACGACCGGGATACTGCACCGGCAGGTAGGCGCGTCCCTGGTCCGCGAGTGCGTTTTCCGATCCCGGGAAGTTGCGCTCAAAGGTCACTGAAGAGAGCGCACGTGTCCGCGACTGCCGGAGCGCGATCGCGAAGTCGCGAAGCACGTTGCCGCCAAGCACACCGCCGACAAAGGAGGTCGTGATGTCGTCGCCAACCTCCCATCCCCAGCCATCGACGGGCTGCGAGGGTACCGTCACCACGGGCGGATCGAGGAATCGCAGCCGCGCGACGGATCGTGCCAACGCGCCGGCGGTGGGGGGCACGACCTCCAATCCGCCGGCATTGCGGATCTCAAAGCAACGCCTTGAGATCGCAAAGCCATCGCCCGAGAGCACCGTCAGGGGCGAGCCCGAATCGATCAGCATGGGCCGACACTCATCGCTCGCGCAGGACTCAGGATCGCCTGTGCAAAAGGCCACGCAGCCGCCCGCGGGACCGGGGCAGTCGCCTGGCAGAAAGGCGAGGCGAGGAAACTGTCCTTCGCTCTCCGCTGCGACCGCAATCGGGGAACCCAAGACACCCTCGACCTCGATCGGTGCACGCTCGCAGCCCGAGCCCGAGGCCGTCGCGCACAGGATCGTCGCGCAGATGGTCAGGCCCGCGCGCAGGCGAGGCGCGCTCGGACTCGGCGCGCGCCGCCAAGCGCGGTTTGGCTCTCCCTGCACGCCGACAGCCTACCAGCGGCAGCGCGATGCGACCACGCAGGCTCGGCTCATGCGCAGCCGGGTTAGGCGCTGCGCGGGGTTCTTCGACAACCTGCTAGGGCTCGCCACGTGCCGGCTTGGTCGACGCGCGGGTCTTGAGTCCGTCGATCACCGCATCAATGCCGCCTTGCTTGAGCTGCTTGGCAAACTCGTAGCGGTAGGTCTTCGCCAGGCTGACGCCGTCGGTGATGATGTCGCGCACCGCCCACTTGTCGCCGACCTTGTGCACGATGAACGAGACGTCGACGTTCTGGAGGCGACCGTGCTTTTCCGTCTGGACCTTCGCGTCGATCTTGTACGTGTCGTTGCGACCGGCCTGCTCGGAGACAAAGGTCAGCGGCTGCTTGGACGAGCGACGCACAAGCTGGAGGTAGTTGTCGCGCACGACCTTGGTCAGCAGCGACTCGAACTCATCACAACGTGCACCGCAGGTCTCCGCATAGCGATTTTCGCCGCCGAGCGAAGCGCGGGACAGCCATGGGTAGTCCAGCAGCGCGTCCATCTGCGCCTCAATCTCCTTGTCCTTCGCGTTGCGGGTCACGAGGCCGACGACGACCTCGTGCTTCTGCTTAAAGGCGTCGGTCGCAGGACCACCGTCGGAACGCTTGCCACGCTCCGGCGCGGGCGGATCCTCGAAGAGGTTCATCGAATCGCTCGCGTACGCGGACGATGCGGGCATCCAGCCTGACAGTCCGGCGCCGAGGATCCCGGCGGCGAGAAGCACGCGGGACAGGGGGGCGAGGGGGCGAGTCGTGCGGGTGTATTGCGGGCTCATAAGTGGGCGCTCTTTCGGGCGGGAGGCTGACGCACTTCGCTCTGAGACTATTCAGAAGGCCTCTAGAGCCGAAGAATGCCGCACTGGTCGCGGATCGGCATCGCCAGGGGGGCGCCGGGGGACATGACATCGCCGAGAGCGTGGAGGCGACCGCCCAAGTCGACGATCGTCGATGCGACGCCAATCGGGCGTACGTGCGGTCCTACGGTTGTTTGGGGCCTTCCGCGCCAGTCGCGGCCGAGCCCGACGCGCTGGCCTTGCGGGGCTTGTTGGCGCCGGACTTGGGACCTGTCGCGCCTTTGGCGGACGAGCTTTGCGGCGCGCCAGCATCAATCGCAGTGACGCCGGCTGTGAGATCGGTCCCGGTCACCCGCGAAAGACGAGCGAGCGCGACGTTGTGCGCATGGGCCGCTTCGGCCCGCTTGAACTCGTACTCGGCCCACTGTTGCAAAGCCCTGCGGAGCTTGGCGAAGTCGCCGCCGCCGATCGATTGCTTGGCCTGCTGCGAGAGCACCAGCGCCCAACTCTTTTTGGCCGCCCGCTCCACCAGCTCGATTGCGCCGCGAGCATCGACCAGCTCCCGATAGGCCTTCTCCACGTCGAGTGCGAGCAGCTCTTGCGCGTAGGCGCGCTGATGATCCGCGGCACGCAGCTCGGCGCGTGCACGCTTGAGCTTGAAGGCGTCGCCCACGAAGTCGACGCGCCATGTCAGGCCCACACCAAAGATCATCCGCGTGAAGTTGGGCCGCGAACCGCCGTAGTAGATCGCCGGCATCGGATCGGCCCGGCTCGCATAGCTGGTCTGCACGCTGATGCTCGCGCCGATATCGGGCAGGAATGCCGCCCGTGCGAGCTTTTCTTGCTGGCGCTTGGCCCGAACCGCGGCGCTGGCCATCTTGGCCTCAGGCCGGTGCGCGAGCGCTTGCTCTTGATACTCGTGCAGCGCGAGCATCTCTCCGTTCATCGAGTCGATCGCCAGCGTGCGCTCGGCGATGTCAAAGCCGCGCGGGGCCTCGCTTCCGGCCAAGGCCCAGAGTCCAGAGAGCGCGAGCGCTTCGATCTTTCTGGCCTCGCGCATGCGAACAGCGAGCTCGACCTCGGCGATCTCAAGCTCGATGAGGTCATCGGGATCGCGATCGGGGTTGATGGCAGAGATATCGGCGTCGAAGTCGTCCGCGCTCCCAAGATCCTTGGCGATCCGTGCGCGCTCCTTGGCCAGCACCGCCCAGGCTTGGCTCAAGATCTGCTCGCTCTCGCGGGCCAAGAGCAGCACGGAATGCGCCTCTAAGACCCGCACCGTGATCTCTTGGCGCAATGCCATGCGCTTGAGCTCTGCGATCGCCACGCCGAGACCGGCGAGCCGCTTGGCGCCCGACAGCTTGCCAAAGGTGAAGATCGGGATGCCGGTGTCGAGGTTGACGCGTAGCAGCACGCCCGCCTGACCAAGCTGCGCGAAGTAACCGCGGATGGTCTGCACGTCGAGGTCCGGATCGCGACCCGATCGGCAGTACTGAAAATCAAAAGGCGTGCCGTCGGTCTGTGTCAGCGCCAGATCATCACAGCGGATATTGACGCCGGGGCCAAAGAGCACGGAGGCTCGCAGCGTCGGCACCCAGGCAAAGCGCGCCAGGGACAGCGTCGCGCGCATCGCCTCGATCTCGTCATCGGCCGCCTGCGCCGCGTCGTTGCGCAGCGCGTACTCAAGGATCTGATCGCGTGAGAGCGAGGGTGAACCGCTTGGCCGAGGCCCGTAACTGTCTTGCAACGTGCCGGTAGGCGGATGAAAGATGCAGTCGATCGGGTCTTTGGTGTCGCAGCTGCCACTGCCTGCCGCAGGCGCGGCGCCCTTCGCAGAACCGGCGGCCGGTGGAGCGTCGCCAAAGCTGTCCTCCGAGCGGTCGTCCGCCCCGCGATCGGAGCCGGCGTCCGACGTGGGGGCGGGACCCGTGGCGGGCGATGCCGGTGGTCCGGCCCACGCGAGTCCTGCAGCCGCAAGCGGCAGCAGAGCGCCGACAAGCAGAGCTCTGGCTCGCCGCAACCAGCTCGCGTGAGGCGAGCTGCGGTCACACTCGCGCGCAGCGATCGCGTCCACAGCGTGCTGCGAGCTGCGGTCACACTCGCGCGCAGCGATCGCGTCCACAGCGTGCTGCGAGCACAGCGGGTGCGGACGCGGCATGGACCACTTGCTACCGCGAGGTCCCGCGCGGAGCAAGGTCCGGCAGCGCTCCGATCCGGCCCCGAGCACAGCGCGTGAATGCGCCCGCACGCGAGCGGACCCTCCCTCCGCTCCCGCGAACCCCTTGGTCCAGGGACATGGCACCAAGACCCCTGCGTCGTCGCGCTGTGCAAGTCCCGTTGGGAATGAGGGCCGATCCCCGACCTGCACACAGGCCAACGACCTCACCTCCCAAGTCGGCGAGTTGCAGGCCGCGACGATCCCACGCAGGCTACCCGCGTGACAGCGGTTTCGTACCTGCACTTCTCCGCGGACAAGGCCCCAGAGAAGGCCGCAGCGCGCTCGACCTTGCGCATCTGGGGCCAAGACGCCGAGCGTTTCCTCCAGGGGATCTTGAGCCAAGACGCGACCCGCCTTGGCGATCATCAAGCGCTCGCCTGCTGCGTCCTCAACGTGAAGGGCAAGCTCCAGTGGGAAGCGGTCGCATGGCGCGACGACGACTCCACGTTCTTCCTCAGCACGCCCACCGATGGCGTCGCCGATCTCAAAGCGGAGCTTGAGCGGCACGTGATCATGGATGACGTCGAGATGGATCTCGACCCACTCCACACCGCGCTGCTCTTCAACGCGGCGGAAATCGAGCGACACTTCACGGCACAGCTCTCTTTGCAGACATCCGCGGAGACGCCCGGCGAGGAACTCGTACCGCACACGCAGCCCGACCACGGCGAGGCGCAACATCTGGTGCCCGATCTTCGCGCCGCCGGCATCAAGGTGCTCGATGTTCGCCATCCCGCACCCGGCTTGCTGATCGTCGGCACCGCCGAGCAGCTGCAGCTCGCGCTCGCAGCACTTGCGCCCGCCAATCTGGAGCACTGGGAACGCATCCGCGTCATGACCGCCTCGCCGGCCTGGCAACACGAGCTTGTGACCGGCAACTTCCCGCCCGAATGCGGCTTTGTCCACGCCGTCAGCTACGACAAGGGCTGCTACATGGGCCAAGAGCCGCTCGCCCGGATCCACGCCCGCTCGCAGGTCAACTGGGTCCTCGTGTTGGTGGAGATAACTCCCGACCCGGACTCCAGGCCCGACTCGCCCGCGACCGTGGGTCGCCTCGACGGGCCCGTCCCCCTTCGCAGCGACGACCGCGACAACGCCGGCCGCCTCACCACACTCGCCAAGATCGGCGAGCAGCGATTTGGCCTCGCCATCGTGCGCCGTCCCGAGGCCGTACCGGGCACCCGCCTGCGAGGCGCAGCGTCGGCGGCAGGAGAGGGCGACGGCGAGGGTGAGGGCGAAGGTGACGTAGCGCAGTCGACCAACTCGTCTTCACCGCAATGGCCACACCTGGTGGTCGTTCGCTCGGGCCCGCTTGGGGACGATCAGGGGATCGCGGCGAGGGCTCGGGGCGAACGATAGTCGGGAAGCCGCCGAGGGGAGGTCTCTCATGAGACTCAGTGTCGATATTCTGTCCGCGAGGCGAGCGAGAATATTCTGATAGTACCTTCACTGAAAACGACGAATATCCTCGGAGCGCGAACATAGGGAAGATCGTCGATAAAGTCGTCGGAACGATCTTTGCCATGCCGTCGCAGACGAACGCCCTACGCAGTCACGAGCAGTCCGCACCGTCTCACTCACTGCGCGTTGGCGGCCAGCCAGGCGTCCACGGCCTGACGGCCGGCGCGACCATCGGCGTGCAGCGAGACGAAGCTCTCGCGTGCCTGGTGCATGAGCTCGACCGCGCGCGGCTTGTCGGCGGGCGTGTGGCCGAGCACCTTTGCGAGTTCGAGGCGCGCTTCGGCGACGCTGGCCACGTCGTTCGGGTCGCGGGCAGCCAGAGAGCGCTCCGCGAGAGTGCGGGCCTCTGCCAGGTTCCCGTGCGCGAGTGCGAGCCGAGAGAGCAGCGTGAGCCCGGTCTGGTCGGGCGGCGCGTTCGGATCCCGCTCGGCGGCGATCAGCACCATGGCTCGTTCGATGCGAGGAGCGGCGTCGTCGAGATGACCAAGGGCGATGTCGGCTTCGACAATCCCAAGCTCGAGCGAGGCGAGTGTGCCGGGAGTGGCGCCGCCGCTGCTGGCTGCAGCGATCCAGTCCTCGAAAGTCGCACGAAGCCCCGCGTAGTCACCGGCCTCGCGCTGCACGTCGGCAAGGTGCATGCGGGTATAACCCGTCCACATGTTGTTGGGCCCTAGCAGCTCGCTGCGCAGCTTCAACGCGTGCTGCAGCCGCGCGGCCGCTTCGTCGTAGCGACCTAAGCCCTGCAGAGGAAAAAACGAATTGTTGATGACAGTGGCCGTGAGTTGATGTTTTTCGCCCAGGGCGTGAGTGGCGATCGTGATTGCACGCTCGTAGAGCTGCACGGACTCCGCGTAGCGCTCCATCGATGCCAGCGCATTGGCGACGTTGCTCATCGAACTGGCCACCTCAGGGTGGTCGGGCCCGTACGCATGCTCGCGGATCTCAAGCGAGCGCAGCTGCACCGTGTAGGCCTCGTCGGGGCGGTTGAGCTTGTGCAGCGCGTTGCCCATCACACTGAGGCCGCGGGCAATGTCGGGATGGTGGGGGCCGAGCACGGCTTCCAGCCCCATGACGGCGTCGCGATTGGTATCGACCGCCTCCTGACGTTGACCACGAATCCAGTGAACCGTGCCGCGATCGAGAGCGAGTCGTAACCATCGAACGTCGTCGGGTGGCACGCCAGCCGAGCGCAGGCCGGTCTCGGCAAGCCGGCCCCACAGGTCAGCTTCGGGGCGTGACAATCGCACGGCCCCGATCACCCAGAGCGCGGCCGCAATTTCGGCCGCTTTCTCGGGCCAGGCACCGTCAACGGCCTCGAAGTAGGCGGTCGTGAGCGCGTCGACTGCGGCTTCCGGATCGCCCTTGGCGTCGAGGATGCGTCCCACTCGGGCACGTGCCGCTGCGATCAACGGTGGATAGGCCCCGGCTTGCGCGTCGGCGAGCGTGGACTGAGCAAGGTCAAGTGCGGTTCCGTACTGGCCAGCGGCCTCAAGGGTGGCCGCACGCGCGAGCCGGCGATGCAGCTCGCCGACCCGCGCTTGCTGCTCGGGCGACGGAGGACCAGGGCGACGGCGGAGTTGCTCGAGGTCGCCACAGGTATCGACGCGAGGCAGCCCGACAAGGGCGCTGACTGCCTTCTGAACCACCAGGGCGTCAGCAGCCTCAAGCTCGTCCACCACAGACTCGATCTCCATGGCTCGCTCGTCGAAGCACCACTGCACCCTCCGGAGGTCCTCGTCGCTGGCGGTGGTCCTGGACTCGCTCGCCTCCATGCATGCGCTGCGGCGTGTTGCCTGCCAGTCCTGGACCCGCGCATCGAGCAACACGATCACACGCTCATTGGTGGTTTCGGCGTAGGCGAGCCTGGTGCCCATGATCGCAGCGCGTACACGCGCGCGCGCGTCTTCGTTCCACGTCCGTTCGATGGAAGCTGCTTCCGCATCGCACGCCGCGACTCGGGCGTGTTCGCGCCGCCACATCTCAGCTCGAACGCCAGCCAACAGCGTAACGACGCCAAGCACACCGACCGTGATCCAGCGTCGGCGCCGGCGCCCACGTCCACGCGCGAGCTCATCAAGAAACGCCTGCATGGTGGGCCAACGTCGTCCAGGGTCCGTGGCGAGGCCACGCTCAAGCGCACGACGCAGCCAGCCCGGCACTCGACGGCTGCTCGGCGGGGCGCGGATCTGCCCGCCAATGACCGCGGCCGCGAGTTCCATCACGGACGGCGCCGCGAATGGTCGCTCACCGTAGAGAAGCTCCCAGGTCGTCGCCGCGAACGAAAACTGGTCGGACGCTTCGCCGACGTCCGCTCCGCTCCATTGCTCAGGAGACATGTACGCCGGAGTCCCAAGCAGGCTTCCGTGCTTGGTCAGCTCGCCGCTGGCATCGACGTCTTCACTGACCAGCCGCGCGACAGGCTCGACGCGCTTGTCGACGGATGCGGTCTCCCTCCTGCCCACGCGCGTGAGACCAAAGTCCATCACGCGAACGCGCCCTCCCTCGGCGATCATGATGTTGTCGGGCTTGAGGTCGCGGTGAACGAT
>CAZVEM010000073.1:0-19815 GCA_964626165.1 uncultured Nannocystaceae bacterium
AGGAGCGGAGGTTGTCGACGCGATTTTGCGGCACCGAGGGCGCACCACTCCAGTACTTGGTCGCCGCACAGGGCAAGAACAGGATGTGGTACTGGTTCAAGTTGGCCACGTTGTCCATGAACCCGCCCTGATCACCGTCGCTCACCATGGTGAACTGCTCGGTGCCAGGGATGACATCGCCGCTGCCATCGACCTGCGCGAGGCCAAACTTCGCGAGCACGTTGTAGACCGCGTCCGGCGAGGTCTCGTAGACGGCGATGCGAGGGATCCACATGCCCTGGTCTGGATTCCACTGACCCGGAAGACTGCTGTCGATGAGCGGCACCGCCATCGCACCAACCGGCACATCGAGCGGCGTGACGCGGAGGAATTCGCCCTTCTGCACAACCAGCTGCTGGCCGGGGCCCGAGACGGCCGGCAGGGTAAAGCCACCGTCCGCGTCGGAGAACACGTACGACGTCCCGCAGGAGAGTTCGACACACTCTGAACAGTAGACGCCATCGGGTACGCCCACTACCGGATCCGAAGTCACGTAGACCAGCGCGCCTGCGATGGGGATCTGCAGATTTGGCGAGACGACCGTGCCCGTCAGCATCGCGTCCGCGTTGACCTGACACCCATCGCCGTCTCCGTCGCCGTCACCATCGCCATCCCCATCGCCATCGCCGTCTCCATCGCCGTCTCCATCTCCATCGCCGTCGCCGTCGCCATCGCCATCGCCGTCACCGATCACGTCATCGGCGGCGTCCGTGCTGTCGCCGTCCTTTCCGGAACAGGCAGACCCAAGGACCGCGATCGCGATCGCGATGCAAGGAACGACGGTGATTGAAATTCTTGAGATGTTCATGACGACTCCAGCACGTGCGCAGATGCGGTCTCTCGCGGCCCCTCCACCCCAAATCCACCTCCTGCTACCAGCACAACGAGAATAGAGGATTGCCGAGGTCCGAGCCAGGGTCTTCGCAGGACCGGCGAGGCGATTCTTCGACTCCGGTCATCGCGCGGGTGTTAGCATCGCATCGTGCGCACGCTGACATCGTCCCTAGCGTTGATCTTGGTGCTTGGTCTTTCGCTGACCGGCGTTGGCGCATGCGGTGGCGATTCCGGAAACTCGGACGCCGACGCCGGAGGCGACGGCGATGGTGATGGCGACGGCGATGGCGACGGCGATGGCGATGGTGATGGCGACGGCGATGGCGATGGCGACGGCGACGGCGATGGTGACGGCGATGGTGATGGTGACGGCGACGGTGACGGCGACGGCGACGGCGAGATCTCGCCGGTCTGCGATCCCCCCATCGACCTGGTCGACACGAGCACGGGCGCGACCGTCGTGGGGGATGGAACACCCGCGAGCTGCACGAGCGCGGCCTTTGTCGCGGCCGCGGAGTCCGGCGGCATCATTCGCTTTAACTGCGGACCTGCACCGCACACGATCGCGCTCGACGCGACGGCAAACCTGCCGATCGACGCGGACACCATCATAGACGGCGAGAATCTCATCACCTTGGACGGCCAGGGCGCGCGTCGTCACTTCTACTTCGATCATCCGGACTGGATGAACAACCAGAGCAGGGTCGTCCTCCAGCGCCTCCGTCTGATCAATGGGAACGCGCCACTGGGCGAGTACTTCCAGCAAGATCCTCAGCAGCCCAACTGTGCCTACGGTTACAAGGACGGCTCGGGCGGCTCGCTCTACATGCGAAATGGCGTGCTGCACGTGATCGAGAGCAGCTTCGAGAACAACCACGCGGCCACCGAAGGTCCGGATGTCGGTGGCGGTGCGCTCTACGTGCTCGGCGTTCCGGAGGTCGTCATCGTGCGCAGCCGGTTCATCGGCAACAGCGGCTCAAATGGAGGCGCGATCGGGATGCTCTTTGCGAATCCCGATATCTATGACTCCTGGTTTGAGGGCAACGAGGCACTGGGGGTCGGCCAGAACTACGTCGAGCCGGGCTGCCCCAACTTCAACCACGATGAGCAGGGTGGTGCCGGCGGCAACAGTGGCGCGGTGGTCTTTGACGGCCTCAACGACGACGGCAACCCCTTCGTGATCTGCGGCTCGACCTTCGTCGACAACCACGCCAACGAGCTCGGCGGGGCTCTATTCCGTACCCCCAACGCGGGCATGCGACAGATGGAGATCGACCGCTGCACCTTTCAAGACAACACGGCCCGCATGGGCGGCGTGTCCTTTATCAAGGACAACGCTGTGACCCTGGTCGACTCGACGCTCGTGAACAACCGCAGCGGCGTGCTCGTCGACGGCACACAAGTCGGCGGACCCTTTGGCGGTCTGTGGATCGTCGATGGTTCGGCAGAGGTGACCAACTGCACCTTTGTCGACAACCAGCCCACCAGCCTCAACGTCGAGGGCGGGGGCGGCACGGTCGTCAACGCCACCTTCGTCGGCGGCCCACCGCAGGGTGGACTTGAGATCCGCAATTCCGTGTTCTCGGACGTGAGCTGCAACAACTCGCTCGGTGGCAGTGACAACTTGCAGTGGCCGCAGGGCACGGCTTGCGCTGGCGGCACAACCTTCGCCGATCCTGAGCTCACGCCGCTGGCGGACAACGGTGGTCCCACCTGGACCACCATGCCGGGCGACGCAGTGGCCGGCATCGGGTCGAATTGCCCGAGCACCGATCAGCGAGGGGAAGCACGCGACACCTCAAGTTGCGCGGCCGGTGCCGTGGAGCCCTGAACTCCCTGCCGCGTGCTCATGGTGCGCGACTGCGGCTCTTGATGAGGGGCGTTCCTGGCTGCACGCGCTGCGGCCGAGCCTCCCCGTGAACCACGCTCGCGAAGTTGGCGAGGAGCGCGAGGTCGTGTCGACAGAGCGTCGAGATCTCCATCGGCGTCTGACTGCGCGTGAGGGCGCGCGCATAGGCACGGAGCTCGGCGATGCAACGACTCGGCACGGCGATCGCCGCGCTCGCATCGACGATGTGCACGCCACGGAAATGAACGATGCGAGCGCAGATCACCGACCAAGGCGTCGGTCGGCTGCGCTCGAAGTCCTGCGCCAGCTCGATGAGCATTCCATCTCGAAGCACGTCCTCCACGCGCAGGACCGCATCGTGACCGGTGAGCACGCGGAAGTACGAGAGCGGCGCGCGAAGGCACGCAGCAATCCACTCCACCGCGTCGGGGACCGCAATGCGGCCCTGCATCAAGCAGGTCGCCGCGAAGCTCGGCGCGCGCAAGCTCATGCCGCCATGATTGATGAGCTCAAGCGGCCGGAGAAGCTCGCTCATCGCGTGCGGTGGCTGGCCCGCGAGGGACTGGCACTGTGTGGAGATCTGCAGGCGGGCACGTGTTCGGGGATCGAGCGCCGAGCCCTCGGCGAGGCCTTCAAGGGCGTCCAGCGCAGCACTTCGGGCGGCCATCGCTTCCTCCGCGGCGATGCGCAGTGCACAGAGATCGGCCCTGTCGCTGCCGCCAGTTGGGCGAGCGCGTTTGGTCGCTGCTCCGGCCTCCGCACGCTCGTCGTGGCGCGGCTCGGGATGCGGTGCCCGGGGGCCATTGCCTTGGGGCACGAGCGCGAGATGGCGACCTGGCCGCGGTGGCGTCCGGCGTGGTGAAGGATCATGGAATGCACTCAGCGAGGATTTCGACATCGACGGTTGGGTCCTTGAGACGTGGCGAGCTGAGGGGGCACAGCGCCTCTATCGGACCAGGCACCGCTCGCGTTGCACCGCACGGAGATATTGATCACGAATTTTTCACCGCCGGGCCGCAGCACCGCTGGGCGCGCGCCGCCTGCAGATGCGCCTGCGCCGTCACGCCGCCAACGCGAACTCACGGCCTTTGGGCATTCAGGCCGAATCAATCGGGCCGAATCATTCAGGCCGAATCATTCAGGCAGTACGCCTTGACCCTCGCGCAGCACCTCGGTGCCGCCGTCGATGAGGCGCAGCACCGTTGATGGCTCGGGCCACAGCGGTCCCGCATCGATAAAGACCGAGACGTCTGAGCGATAGCGTGTCTCCAACACCTCCGGCTCTTCAAGCTCGGGGGCGGCTTCTCCCGGGGTCACCGAGCCGGTCAGCAGAGGCTCGCCGAGCAAGTCCAGGAGCATCGCGCAGAGCGGATGCGCCGGGAGGCGCAGCCCCACCTCGTGATCGCGATTCTTCATCGCGCGCGGGACCTCCGAGCTGGCCTTGAGCACGATCGTGAACGGGCCCGGCAGGATCCGTCGGAGCAAGCGAAAGGCCTGGTTGTCGACGTGACCGTAGCGACCAATGTCTCCGAAGGCGGCTACGAGCATCGTCAGCGGCTTGGGGTGACGTTCATCAAAGCCCTTGAGCTTGCGGATGGTGGCAATGCCCTTCGCGCTTGAGAGCGCACACCCAAAGCAGTAGCCCGTGTCGGTGGGGTAGACGATCGGCTTCCCGGCTTTGAGCGCATCGATCGCGGCTTGGAGTTTGCGCGGCGCAGGCCGCTCTGCATCGACGCGGAGTCTCATGGCGCGCGGACTCTATCAGGCGCTCAGACGACTGCGCTGCTTGGGCGCGTGCCCGGCCCTGCCAGCACAAAACCCACCAGCAAGAGCAAAGGGGCGTCATAGATCGCACGCACCCGTGCCGCGCCCCCGTAGATCCCGCCCACCAGGAGGAGCGCGCCACACATCACGGTCAACAGCAGCGCGACGTGGTCGGCCGTCGCGCCCTGCGACGCCCCCCACGCGGATCGAGAACGCGCCACCCGCAGCGAGCCCAGGATCAACACACAGCCCGCGAGTGCTTGCACGAGCAGCATGAAGATCGGATCGAGATAGCTCGCGAGGGATGCGTCCAGTGTGCCCGCGACGAAAGTCGGCCAGGGCCGCACAAAGCTAAACATCGCGACCGCGCCAAGCGCATGACGTCGCAGCGTGCGAAGCAGTCCACTCTCCGCCAAGCAGCGCTCGCGCAAGACCGCGAGCGCGCCCACGTCGCTTAGGTCCCCCGAGACGACGAGCTCGACAGACAGCGCGGGATCAAGCGCGAGTGGGTGCCCCGCTGGAAGCGACCCAAGCGCGCGCAGCTCGGTACTACGTACCCAGTTGGGTTCGTGCGTCGTCGCGTTCATCGCGCTCGCAGCGTTCGCAGCGCTCGTACGCGGCATCGGGCCGTCGCCCTCCGGGATCGAAGTGGCGCTTGTGGACGACGTGAGGCCGGACCGAAGGGTTGTCGCGTGGCACCGCAACATCGTTGCGTTGACGGGCGCCGACCAGGCGAGCGGCCAGACGCGCTGCGTGTGGTGATGCGAGTGCGCCGTCAGCAATGCGAGGACGGCGGCCACTGGCACGACCAGCGGTAGCACGCGACGCAGCCGGGTCATGCGACTCGTAGAGCTCCGCGTGGCATCAGCCCCTTGCGCGTGGCGGTCTGCCAGCAACACGAACACCAGACACGGTGCGCCGATCAGCGCCGCCTCGTGGCGGAACGCGACGGCCAGCGCCCATGTGAGCCCCAGCAGCCAGCGGACGCCTCGCTCCGATGGGAAGGGCGCGGGTTGAATCTCGTCGCGCGCGGGGTGCTTCGCCGGCGACTTATCGCGACCGCTGAGGATTGTAAGGGATGCCCACAGTGCCAGCGCCAGCATCGTCGCAGCCGGTGTCTCGGACATTGGAAAGCCGGCCATGCGAATGCTCGGCCACCAAAGCGCAACCGCCACCGCGCACCACATCGCGGCACGTCCCGCGAGGATCCGTCGCACAGATCCGATCATTGCGATCGCCCAAAGAATCGACAACGCGCACCACAGCACAGCGGCGACAGGCAATCCACCCACACCATCGCCGCCGATCCTCAGGCAGATCGCCAGCAACCAGTGCGTAGCGGGAGCTTGAAAGGTCATCACCGCCTGCGGCGCACCGAAGATGCCCTGCTCGCCGACGACCGTGGCACGGCTCATGTAGCCGGCGACATCGGAGACGTCTCGCGTACTGGCGAAGTCGGTCGACACGCACCACAGCACTCGAAGCAACGCGGCGAGCAGCCCGATCCAGAGGTACGAGAAGCGTCGTATCGGCGGTGCAACCGCGTCGATCGATGCGACGCGATCAGCGGCGCGCATCGTTGCGGTGCGCTCGCTCAATTCGAGCTCCCGAGCGCATCGACGGCCTGATTTCGGGGCGCAGACATGGCTCAAGCTCCACGCTAGGAGGTCGCTGAATCCGCGTCAACGACAGCGCGCCCCTGTGACATCCGGCCCTGGCCTGCTATGTCTCGCAGCGTGATGTCCGTTGCAGAACGCGTCTCGATTCTCCGCGCGCGCCGACAAGCGCTGGCAAGCCACAACCCAAGCGCGCGCGCGTTCCTGTTTTCCGGCGGCGCGCGTCCACGGAACTACCGCGGGAACACCTACCCGTTCCGCGCCGACAGCCACTTCCTGTACTTCGCGGGACAGTCCCTCGCCGACAGCGTGCTGTGTATTGAGGGCGAACGTGCGGTGCTGTATCGACCGCGACCGACTCGCGACGACGCGCTCTGGCACGGCCCAGCGCTCTCGATCGACGCGCTGAAGGAATCGACGGGTGTGGACGAGGTCCGCGATCTTGAGTCGCTGACGCAAGACATCGCGGGCGGTGGATCCCGGGTCACCCTGCCCTCGCAGGATCCACGGACCTTGGCGCTTCAGGCTCGGCTGCTCGAGCGGCCGTGGCTGGATCTCCGCGAAGAGCCGGTGCTCTCGCCCGGCGATGAGCAACTCGCGAATGCCGTCGTGGAGCTACGGATGCGGCATGACGCGGGCGCGCTCTTGGGCCTGCGCAAAGCGGCAGAGGCGACCACTGCAGCCCATCTTGCCGGCATGGCGATCACCAGGCCGGGCCTCTACGAGCATGACGTGCGCGCGGCGATGGAAGGGACCCTCTTCGCGCGTGGCATGGTCACCTCCTATCAACCGATCGTCACCGTGCACGGTGAGGTGCTCCACAGCAACGACTACTCGGGACCCATCGACGCGGGAGACCTGCTGCTCGCGGACGTTGGCGCAGAGTATGAGGGGTGGGCAGGAGACGTCACCCGCACCTGGCCAGTCTCTGGCAAGTACAGTCCACAGCAACGAAGAGCGTATGAGATCGTCCTCGCTGCACAGCTCGCTGCGATCGAGGGCGTGCGATCCGGAGCGCGTTACCGCGATCTCCATCTTCGTGCCGCCCGGGTGATCGCCGAGGGACTCGTCGATCTCGGCGTTCTTCGCGGCAAGCCGGAGGATCTCGTCGCCCGAGGCGCGCACGCGCTCTTCTTCCCGCACGGCCTGGGCCACCTCCTCGGCCTTGATGTTCACGACATGGAAGATCTCGGCGACCGAGCCGGCTACGCAGCGGGTCGGCTTCGAAGCAGCCAGTTCGGGCTGTCCTTCCTTCGACTCGACCGCGACCTCGAGCCGGGCATGGTCGTGACCATCGAACCTGGCATCTACGTGGTCCCCGCGATCTTGGAAGATCGCGAGATCTGTGGACCCTTCGACGCGGACGGAACCTTGAACCGCAGCGCACTCGACCAACTCGCCGGCGTCCGCGGCATTCGCATTGAGGATGACGTTCTGTGCACCGAGGGCGCGCCCGAGGTGTTGACCAAGGACATCCCCAAAACGGTTGAAGAGGTCGAAGCCGCGGTCGGTCCCCGCGAATCACGAGGCTGAAGGGGGCGCCCCCGGTCGCGAGCCAGGGAACGCGACGAAGCGGCGCGTGGTGGTGAGTCCTTGTGCGTCGCGCGTCGCTCAAGGCTGCGGCCGCGGCCGCATGCGGACCGCGACAGCCCCTGGGACCGCCATGCCTGCGGCGCAGCACCGGTGTCACGCCAACCGCGCGGGGATCCCGAGCGTCGTCAACGACGAATGTTGAACCCTGCGCGCGATTGGCGTGCACGGAGACGGCATGGTACCGTCGAGCCGCGCGCCTTATTTGCGCGCGGAGCTTGCCATGTCCCCGCGAATGCAGCCTCGAATCGTCCTGTCCTTTTCTCTCGGACTTGCGGCCGCAACCATCTCTGGCTGCTCTCGCGATGAGCTCGCACCCGACTGCTTTTACCGGGACAGCGGCAACGTCTGCATTGCCAAACCTCCGGGCCTGGGCGAGTTGTCCCTGACCTGCGGCGCAATTCCAACCGCCGCCGTAGGTGCCGAGCTCTCGTACACCCCGATGGTCACCGGTGGCGCCGGCTCGTACGACTGGAGCGCGACCGGTCTACCGCCGGGACTCGCCATCGACATGAGCACCGGTGCCATCACCGGGATGCCAAGCCAGGCCGGCAGCTTCGATCTGACGATCACCGTGGATGACGATCTCGATGCGAGCAACACCGACACCACGGTCTGTACCCTCGTCGTCAATCCCAAGCTCGGCGTCGACGTGTCCAACTCGCCAATCAACGGCTGCGCTCCCTACGACTCGGACGTCCGCGCCTTTGTCGATCTCGACAACACCGGTACGGGCAATCCCGCGGTGACCTGCCGCATCGACGTCAGCTCGATGCCCAATGACATGTGCCCGATTGAAAATGGTGCGGGCCGAATGCCGGAAGGGCTCACATGGGACGAGTCGACATGCACGGCGACGGGCACGATCACCGACGAGTACTACGGCGTCTGGGCATGGCTGGTCGAGCTTGAGCAGGACGGAGTGATCGTGCATCTCCCCGTCTGCGCGCAGAACGACAACAACCCGTACCACTCCGTCGTGGCGAACGTCATCGACATGGACGGCGGCATGATCTCCGATCCGCTGCAGCCCTCGGTCGCACGCTTCGACCCGACCCAGCCCCTCGCCGTCGACGGCTCGGACCCGAACGCGTATCCCGGCCCTTCCTTCCAGGTGCGTGGTCCCGCCGCCGACTGTGCCAATGGATTGTGCGACTTCACGGGCTACAAGTTTGAGACCGGATGCTCACCCTTCGAGCCGCCCTTCTCCGCCGACCCGGTCACGCTCGTGCCTGGTGAGGGCTTTGACCACGGCATGGTGCAGACGACTGCCGGCAACTCGGTGGACAGCTACGGCAACCCGGTTGGCGAATTCGCCGACCGTGCTTGGATCGCCCCCTGGCGTTTCTGGTACTGCACCAGCGACAGCGTTGGCGTTTGCGATGACACGATGATCAAGCCCAACTCGCAGACCAAGTACCACACGGCACTGATCGCCTATCCCCAGTGAGCCAGAGCCCTGCCACGTCGATGAGCTCGTCGCTGAGAGATCAGCGGTTCGCTCGTACTCTCGATCGCGAGATCGCACCGGTCTACCAAGATCGCTTCGGTCGCTTGATCCTCCGCGCGCTCCCCGAGCTGCATGGTGGGCTTGTGCTCGATGTTCACTGCGGCACCGGGCGCTTAACCGAGGGTCTCCTTGAGCGACTTGGGCCGGAATGCCGCGTCTTGGGCCTGGAAGGTGACCCCGCCCAACTCGCGGTCGCCCGCGGCCGAATTCGTCCGGAATGGCGCGAGCGTCTCTACTTCCAGCCCGGTGATCTCGAAGATCTGGAGTCGGCCGAGGAAGCAACCTACGACCTGGTGGTCGCCAATCTCGTTCTGGGCGCACGCGAACACGACTGGAAGTCGGCATTGCGCACGCTGATGGACGTGTGCAAGCCGGGCGGCGTGATCTTGGCGACGATTCCGCTCCGCGACTCGTGGTCGCAGGCCGAAGACGTGCTTGCAGAGATCCTTCGCGAAGAAAAACGCAGCAAGGCCGTCGAGCTCTTGGATCGCGTCCGACGTCTGCGTCCAAGGCCGACGCAAATCGCGGACACCTTGCGTGCAGCGGGCCTGAGTGACGACGACTTCATCGTCGAGCACGAGCGCTTTCGCCTGCTCTTCGGTAGCGGCCGTGAGTTCCTCTTCGCCCCGGTCGTTGAGCATGGGGCGCTGCCCCTCTGGAAGGCGATCACCGGTGAAGAAGGGGCGCAGCAGCTCTTTTGGTCGTTCAAGGAAGCGATCGACACCTACTTTGAAAGCCGCGTCCTTGAAGTCACGCTCCACGCGGGGCTGATCCGTATTCGCATGCCCGCTCCGGCAGCCCGCTCCTACTCGGCGGAGTACTGGGCGCGCTACCCCGAGATCACCGCGCTGCTTGGAACCAAAGGCCACGAGCCGCTTGAGTTCGCCGCCAAAAAGGCACAGTCCGCACGCGCAGCCGCGTCGAGCGAGGAAGTCGATATCGACGTCGACATCGACATGGGCGACGACGACGAGCCAAGCACTGCGTCTACGGCAGATGATGACTTTGACTTCGATGCGGTCTTCGACGGCGAGGACGAAGACGACGCCGCCGTCAGAAATATCCTGGGTGCCGCCGCCGCGCTTGAACAGGATCTCGATGGCTTCGACACATTGATCGACGGCGATTCGACCGGTGAAGACGAGGATCTGGCGACCCCGGCCCCCGATGGAAAGACCGCCGCTGCAACATCGTCGACGAGCTCGCGCTCGATGCCCTCGGGCTCGCACCCAGCCGTTGGTTCGGGCTCGCACCCAAGGGTGGGATCGGGCTCGCACCCAAAGGTGCCCTCGGATTCGCCCTCGGGCGCAAAGACCGGCCCAGGGCCAGCGACGCCACCGCCACCGCCCGCGGCGGCACGCCCAAGCCCGCAAGCGAAGGGGGACCTCAAGGCCCGCCTCGCCGCACTCGGGAAGGGGCCCAAGCCGCCGGGCAATACTTAATTCGCGCTCGCCATGCTTGAGGGCCGCACGCGTTTAACTTTGGAGCAGTACGTCACTGCGGCCGCGGCGACGCTCAAGTGTTCGACGCTCGCTTGGATCGGCGCGTCGCTTTGCATCTCGCTCTCGCTAGGCTGCGGCCAGCCAAGCTCTGACGCCGCCGCGCGCGGCGATGATCGTCCGACGGAGGATCGTGACGACAGCGAGGGCGACGGCGAACCTCGGGTTGCTCGGGACGCTTCTCCCCCTCAGGAGGTCCCTGTCCGGCGCGATGGGACCATCTTCGCGGAGAGCGTGCTGATGGGGACCAAATGGTCGATCAACGTCTACGTCGGACCCGGGACGAGCTCGGCGGGCGCAGGCGAGGCCATCCAGGCGGCGTTTGACGAAGTCGCGCGTATCGAGGCCATCGCCAGCGAGTGGCAAGAGGACAGCGAAGTTAACGCGCTGAGCCGACGCGCGGGGACGACGATGCTGCCGGTCTCCGCGGATCTCTACGCACTTCTGGACGCCAGCGTGCGCATCGCGGAGGCGACCGACGGCGCATTCGATCCCACGTTTCATGGCGTTGGACGGCTTTGGTCTTTTGCGCCTGGGGCTTCACCGCCCTCCGACGAGCAGATTCTCGCGGCACTGCCGCTCATCGACTACCGAGCGATCGAACTCGAACCCGAGACCCGCTCCGCGCGACTTCTCAAGCGCGGCATGGCGCTCGGCTTTGGGGCGATCGCGAAGGGCTATGCGGTCGACCGCGCATCGAAGGTTCTCACGGACGCCGGTTTCCCGAATCACATCGTGGAGGGCGGCGGCGACACCTTCGTGGCCGGCCGCAAGGGCGAGCAGCTGTGGCAGGTCGGCGTGCAGGACCCGGACTCGGCGCGGGGTGCCCTGGGAGCCATCGCGGCGGAGAACGAGGCGATTGTCAGTTCTGGCAATTATCAGCGCTTCTTCGAGCACAACGGAGTCAAGTACAGCCACATCATCGATCCCCGCACGGGTCGACCCAAGCCGTGGGATGAGAGCCCGCGCAGCGTCACTGTGCTGGCCAAGGATGCGATGACCGCCGACGCGATGTGCACCGCCGTCGCGGTGATGGGGGCCGAACGCGGCCTCGCGTTTGTCGAGGGTCGCTCCGATCTCGAAGCCGTGATCGTCGCGGCCGACAACCACATCATCATCTCGTCCGGGCTTCGCGACCGATTTCGAGCGCTCGCGCCCAAAGGCGACGCGACCGCACCCACACAAGGCGACACCCCGCAAGAACAAGAGCCAATCAAGGCTCCCGAGCGGCCCTAGTGCGTTCAAGGCCCACCTCCGCGCGCGAACAAGGCTCGCGTCACCCAACGACCAAGATTGAGAATGACCGGCCCAAGTTGCCAAGTTCGCGCGCTCAGCTCATCTGAGTGCTAGGCTTAGCGGACTTATTTGGCCTTAGCGAAACGAAGGTGTCATGACCTCCGATCCGAGTCACGCAGCACGTCAGGAACCTAAGCGCACGATAATTGCCGGCGCCCCCCCACCGCCCGGCACATCGGGGGTGCACCGCGGCCCGGTTCCACCGGTGGCAGCCGTTCCCGCCGCCCCTGCCCAAGCGCCGCAAGGCGCCAGAGCGGAGCGGGCGGGCTCCCATCTGACCGGCTACGAGGGCCTGCACGAACCGGGTTCTGAGGTTCCGCGTATCCGCCTACTCGCCGGCAAGATGGTGCCGGGCACTCGCTACAAGATCATTCGCTGGCTCGGCGAAGGCGGCATGGGCGTGGTCTACGAGGCCGAGCACGTCGACATTGAACGCCGGGTCGCGATGAAGATTCTGCGCTTTGACCTGAGCCAGCAATCCAACATTGCGCAGGTCTTCCGCGATGAGGCCCGTGCAGCAAGTCGCATTGGCTCCTCCAACATCGTCGAGATCTACGACTTTGGTGAGCTCAAGGACGGTCGACTTTTCTTCTGCATGGAGCTGCTCGCGGGCAAGGATCTCGTTCCCGAGAGCGAAGATACGGCGCGCGATCCGGGCGAAGTGATCGGCATCCTGCGTCAGCTCTGCAAGGGGCTGCACGCCGCCCACAGCGTCAAGATCGTTCACCGCGACATCAAGCCGGAGAACGTCTTGCTGGTGGAACGCAACGGTCGCAGCGGCATCGTCAAGATCGTCGACTTCGGCATCTCTGCGATGCTGGCCGCAGGCGACAAGGCGGCGATCGCCGGAACTCCGCAGTACATGGCGCCCGAGCAGATCATGGGAGAGCCTTTTGATGGCCGCCTCGACATGTACGCGCTTGGCTCGATGGCGTACGAGCTGCTTACGGGAAGGACCCCCTTCACCGACGAAGATCTCGACACCTTGCTCCGCAATCAGGTGCAAGAGCCGCCGCCACGTTTTGAGCAGGTGCGACCGGACCGGCAAATCCCGCCCGCCCTGGCCGCCGTCATCTATCGCTGCCTGGAGAAGTCACCGCAGGCCCGCTATCGCGACATGGCCGACCTCGAAGCAGCGCTGTGCGAGGCGCAAGTTGCCGCCAAGCTCACCACTCCCTGGGATGACCTTCCGCTGCCCGAAGTCGAGCCCGATCGGCGTGAGCGCCTGCTCCGAGAGATGCCGACACCGCTCGGCGAGTTCGTCCCCGTCGAGCGGCGTCGATGGGTGTGGCCGGCCGTCGCCGGCCTCGCGGTGTTGCTCGCAGTCGGTGCGGTGGCGGTCGCACTTCGACCCGTACCGCCCACGCAAGAGCAAGTCGATACGATCGAGCAGCTCAGCAACGAGGCTCGAGCCGCGGCCGCTCTGTCGCGCTACGTGTATCCGCCCTTCGACGATCGCGAGGCTCCGACCGCGTATCGGAAGGTCCTCGCGCTTGAGAACCTCGACGGAAGCGCACGGCGCCCCGGCGTTGCGCGTGGCACGGAGCTGCGCAGTCAGTTCAGCCAGACGCTCGTCGCGCTCGGCGACCGCTTCTGGGACGATGCCGCGACGCGGCGCTTCGCTCGCGAGTATTACGTTCAAGCGCTGATGTTTGATGAGAGCCTCGCGCTTCCACGCGAACGTGCCGGCATCACGCCGGGCGCGCTGGCAGACCTTCGTGAGCTCGCCGCGAATGGCTCGTTCACGGCCGAGCAGCTGGCAGCCGCCGAGTACATCACCGTCTTTGCCGACGAAGATGTCTCTTCGGCGCAGGCCAAGCTCGACAGTCTCGGTCAGGCGAATGGGGATGCGCTCGATCTCGTCGGCCGCGATGCACTCGCCGCCGCTGCAAAGCGCCGTGGTATCGCCCTCAAGCAGCCCGGGCCCGCCAGTGTCGGTGGCAGCGACGCCACGCCCGAGGTGGTCGAGGACCCACCACCCGTCGTGGAAGATCCGCCGCCCGTAGCGGAAGGCGGCACCACCGGTGATGAGGGCGACGATCCAAGCGGCGGCACAGGGAAGACGGGCGGCGGTGGCAGCAAGTCGCATAACAAGAAGGGCGATGACGAGCTGACGCAGGCCAAGCGCGATCCAGCCAGAGCGGCCGAGCTTGCGGCGGAGGGCAACACTGCACTTCGTGCGGGCCGGCGTAGCGAGGCTGCGGGCCTCTTTAATCAGGCGCTCGCCCTTGATTCACGCTGCGCCCCTGCACTCATGGGCCTTTCGGACATCGAGTTCGATACCGGTTCCGATCAGAAGGCCGTGAACTTCGCGGAGCGAGCCGTCAAAGCATCACCGAAGAACGCGGGCTATCGGCTCTCGCTCGGCGACGCCTACTTTAAGGTCCTTCAGTACGCCGACGCGAAAGCGCAGTACGAGGAGGCCAAGAAGCTCGGCTCCTCCAAGGCAGACGAGCGCATCGCGAAGGTCAACAAGAAGCTTGGCGGCTAGCGCGGCTCGGAGCGCAGGTCGACAAGCCCCCGCTCGGCCCCCCTCGACCCCCTCGCCGTTGCTTGTCAGCGTCGGCGGAGAACCTAGAAGCGTCCCATCACGACGACGCTGCCCGGACCAAAGCCAAAGCGGGCATTGGCCTTGCCGCCCTTCTTGCCCTTGCTGCCCTTTTGCTTGCCGCCCTCGCGCTTACCGGCGTTGGCGAGAATCGCTGCGCCGAGCGTCACAAGCACCGCACCACCGACCGCGGTGCCCAGGCCCGCCCACTTGGTGTCGTAGAGGAACTTGCAATCGCCGTCTGCGTCCTTGGTGCCAGCTCCCGCGGAGCAGTCGCGGCGATCGGGCTGATCGTGGAGGAAGGTGAGCGCAATGCCTCCACCCAACGCAGCGACACCGACGCCAAGGGAGACATAGCCCCATGTGCGACCCGGCAGCTTGCTTGGCAATTTCTCGAGGTCGACGCTCACCGACTCGGTGACACCTTCGACGAAGGTCACCTCGCGGTCGACTGCGATGAAGCCCTCCTTGCGCACGCGCACAACGTGCTTGCCGGGGATGACCTCCATCGTGAGCGGGGTCAGACCGACGACCTCGCCATCGATCGTGACGACCGCACCCGCAGGAGTACTTGAGAGCACCATCTGCGCGGGGCCTCCGGCGAGTGCGTCGAGCTTGGTGCGCAAAGTCGCGGCGGCCGCAGTCATTAGCTGTCCGGCGTCGGCGACACCGCAGATCTCACATCCATCCTTTGTGGTCGCCAGCGTCTTGCCGTTGGCGCCATCGACGAGCTCGACGGTCAGTGCGTAGTCGCGATCTGCGACCTTCACAGTCGCGCGAACGACATGCGTCGCGTTGGTCTTGTTCGCGACCTTCTTGGCGCAGTCGGCCGTGCCACAGCTCTTGGCCTCGCTTGCGGCGCTTACGACCTCATCCGGTGACACCACGTCGAAGCTGCCGCGTCGCAGGCCGCCCACAAGCTCGTCGAGAAGCTTGGTCGCGTCCGCCGGGGCGAGCTCTCCCTCGACCTGGAGGGGGAGGACGGCTGCGCGTGCGGTCTTACCGGCGCTCGACCCAGTGGGATCCGCATCCTCGGGCGGCGCCGCCCAGGACAGGGACACGGGCATCGCAAGCGCGAGCAGGACGCTGCATTGGAGCGCACAGAGCCGGCCAAGACGCTGCATCCTGGGACTCTACCACGCCTGGGGGGGTCGCGGACCATTGGCTCCTGGCGGGCTGTGCCCTGGTGGATGGGTAGCTCAAGTCGGCGCAGACACGCCTTGCGTCGGCCGAGCTAGCCACCGCCACGTTGGTACTTGTCGACCCAGGCCTCGTGTTCGGCCACGGTCTTGCTGAACACATGCGTCCCGTCGTTCTTGGCGACGAAGAACAGGTAGCGACTCTCGGTGGGAGCAAGTACCGCCTCAAGCGCCTCGCGACCCGGATTGGAGATCGGGCCAGGGGGGAGGCCCTGGTGGGTGTACGTGTTGTACGGGTTGTCGGGATCGGTGAGGTGGATGCGGCGAATTCTGCCCGCGAACTCCTTGCACGCCGCGCTCTTCTCGGTCGGAACCGTGCACCCGTAGATGATCGTGGGATCGGTCTCGAGCCGCTTGGACTTGAACTCCTTAAAGCGCAAGCGGTTCTGAAACAGCCCCGCGATGAGCGGGCGCTCGCTTGGGACTGCGGTCTCCTTTTCGACGATCGACGCCAGCACAACGACTTCGTGAGGGCCCCAACCAAAGTCCTGCGCGAGGGTCCGAAGATCTCCACGGTGTTTGCGCTCAAGTTCACTCCACACCTGTCGGTGTCGCTGGACCAGGCGCGTGACGATCTGCGTTGCGGTCGCGCGCTTGCTGAAGCGATAGGTGTCGGGGAAGAGGTAGCCCTCGGCGGTCGGCCCTTGGATCTTGAGCGTGCTGAGGAGCGCAGTGTCGCGCATCGCCGCCTCAAGCTCGGCGCGGGTCGACAAGCCGGCGTCCGCGACGATCTGCGCGACATCGAGCATGTGTTTGCCCTCCGGGATCGTGACGCTGAGCTCCTCCTCGCGAGGCTTGCGAAGAAGCTCCTCGACGATCTCCTTCGCGCTCATGTCGTCGCGGAAGGAGTGTTCGCCGGCCGCGATCTTGTTGGCAGCGCCGGATCGCAGGACAAATACCCGGAAGTACAAAGCGTCCTGGGAATCCACCACACCGGCAGCGACCAAGCGCTCGAGAACCGTGGGGAAGCTACTGCCGCTGGCAATCTCCACCGCGATCACCTGACCAGAGCCGCGGCCGGGCCGATCCGGATAGCCCGCGAACTCCTCGTAGGCGCGACGGGCGTAGGTGCCGCCGACGACCAACCCGATCACGAGCAGCACCAGAGCGATTCGGGGCGCAAGCCGAGAGGTACGAGGCCGCCACCAGGGACGGGGAGCTCGTCGCTTCACGGCCGAGGCGCTGCTCTCTGTGGCGGGCGTCATTCCGGTGTCGCTCCTTGCTCGGCGGCGCCGCTCAGGTCGGCCGCCGACCGCTCGGTCTCGGTCCCGGACATCGCCGTGGTTCCGCTGGGTTGCCCTGGACCGGGCGGAGCGGAGCGCGGCCGGCTCACCTCGATCGCACCAGGAGCACCTGCGTCGAGCCAGGACTGCAGGATCTGCTGGGCCGCGACGGCGTCGATCACCATCTTCCGCTTGCTGCGCGAAACGTCGGCCTCAAGGAGCGATCGCTCTGCAGCGCTGGTACTGAAGCGCTCGTCCCAGGTCGTCACAGTGATCTCCGGCGGCAACGTACGCTCCAGCGCACGGACAAAGCTCTCCACCAGGCGAGAGCGATGCCCCCGACGCCCATCGAGCTCAAGCGGCATGCCGACGACAAGGACGACTGCGCGTTCAAGGACAGATCGCCGAGCAATCTCGACGACGTCTGCTGCGCTACCTCGACGCATCAGCGTCTCCCACGGCGTCGCCACACCGTGTTGTGTGTCGCCGCGCGCAAGACCGATGGTCTTGCTACCGACGTCAAGCGCGAGCACCCTCATGGCCGTCTCGGCATATCACGCGCGAGGGCGCGGGAAAAATCCCGAGCGTAAGCCGCCCCGGGCTCGGATCGACGCTCACACGTCTCAGGCATCCTTGCCGTGACACTGCTTGAAGCGCTTGCCCGAGCCACAGGGGCACGGATCGTTGCGTCCAACCTTGGCAAACATGGCGGCCTTGGGCACTGCCCCGGCCTCACTCGCCGCCGGCTCAGATGGCGCCGTCGCAGCGGAAGTCGCGGGTCCTGCCTTGGCTGCGGCAGAGGGTGTCCCTCCACCCGCAGCAGCCGCACCGGCCGCGGCGCCTGCCTTGGCCGCCGCCGCGTCGCCGAGCTTGATCGCGGTCGCGGCCCCAACCTCGCGGAGCTTCTCCGCAGCCTGCCGAATCGCATCGATGCGCTCCATCGCGGCCCGCTGCATCTCGGCAGGGCTCATGCCAGCACCCGGCTCGCCGCCGGCCGCAGCCTCACGCCGCGCTGCCGCACGCGTCAACGTCGTCTCGTACTCATCACCGCGGGCCGCACGGGCGCGGTCCTCATCGGTCAGGCGCATTCTCAACACCTGCTCCAGCACGCTTGCCTCGATGCTGTCCCACATGTCGCGGAACAGCTCAAAGCCACGAAGCTTGTACTCGTTTTTCGGGTTTCGTGTGGCGTAGCCGACGAGGCCAATACCGGTGCGTAGCTGCTCGATGTTCTTGAGGTGACCGATCCACTGCTCGTCGATCTCTTTGAGGTAGATCTGACGGACGTAGAAGAGCATCGCGAACAGGCCGAGCTGCTCTTCCTGCGCAGAAAGCCGCTTCTCGACCACGTCCCAGCAAAGGTCGATCAACTTGTCCAGATGATCGGGAGTTGTGTCGATCTTGAGATCGACAAAGAAACGATCGCGGATCTGCTTGCGCAGCAGCGCGATGTCCCACTCATCGGGGTGAACGTTGTTGGGGCACGCCTTGGCGACCGCGTCCTCCACCGCCTTAAAGCAGAGGTCATGGAGCCGCTCGCGCTGCTGAATCAGACTGCCGGCGACGACTTCACTGGCGACGCGAAGCACGGCATCGCGGTCCTTGGCAACGCTTTGCAGCGCAACCGAAGCACCGTAGCGACGGTAGATCTCATGCGTCAGATCGCGCGCAACGATGCCTCTGCTCGGCAATGCGCCTTCTTCGATCTCCTCGCCTGCCGCGGCCGCAACCCGCTGGCTGTGGTCATCGACGATCTTGATGAGATCGGGACGTACGCTGGCGGCGATGCTGGCAATCGTGTGACGTCCGCTCTTGGTCGGCAGCTTGGAGTCGACCTGCTTGCTCTCTTTGCGGGTCTCGTCGTCGAGAATCTCGGGGACGTAGCGCCCTTCCAAAATCTGCTTGCGCAGGGCGTAGATCGCCTTGCGCTGCTCGTTCATGACGTTGTCGTACTCAAAGAGGCTCTTGCGCGTATCGAAGTGCATGGCTTCGACCTTCTGCTGCGCACCCTCGATCGAGCGGTTGACGAGCGGCGCCTCGATCGCCTCGTCCTCCTTCATGCCGAGTCGCTCCATGATGCCGGTGATGCGATCGGCGTTGAAGATGCGCATCAGGTCGTCCTCAAGGCTGAGGTAGAACTGCGAGCTACCCATATCGCCTTGGCGTCCGGCGCGACCACGAAGCTGGTTGTCGATGCGTCGGCTCTCGTGCCGCTCGGTACCGATCACCCGAAGACCGCCTTGCTCGAGCACCTCCTTGCGCTCCTCTTCGCACTGCGTCTTCAGGCCGTTCATCAAGCGCTCGTACTCGGCCGGATTCTTGTCCGGATCGTAGTGCTTGCGCGCCATCAGCTCTGGATTGCCGCCGAGGATGATGTCGGTACCGCGACCAGCCATGTTGGTCGCGACCGTGACGGCGTGCTTGCGACCCGCCTGCGCGATGATCTCGGCCTCGCGCGCGTGGTTCTTGGCGTTGAGCACGTTGTGGGGGATGCCCGCGCGCTCAAGTAGGACGTGCAGCATCTGCGACTTCTCGACGCTCGCGGTGCCGACCAGGACCGGCTGTCCGCGTTCGTGACACTCCTTGATATCGCCGACCACGGCGCGGAACTTGCCGCGCTCGTTCTTATAGACAAGGTCGTCCATGTCATCGCGTCGGATGACGCGATTGGGCGGGATCACAAGAACTTCCAGGTTGTAGATCTTGTGGAACTCTTCGGCCTCGGTATCGGCCGTACCAGTCATGCCGGCGAGCTTGCCGTACATGCGGAAGTAGTTCTGGAAGGTGATCGACGCCAGCGTCTGGTTCTCGGCCTGGATCTGCACGCCTTCCTTGGCCTCGACCGCCT
>CAZVEM010000074.1:0-7113 GCA_964626165.1 uncultured Nannocystaceae bacterium
CCTTTGGCGAAAGCCTTGAGCTGCGCGACCACTATCATCCGGCGGCGACCACCCTCGGATGCGAAGCTTGGGCAGATCCCGATGCGCTCGTCGGGCGCTTGGAGTCGGCGAAGGTAAGCTATCTCGACTTGGGGCCCTTCCGCGTGCTGGCGCAGGTCTTGGATGTCGCCGGGGAGTGGTTTGGCGTCGCCGCGCTCTTGCTGACGCCGCAGCGCGTCGCCGAGCTTGGGGAGGACCAACTCGCCGCGCTGCTCGATACCTGGTGCGAGGAGCTCGACAACTACCTTGCCGCGATCGCGACGGCGCGCCTCAAGCATCGCGTCACGGCAGCGCTGAGTCAGGCCTTGGGTGAGCCCCTCCTCCACGTGGGCATCGATGCCGCGATCGATGTGCTGCGCAAGCACGTGAGTTTCGACGACCTCCTGCTCGCGTTCCGCCATGAGGACGACAGCCCGGACTCCAGCCTGCACTACAAGATCATCCAGCGCGGCGTGCAGACCCATGACTCCCGCCATCCCAACATCGAGGTGGACGAGTTCCTCCAGATGCACGCCGCCGGACTTTTACGGGGTGAATCCAAGGCACTCTTGGAGCATCTTGGCGTCGAGCGCTCTCGCGAAGAAGTCTTGATCTCCGGCGTTCGCGACCAAAGAGTCCTTGGGCGCTTGATTGTCGGCACCCAGCGCGGCGAGTTTGCCACCTTCGATCGAGACCTTCTCGAGCTCTTCGCCGACTTCCTTCGTCGTCGCATCGTCGACTTCAATCGCGAGTGGAAGACGCTGAGCCACGCCTTCTCGCCGGCGCATGTTCGGCGCTTGCTCGAGATCGAGAACTACGCGCAGCTCCTGGCGCCCCGTGATGCCGCTGTCGCGATCCTCTACGCGGACATCTGCGGGTTTACGAAGCTAAGCGAGCTCACGCTGCGCGAGCCCTCGGCAATTGGTCGCCTCATCGACCGCTGGGGACGACGCGTGGTCGATATCGTCTGGGAAGAGGGTGGGGTCTTCGACAAGATGGTGGGCGACTGCTTGATCGCGTTTTGGGGTCCTCCCTTTGATGATCTCGATGCGGCGGATGCATGCGGCGCGGCGCTGCGTGCAGCGACTCGTATTCGCGAGTTCACCAGCACGCTCCACGACGGGATCTTGATACCCGAGCTCGCCGCCCTCGAGTCCCCGCTTCAAGTCTCGGTCGGACTCAACTGGACCCGGGCGAACGTGGGCGTCTTTGGTCCCGACGAGGAGTACACGGCGTTCGCCAGCGGCATGAACAACACCGCACGCTTGCAGGGACTCGCGGGTGCCGACGAGATCCTCTGCATGGATTCTTTCGTGCAAGCCATCGGCAAGCCAGATCTCTTTGGCGAGGAGCGGCGCGCAGCGGTCAAGAACGTGCGCGACGAGTTGCGCTATCGAGTGCTTCGCTGACGCCCCGCTGCCGCCGGATCAAGCTCGGTCCCCGCCTGCTCGGATGAGTTCAGGGGCCCCCAGAGCCCGCCGCGCCGCCGTGTGGCCCACGGCTACGGGATTGCTTCGACGCGGGCGTCGACGGAGGCGCCGCCGTGCACGACGCCGTGTAGGACGATGTGCCGCAGCGGGGGCACTGCGACCAACCCGTGAGGGAGCGCACCGGCGCCGCTCGCCCCACCGCTTTTGTCACTTGACTCGACTGGCCGTTCGCGCGTTTATCCGCCGCGTGCGACTCCTCGTCGTCTCAGGTCTGTCGGGCGCCGGCAAGACCACTGCGCTGCAGGCCTTCGCCGACCTCGGTCTCGAGTGCGTCGACAACTTGCCCGTCAGTTTGCTGCGCGCCCTGATCGAGACGCGACGCGAGGACCTCGATCGCCAGGCCGCGGATCGACCCACGGACGCCGTGCCGGGCGTATCGCTCGCGGTCGGCATCGACGCGCGTGATCGTGGTCGCATCGCGAGCTTCCCCGAGGTCGCGGCTCAACTTCGCGCCGAGGGCATCGAGATTGAAGTTCTCTTCCTCGATGCGGAGGACGACGTGATCGTGCGGCGCTACTCCGAGACGCGCCGCGTGCATCCGCTGGGGGCATTGCCGGACGCGATCACCAAGGAGCGAGCACTGCTTGAGGGTGTGCGCGGCGTTGCCGACCGCATCATTGACTCGAGCGTCATCCCGCATCGGGAGCTCCGGCGGCTGGTCGGCGAGCTCTACGGCGCCGAGCCTGGCCTGCGCTTGCGCCTCATGTCCTTCGGATTTAAGACGGGCATCCCCGCGGAGGCGGACCTGGTGTTCGACGCTCGTTTCCTTGCCAATCCATTCGACGTGCCGCATCTGCGCCCGCTCACGGGGCACGATCCGAGTGTCCGGGATTACGTATTGGAGCAGGAATCCGCGCAGGAACTCCTGACGCGAATGGAGCAACACCTCCGGTTCCAGCTGCCACTCAGCGCGCGCGAGGGTCGCACATCCCTCGTACTTGCCCTGGGCTGCACCGGCGGGCAGCATCGCAGCGTGGCGCTGATCGAGGCGCTCGCGGGGCGCGTGACGGCCTGGCCAGATCACAACATCCTTGCACGAAGCGTCGCAGTGGCGCATCGTGACCTCTATCGCGAGACAAGTCGTGAAGCGCAGCGCGGCCCAGCGTCGCAGGCGGTGACCAAGTGAACACCCTGGTTGAGCACATGTCGGTGGTGGCCGAGGAGCCTCCCCAAGCAAACGGTGAAACTTCTGTCGGCGCAGATGATGCCGACGGCGTTCCATGTACCGATGTGAACGCCGTACGCGTGGGCGTGATCCTGATCGGACACGGCGAGACCGCGTCGCATCTACTCGCGGCGGCGCGTGGCATCGTCGGCGACTCGCTTGAGGATCTCAGCGCGATGGATGCGGGGGAGGGCCGCACCAAGGAGCTGGAGGGTGCGCTCAAGGACGAGGTCGCGCGCCTCGATGGCGGACGAGGCGTGCTGCTGCTGGTCGACCTGCTCGGTTCGAGCCCCTGTACTTGCGGCATCGGCTGCGCGCAGGGACACAAGCTTTCGGTGCTGGCCGGCCTCAACCTGGCAATGCTCGTCAAGCTCGCCACCCTCAATCGCCGTGTACTGACGCCAGAGCAGCTTGCCGACGCGTGCGCCGAGTCGGGCCATCGCTCCATCGCGTGCCGCTGATCGACGCGCACGCCCGCCGTCCCCGCGCTTGTGCCCCGTTCGGGCCGTGGCGACGGCCCGCGCAGAGCTCACTGGCACAGCCTGGCGCGGTTGCCTACGATGCGCGCCAGCTATGGGCGCATCGACGAACGTCTGTTCCGGCGATCACCTGATCGTCAACGACTTGGGCCTCCACGCCCGCGCGGCCAGCAAGCTGGTCAACCTCGCCAATCGCTTCAAGGCCGATGTCTGGGTCGGACGCGACACGCAAGAGGTCAACGCCAAGAGCATCCTCGGCGTCTTGATGCTCGCCTGCGCGAAGGGGTCGACCATCTCGCTGCGCTGCGAGGGCGCCGATGCCAAGCAGGCGTACCAAGCCCTGGCCGAGCTGGTCGCCCAGGGCTTTGGCGAGCTCTAGCCGACTGTCAATGAACCCCGCGCGTCGGCTGCCGCGGGGGGCTCAGGAGCTACAGTCGCGTGTTGATCCAATTCAGAGCGCCCCCTAGAGTTGCTCACATGGTCGCTTGGTGGCTCGCGAAATCGCAGGATCCGACGAGCTAGAGAGGAGCAGAGGATGAGCGAAGCCAAGGAGACCAATCGGGGACGACGAGCGCTGCGAGGCGTCTCTGCCTCGCCTGGAATCGCAGTTGGGGTCGCGTATGTGCTCGACCGGCGCGCGGTTCAAGTGCCGCGCACCGACATCAGCGCTGAGCAATGCGAGGACGAGGTCCGCCGCTTTCGCACCGCGCTGCGCAAGACTCAAGAGCAGCTCGAGCAGGCCAAGGGCAAACTTGAGCATGGAGAGCACCGCCTGATCCTCAAAGCGCAGCAGATGATGCTGCGCGATCCTGATCTCCTGGAGCGCATCGAGGACCGCATCACGAGCGGACAGATCAACGCGGAGTGGGCGGTCGCGCAGGTCGGCGACGCCGTTCGCGACGCGCTGGGAAAGGTCGCCGACGAGACCTTCCGCGAGCGCAGCTTTGACGTCGCCTACCTCGCTGAGGCGGTGATCCGGAACCTGCTGGGGGAGCGTGCCGAGCAGATCCAGGCGCCCGCCAACGCCGTGATCTTCGCCGACGACTTGAGTCCCGCGGACACGGCCGGGCTCAACCCAGGCGTCGCGGGCATCGTGCTGGAAGGCGGCGGTCGCACCTCGCACACCGCGATCATGGCGAGGGCGCTTGGGATTCCCTGCGTGGTCGCAGTCGATGGCGCCATCGAATATGTCCGCGCGGGCGAGCAGGTTGCGGTCCTTGCCAGTGAGGGGCTCGTCATTATTGCGCCCGAGCTCGAAGAGCTCGAGAACATCGCAGGACAGGCCGAGAGCTATCGCGAATTCGAGGCCAAAATCGCCAAGCACCGCGCGCTGCCGGCGATTACCAAGGATGGCACGCGCGTGTATCTGCGGGCCAACATCGCGATTGAGAGCGAGATCGAGCCGGCGACGGGCCACGGCGCCGAGGGGGTGGGTCTCTACCGCACGGAGTATCTGTTCCTTGGACGAGATACGCTGCCGACCGAGGAAGAGCACTACCGTGCGGCCAAGCAGGTCCTTGCCGCGTGCGCGCCCTATCCGGTCGTGATCCGCGTGTTCGATCTTGGATCGGACAAGCGCTGCCCTCCGCTGGCACTCCATGAAGCTGAGGCCAATCCGGCGATGGGGCTTCGATCAATGCGACTCGCGCTGCAACATCGCGACGTCCTCATCGCGCAGCTACGGGGCTTGCTCCGAGCAGGGATTCACGGGCCGCTCCGAATCCTGTTCCCGCTCATCTCCGGCGTGGATGAGCTGCAGCAAGCCCTGGAGGCGGTCGCGGAGGCCAAGGGTGCGCTGGAAAGCGAGGGCAGGGCGTTTGCCCCAGATGTTCCGGTCGGGACCATGATCGAGGTGCCGTCAGCGGCGTTGGTCGCCGATCTCATCGCGCTCCACGTCGACTTCATGTCGATTGGCACCAACGATCTCATTCAGTACACGCTGGCAATTGACCGCGAGAACGACGCGGTCAATTACCTCTACGAGCCCCTGCACCCCGCCATCATGCGGCTCATCAAGATGACGGTGGATGCGGGCAAGGCTGCCGGGATTCCTGTCTCGGTCTGCGGCGAGATGGCATGCGATCCGCTGCTCGCATGGGTGCTCCTTGGGCTCGGCGTCAACGAGCTCTCGACGCATCCATCCGCGATTCCTGTGCTCAAGAGCCTCGTGCGTCAGTCCGACATCCGCGAGATGACCGAGCTTGCCGCGCGGGTGCTGGCCTCACCGACCGCCGCGCAATCTCAAGTCATGGTGCTTGAGGCGATGCGGGCGAGGTTCTCCGAGCATCTGCGCCACGGGCCTGGTGGCGGCCTGATGTGGGCCAGCGCCGAGACAGCCGCGCCCGGAGCACCTCAGGACTGACGGCGGCCTGATAGGCTCGCGTCGGCAGGGACGTCTCCATTGCAAGGGCAGCCGAGGGCAGAGCGGCGCGACGCCGCGATCGCGCGATGGCCAGCACGGATTGTCCGTCTGGCCCTGCTGTGCGCCGTCGCGCTCTTCATCCAGCTCTTGCCGGCGGGGACTGCCCTCGACTCCGTCACCGCGGCATTGCCGAGTTGGACATGCGGACCGGGCATCGCCCATGCCGGCAATCCCGATGAGCGCTGGCGCACCATCGAGACCGAGCACTTCTTCATCCATTACCACGCCGGAGACGCTGACTTCGCGGATCGGGTCGCGGTGCTCGCGGAGCGGGCGTACCGCAAGTTGTCGATCGCATACGCGCACGATGTTCGGCTTAAGGTCCAGGTGATCATCTCGGACGAGGGCGACGACGCGAATGGACTAGCGAATACGCTGCCATATCCGCGTATCAGCCTCAACGTCACGGCTCCCGCGGCGATGAGCGTGCTCTCTGCCTACGACGACTGGATCGACATTCTCATCACGCATGAGCTCTTGCACGTGATCCACCTCGACACGGTGCATGGACTGCCCCGCCTTATCAATGCTGTGCTTGGTCTGGGCGGTATCGGCCGAATCGTCGCGCCCAACATTCTCCAGCCGCGATGGATTATCGAGGGACTGGCGACCTTTGAGGAAGGGCGACAATTGACGCAGGGGCGCGAGAGCTCGGCGCTCTTTGACATGTTCCTTCGGGTCGCGGTCATCGAGGGCAGGATCCAGACCATGGATCGGGTGAACTCGGGTGCGCGCGTGTTTCCGCATGGCACCGGCGTCTACCTCTACGGTCTGCACCTGATCGCGTACATCGGCGATCGCTATGGGCACGACAAGCTCGCGGCGCTCGGTCATGTGTACAGCCGGCGCATCATCCCATTCGGCATCGACCGCGCCCTCTCGGACGTGATCGGCGTCGGCTTTACAGAGGTGTGGGACGACTTCGCGGCCTCCACCAATCGGCGCTTTCACGCGCAGGAACGCCAAATTCGCGCCCGGGGCCTGGTCCAGGGCCGACGACTCACCTTCACGACCGGTGGGGGCTCAAGCGGTCGACACGCCCGCAATCCGCAGTTCTCGCCCGACGGCGCCACGATCGCCTGGTACGAGGACGACGGCCAACATCGTCCCGGTATCCGCGTGATCCCGACCCGCGGAGCGCCGCTGCGCGAAGGCGTCGGCTTTGGCAGCGACGGTGCACAGCGACGAGCCAAGCAGATCATCGACGTCATGGATGGCGCCCGTGCCTCCTATGTGCCGGGGACCCAAGAGATGGTTTTCGACATGGTCGGCTTTCACGACGTGCGCTATCTGTGGAGCGACCTCTACCTCTGGCGAGGTGGCGGTCGCAATGACCGTGAGCAGCTAACCTTTGGCATGCGGGCTCGCGAGCCCCACGTGTCTCCGGACGGGACCACGGTTGTCTTTGTCCGTAACGACAGCGCCCAGTCTCGCATCGCGTTTCTCGATCTCGCGACGCGACAGGTGACCGAGGTTGCCGCCGTCGAGCGCTTCTCCCAGGTCTCCGAGCCGCGCTGGTCGCCGGACGGAACTCGTGTC
>CAZVEM010000074.1:7123-19516 GCA_964626165.1 uncultured Nannocystaceae bacterium
GATCGAGCATCAACGCGTCGTCGGCGCCGGCGGCGTTGGCTTCGATCTTCGCCAAGATCGACGGCAGCAGGTTGTTGTGATGAATCTTAGGATCGAGACAGTCGGGGGGCGGTCGCCGGACGGAACTCGTGTCGCGGTATCGCTGTGGCGCGAGGGTGGACGACGTGACATCTGGCTCTTTGACCGGCGCGATGATTCATGGACGCAGCTCACCGCCGACCGAGCGCAGGATCAATCGCCGGTTTGGCTCCCCGACGGTTCGGGCATCTTATTCACCACCGACCGAAGCGGTGTCTTTAATCTGCACGTGATCGATCTTGAGACCGGGCATGTGTCTCAGGTCAGCAATGTACTGGGCGGTGCTTTCGAGCCCGACATCAGCGCAGACGGAAAGCTCGTCTGCTACGTCAACTACACAAGCGTCGGCTTTGACATCTGGCTCATGGAGCTCCGGCCCGATCGTTATTTGGAGGCGATGCCCGGCACCATGGGACTTGAGTCGCCTGAGACCTCCACGCCCCAACTTGACGGCAGCGAGAACGTCGTCGGCGATGCTTCCCGCGAGTCGCGTCGGCCCAGCGCGCGAAGCCGTCGCTACCTTGCGGCCCGCACCTTCTTTCCCCGCACCGTCTTCCCGACCGCATTGGAGTTCGGCAGCAGCAGCTTCCTGACCGATCTGGGGCTCTCAGCCGGCATCTCCGATGTGCTCGGGCTCCACCGTCTCACGGGGACCTTTCGCTACCTTACGAACTTTCAAGCGCCGACCGGCTCGGTGTTCTACGTGTGGAATCGACGACTACCCGTGATCTATGCCGGCTTTGGCCGAAGCATTCTGCAGCGCAGTGGGTTTCAGCGCTTCGTCTTCGATGATGGGCAGCCAGGCGCCGACTTCGATAACTTTCTCCAATCGGGATACCTCGAGCAGGCCACGCGGCTCGTTGGCGGTATCGACGTGCCCGTCGTGCGTCACCTGCAGCACTCCGCTGCGATCGGCGTGAGCTACGAGTGGACGCGCTACGCCAATCTGCAAGCCGGACGCAGCCCGATCGATCCTAATGTGCCTGTCCGTGACCCGCCCGAGGTCGGCGACGTCGCCGGTGTAACGATTCAAACCAGTTACAGCAGCGTTCAGCGCTACCGGTACTCGTTTTACAACGAGCGTGGTCGACGGCTGCAGCTCTCTCTCGATCTGTACAACCGCATCCTGGGCAGCGACTACGGCGACCTGCGCCTGCAGGGCTCGTACACCGAGTATATCCCGATGCCGTGGCGCGGCCACCAGAGCCTCGCGTTTCGCTTGGGCGGCGGTGCCTCTTCGGGCGAGCTCGAGCGTCGTGGCGCCTTCTTTGTCGGCGGACTGTCGCGCGACCAGGACATCCTGCGCCGCTTACTGACGCGCAGCCCGCTGAGCGAGGCCGGTGTGATGCGAGGCATCGCCCCTGGAGCATATTCGGGCATCTACTACACCGTCGGCAACGTCGAATATCGCATTCCGCTCTCCGACGTCGATCGCGGTATCGGCTCCCTGCCGGTGTTCTTCGAGCGCGTTGGCGCGACCTTGTTCTCGGATGTGGGACTCGCATGGACTCGCAAGCCGCAGCCGCGGGACGTCGCGGTCACGCTCGGTGCCTCCCTGATCTTCGCGTTCAAACTCGGCTTTGCCGACCGCGTTGATCTGCTCTTGCAGTATGCACACGGGTTTCACCCCGAAGTTGGGACCGACTGGTTCCAGCTTGTCGTTGGGCGGCCCTTCTAATCCCCTGACGAACACCTCACCGCGCCAGTCTGACCGGCACAGGAGCCAAAGCTCGATGGAGATTGCCAAGCACGAGATTCACACGCCCCGTCTGATCCTGCGTCCGCCGGTGATGGAAGATTTCAGCGGCTGGGTGCAGTTCGCGAGCGAGGAGGAGACCATGCGACACCTCGGAGGGGTGCAGCCGCCGGCGTCAACATGGCGGGCATTCATGTCGATGGCAGGCGCGTGGGCGCTCCAGGGATTTGCGATGTTCTCGGTGATCGATCGCGCATCCGGTCAGTGGATCGGTCGCATTGGCCCGTGGCAGCCCGAGGGCTGGCCGGGCACTGAGGTGGGGTGGGGGATCATGCAGGCCCACGTCGGACGTGGCCTCGCGTACGAGGCCGCCGTGGCCAGCATCGACTGGTCATTTGCGAACCTCGGATGGAGCGAGGTCATCCACTGCATCGCGCCCGACAACTTCGGTTCGCAGGCGCTTGCCGCCCGCCTCGGTTCGAGCAACCACGGACCGACACAACTTCCGCCGCCCTTCAGTGAAGTCGCGGTCGACCGTTGGGCGCAGTCGCGAGAGCAGTGGTTTGCCTCCGCAGTGCAGCACGATCGCGTGCGCCTTCAGAGCGCGGCAAGTTCGACAAGATAGCGTGGGTGAGCGGCCACGGGCGATCTGCGGACACGCTCGCGCGCGCGTTGACAGCCATGTTCGCGGCATCGAACATGGGGCATGTCTCGACGGTTCCTTCACATGTTCCATCGACCCGGCACCATCGGTGCACTTGGGGCATTGGCGATGCTGAGCATGACGACCAGTGCCTGCCGCAACATCGCGCCGAATGACGACTCCTTCGCACGCTCGGGGTCTCGGCTCAAGGTGCAGTTCCTCGACGGCGGCGATGGGGCACAAGTGGCGATCGGCTTCTTTGACTCGCAGGAGGGGACGACCTGCGCGTGGGCCTACGATGAAGCGGGCGACCCGCGTTGCCTGCCGCGTTCGCGTGGGGAAATCCGCTTTCTCGACGCAGCGTGCACGCAACCCGTGCTGCTCGATCCTGGATGCGGCGGCGTGCCGTCGCAAGTCACGGGCCGCTTGGCCTTCGGCTGCGATGGCGGCCTTGAGCGCATCGCTGTCTACGACGTGGGCGGCGTGATCTCGCCAAGCGCGCTGTACGAGTACGATATCTATGTCGACGAGTGTCAAGAGCGCATCGTGGAGCCCCTTGCGACCCACTACAGCCTGCAATCCCTTTCCCCCGACAAGTTCGTCGCGGGAGCAGAGTCACAGATCGATCTGGGCTATGGGCTGCGCGGTGTCGTCATCAACGGCGATGACGGGAGCCGATGGATCTCATCCCTCTACGATATTGCGAGGGATGCGACGTGCGCTCCTGAGCCCTTCGATGGCACCGACGCAGCCGCCGAGCTTCGCTGCGTGCCGGGCCAGCGTGCCTCTGCCAATGGAGTCTATTTTGCGGACAGCGCTTGCAGCCAAGAACTCGCCAACGCTGCTCCCTCCTACGGACAAAGCGAGTGCGCCGTCGACCCCGGAATCATCCTCCGCTACGAGTACAGCACCTGCGGCAATATCACGCACTTCCACGATCTTGGCGAGGAGTGGACCGGCCCGCTCTACAGCACCAACGCGGGAACGTGTTCTGCCGATCCGGCAAACCCGGAGTTCCGCCAGTTCGAGATTGGTGACGAGGTCGGGGCTGCGGACTTCCCCCCGTTCATTCGAGAGGACGTTGGGGCCGGCCGACTCCGCGCCAGCCTGTTGGCCACTCCCAATGAAAACGTCGTCGCGGTCTCACCCAATCCCTATCAGTGGGTCGATGGACAGCTCGATGACGCCTGCATGCCGCTGACAACCGCAACTGGAGAGACGCGCTGTGGCCCGACCTACACCTATCCAGATGAGTCCATCGTCTTTGCCGACGCCGCGTGCAGCGTGCCTGCGCTCTGGTTCGATGGTGGCTGCGATTTCCAGCCGCCCGCATCGGTGTCCGTGATTTCGACCAGCTGCGGCGAGGTTGTCTTTGATCGCGTCTACCGTGTGGGCACGGTCGTGCCTGGCACAATTGGCTACGCAATTGACGGTGGCACCGGCGAATGCACTGAAGTCGACTTCGGGGGCGGCTTCCTCTACGAAGTCGGGCCCGAGTTGGCGCTTGAGTCGCTGCCGTTGATGACCTATGTCATCGACCCGTCCTGAAGAGACTGCGCTGCGATCGTCGGTCGAACGCGCCGTCTGATCGCCGCTCGCGAACTGCCCGCCCTTTTGCCCCCGGCTCAGTTGCCAGTGAGCACGACGATCCGACTCGTCATCGGCGCGGCGCGGCACTGCCAGTTGTAGCTGCGCAGCTGTCCGACCTCGCCGTTTTGTCCAGTTCCTGCGATCAGCTCATCGCGAACCTCAAGGAGCAACGGATCCGCGCTTCCTCCATTGAGCTTTCCGTCCCAGTAGGCGGCCAGTGCCAGCAGATATGCCGATTCGCCCCAGTGCTCGTCGTAGGCATCATCCTCGGACGCCGCGCCGAAGGCCATCCAGTAGGTCGGCTTTCCGCCGGCATCGAGGCCGTGCAGCGCGACCGAGCGCCCGAGCGCAATCAGGGCGGAACCGGCCGCGTTGTCTTCGCTTCCACCTCGTTGGCGCGCCCACGCGTCGATGCCCTCCGCCAGGATGGCGCTCATCCAAGGACTACAGCCCCAGGTGCCGTAATCTTCGCCGTGCGCGTCCGCGGAGTGGATAAAGCAACGTTCATCGAGCGGCGGAGCGAGGCCGCCGCTGGGATCGCTCTGCTGCATCGCAAGGTAGGCCGTCATCGCAGTTTCGCTCAGGGCCTGATAGCTGGCGGCCTTGTCGTCGCTGACAATCTCTGCCCACACGTAGCCCAGGAGCGCGAAGCCGGCGTGTCGCTCGGTCCAAAAGTCCGCACCGCCGCCGTACCCTGGACTGGTCCACTGCGTCGCGATCCGATCTGCGACATCCTCCGCGCGCTCCCGAAAGCGATCATCACCCGTCATCAGGTAGTGGATCGCGATGCCCTGAGCATAGTGGTACTTGAGATCCGATTGTGCGCCCGGCACGGGGATCTGGACATTGGCCCCGGTGCCGGACATGCCCGCGACATAGATCGCGGCTTCACGATAGGCAGACTCCAGCGAAGACGCATCTGCACTTCGAGCGTGGGCTCGGTATAGCGCAGTGGGACGGTCGTAGAGCCATGAACCCGCCGTATCGTCGATAGCCAGGAACTCGTCGACACCCCATGCCGTGTGATCGCACAGCGTCGCCCACGGGTCATCGCCGGCGGGGACGTCGCCGACCGAGTTGAGCGGCCCCAGCGCATGGGTCCCACCGATGTAGCCGGCTTGGAGTCGCGCCCATACACGAGGTCCCTGGGTCCCGTCGGGTACGACGAGTGTGTCCTGCACCGGCACCATGCTCAGCGACGCGTCACCCGAGGCGCCGAGGTCGACGAGCAATGTATCGACGGCATCGACATCGACATCGAGCTGAATCTGCACACTTCGCCATGCGCCCGTGGGCCACTTGGCCAGGCCCCGGCGAGCGAATGGCACCGGGCTCCCGGCGACCGTGACGTCGAGATCTGGCATGGCGCCGGTCTCGGCGCCGTCGGCGAGCGGCACCGCAAAGTTCACGCGGACCACACCCGTGACACCCGCCTGGGCCTCCAGTGTCACTTCGATCTGCGCATCGCTATCGCCATCACCATCGCCATCACCGTCACCATCGCCATCGCCATCGCCATCGCCGTCGCCATCGCCGTCGCCGTCGCCGTCGCCGTCGCCGTCGCCATCGCCATCGCCATCCCCATCCCCATCACCATCCCCATCACCATCGCCATCGCCGTCACCGTCGCCGTCGCCGTCACCGGTAGTCTCGTTTCCGGCGTCGCTGTCGGTCTCGCTCCCACCGCATCCCGTGGCTCCAAGCGAGCACAGGGCTCCACTCAGGATTGCGAGGGCACCCAAACGACGAGCAACAAGTCTTACAGCCATGGAGGCATCCTATCAGGACGCGACCCGGCGGGGAGATGATTCCAGTGTGATCTGGGGGTGGAGTCGTCCGCGGTTCTTTGCATGATGCTGACTACAAGTCGTGCACCTGCCAGGGTCGCAGGACCGTGGCATACGAGAGGGCGCTCCCATCCCTTGGAGCGTGCCGGCGCGGCGAACATCGGCCGCAATGCGCGATATCCTGGGTCATGAGGACAACAAGCTGCATTCGACACCTCCGAGCTGCGCTCGTGCTGGGCCTGTGCATCGCGGGGGTGACGGCGTGCGGAGAGAGTGGGACGGACGGCTCGGGCACCGATGCGGCTGATGGAGATGCCGATGCAGGCGACGGCGATGGCGATGGTGATGGTGATGGTGATGGAGATGGTGATTCCGGTAGCGCGGGATGTGGATCGACTCCGGAAGAGCCCCTCGAGACCTGGGTCGAGAGGAGCCTTGACGTCGGAGGTGCGCAACGCGAGTACTTCGTGTGGCTCCCCGCGGGCTATGACAGCAACGCCCCGTACACTGTTGTCTATCAGTTTCACGGGTGCAGTCCGAATCCCGACAAGGAGTCGAACAACCCGCCCTTGCACACGCAGCCGGGCGCGAGCGCGATTTTTGTCCGTGGTCGCGCGGTCGGAGACTGTTGGGAAGCGTCTGCCGATGGTCCTGACGTCGCGTTCTTCGACGCGCTGGTGACCGAGGTCGAGTCTCGGTGGTGTGCCGACCCAACTCGACGCATGGCGGCGGGATACTCCAGTGGCGCCTTCATGGCGCAGCTGCTTTCCTGCGTCCGCGGTGACAAGCTACGCGGCGTGGCCTCGATCGCAGGCGGCATGAGTGGGCCGCAGTGCGTCGGCCAAACTGGCGCGCTGCTGATCCACGACCAAGAGGATCCGACCGTCAACATTTCGGCCAGCGAAGGCACCCGCGACCGACACCTGAGCAACAATCATTGCGATGCCTCCAGCTCGACCTCTCCGACCTTGCAAGCGCCTTGTGAGGCCTATTCGGGCTGTGACGCGGGCTATCCCGTCGCGTGGTGTGCGACCAGCGGCAATGGACACGATCGTCAGGACGCACTCTCGGCTCCCGCCTTCTGGTCCTTCCTGTCGTCGCTCTGATATGCGCGGCCTCGCGCGACCCAGGCGTCGCTTCCCCGACACATGGATGTTCCGCGTAGTCGGGAGATGTCGGCGGGCGATGGTGCCATGATGCCGTCCATGCGGCCACTCCCTCACGAAACTCTTGACGGCGCCCAAAGTCACCAGAGAGCGCGAGCCTTGGCCGTGGCGTCGGCGCGGATGGAGAAGGCGGGGGTCCTCGCCTGCGCAATCTCTCTTTGTGGAGCGCTGATCGTTGTGGGCTGCGGAGCCGAGGGGACCTCTTCCGACGCCGCGGACGCGTCCACAGGGGAGGACGCCGACCTCGACACGAGCGATACCTCCGACGTTGGCGACGTCGGAGACGGAGATGGAGATGGCGACGGAGATGGCGATGGAGATGGAGATGGGGATGGGGATGGAGATGGAGATGGGGATGGCGACGGAGATGGCGACGGGGACGGAGACGGCGAGACCTGGCTGACACGCTGTCCCAACTCGGTGGCTGTCAGCACCGAATCGCAGGTCGTCGATCCGCGCATCAACGAGGCATCCGGGCTGGTCTTTTCTCGCAGCAAGCCGAACGTACTGTGGGTTCACAACGACTCCGGCGACGAGCCTCGCGCGTTCACGATTGGGCTGGATGGCGCGCTACTTGGTGAGTTCTCGATCGTCGGTGCCAACGCAGTGGACTGGGAGGATATGGCGATCGGTCCGGGTCCTGTCGCGGGAAAAAGCTATCTATACTTTGGAGATATCGGCGACAACGCGATGGCCCGCTCGAGTGTGCAGATCTACCGCGTGCTTGAGCCTGACACGGTTGACCTCGCCGGTGCTGGCGCCTCTCTGGACGGCGTCGAGGTGCTCGAAGCGACGTATCCCGACGGTGCACACAATGCCGAGACGCTCCTGGTCGATCCGATCTCCGGCGATCTTCTGATCGTGACCAAGAATGGCACAACCAGCCAGGTCTTTGTGTGGCCCGCGCCGCAGCTCACCGGCGCGCCGATGGAACTCATCGAGCAGGGTAGCGCGCTGCACCTCAGCTCCACCGCCACCGGCGGTGAAGTCTCGGCAAAAGGGGACTTTGTCATCGTGCGCACCTATGCGGCGGCCAGACTTTGGCTGCGCGCGCCCGACAGCGAGCTGGCAAGCGCCTTTCAGACCACTCCCTGCGAGATCGATCTTGAGCAAGAGATGCAAGGCGAGACCCTGGCGATCGATCCTGCGTCGTCGCAGTTCGTTACGCTCAGCGAAGGTACCTCGCAGCCATTGTGGCGCTACGCCTATCAGCCGTAGATCTACGGGGTGCTTGTGACGTCAAGGCCTTTGGTGGTCGTGCGGCGCTCCGGCGCACGACGCTGAAATCGGCGATGGAATGGAGAGCCTCGGAGTCGCTTTGGCGGTCGCCGAAGGAGCCTGGAGCTACTCCAGTCCGAGCGCCGCGCGAGCCATCGCCTCCAGCACCTCGGGGAGAACGCCGAGGGGCTGTGGATGGAGCGTGGCAACAAAGCCGGGATGTTGCACGCTGAGATCCGAGACCAGGCGCGGTAGGTCCACTTTAAAGTGACGACCACCGCCGGAGAGCAAGAGCGCGACGACCAAGACCTCTTGTACGCCGTCGGCGATGAGCGTCGCGACCAGCTCATCGAGTCGCGGCCTGGAATGTTCGAGAAAAGCGATCTCGATCCGCCGCGGACTGTGCTGTTGCGAAGCGAGGGCGCGTGCAAGCTCGACGATCCGTTGCGGCGCGAGCTGCCAGTCGGGATCTGGGGAGCCGTGCGCGAGCAGAATGATGGGTCGTCGATCGCTCATGTGGCCGCCGTGACATCGACGGCGAGGATGTGCTCGTGTGCCAGCAGTTCGGCAATCAGACCGTCCGATGGACGCTTCTCCACCACGATCGACGCGTTGGCGGCGCTTTGGCCCGCGAAGATGGTATTGCTCATCTCCTTGACGGAGAGCTGCTCGGTTCGCAAGGCCAGTAGAACGTGTGCGAGCACGCCGACCTTGTCGTGATGCCGCACGATCAAGGTGAAGCGCCCGGGGCGACTTGGCTCGATGTTGACGGCGTTGTAGACGACACCTTGGGTGGCAAAGCCCTCCACGATACGAGCGACCTCGACCGCGATCGCCACCTCGGCTTGCTCGGTGCTCGCGCCAATATGCGGCATCACGTAGGCGCCGGGGAGGGACTGCAGCTCGTGCTCGACGCTGCACTTGGCCTGACTCGGTTCGCCCTCAAGCACGTCGAGCCCGGCGCGGAGCCGTCCCGCACGGACCTGCTCTGTGAGCGCCTTGTCATCCACCACGCCGCCGCGAGAGGTGTGCAGCACGATCGCGCCGTCGGGGAGGGCCGCGAGCTGCTCGCTGCCGATCAGGTGGTGGCTGTGGTTTTTGTCGTAGGGGACATGCACGCTCAGCACGTCCGTCCCGGGCAAGAGATCCTGGAGATTCGTGACGGCCTCGACATCGAAGGGGGCACACTCGGCGGGCGTGATCCAGGGATGCCAGGCGCGGACGCGCATGCCAAAGGCGACGGCACGGGTGGCGACCTCGCGTGCGATTGCACCAAAGCCGACGAGACTAAGGGTGCGACCCATGAGGCCGTTGGCCTTGCCGTATTCCTTCTTGTTCCAGGTGCCGCCGCGGAACTCCGCGACCGCGTCGGGGATCCGGCGATCGAGCGCAAGCATCAAGCCCATCGTGAGCTCTGCGACCGCGATCGCGTTCTTCCCCGGACAGTTGCTGACAAAGACGCCAGCCTTGCTGGCGGCATCGAGATCGATGGTGTTGACGCCGGCTCCTGCGCGAATCACAAGCGCGAGCGAGGGCGCGGCGGAGAAACACTCTGCACGGACCTCCGTCGATCGGACCACCAGGACCTTGGCCTGCGAGTCCGCGAGCGCGCGGGGGAGGTCGTCGGCGGTCAGATCTGGGGAAAAGACGACCTGATGTCCGCGCGCCGCGAGTGCGTCACGACCAGCGACCGGGATCTTGTCCGCGAGCAAGATTTTCACGGCGCGACCTTAGCAGAGCGGCCGCACCCAAGCCGCGCTGCGTCGGCGATCCGCGACGACATCGAAGTTGCCGGGAACTTGTCGCGCAGCGCGGAGCGCGTCAGTCTTCGTACAACTTGTCTTCATCCGACTCAGCGAAGGGCGAGCGGCGCCGCGGCCACCGACTTGGGCATGGGAGACCCCTCAAGGGGCACGTGCATGGGTCACGATGGCTCGCCCCCGCGCGACGCATCGCGAGCATGTGCTTTGTCGCGCTCGCATTGGGCTGCGCGCCGAGTGCCGCGGAGAGTTCCGCGACGACGACGGAGGCCGCGCTGGGAGATCGAGCGGGGCAGGGCGCCCCACGCAATCCAGAGCCACCCAATCCAGAGCCACCCAATCCAGAGAATGGTGCAGCGCCGGCCCCAACGCTGGTCATACCCGAGGCCACACTGCCACCCAGCGCCCGTGCCGAACTCCCTCCGGCGGACAAGGCCGGTAGCTGTCCCGGAGGGAAGGGCCACGCCAAGACCAAGGGCCTGGGACTGATGGTGACGCCGCGCCGCGCACGGGTCGATGGCCCGGTCGAGATCCTCGCCGCGAGCTTTGACGAGGGAGCACCCATCGCAGTCCGCGTCGAGTCGCCGTCGGGGGCCGTCGTCGCGCTCACGGGCCACACGAGTCCGGGCACCCCCGTATCAACCCGCGCGAGTTTTGTCGCCGAGGAGTCCGGGGTCTATCAAGTCGTCATCGGTCGCGACGGGGTCGGACTTTCGTGCACGAAGTTCGCCGTGCAGAGCGGCAAACCATCGAACTTGCCGCCGCCACTGGACGCCACTGCGTCCTGGCCCATCACGCGCTCTTGGGGCCCGGCCGAAGAGGCGCTGTATTCGGCGTGGGTCCGCGAGCTGTTCTGGGGTCCGCCCGGCGTGGACCTTGCCTGGCCGCGTCTGGACAAGGTCACGCAGGATCGTGAGCGCAACCCACTGCACGATGCGCTGGGCTGGAACGAGGACAGCGACAAAAACCGGGGACTGATCCTGGTGCCGGACTGCGCCGACACGCCCTACTTCCTCAGGGCCTACTTCGCGTGGAAGCGCGGACTGCCCTTCGCGTTCCATCGATGCTCGCGGGGCCAGGGGGGGGCGCCGACCTGTTACGAGGCACGCGGCAACCTCGACGCCCCGGAGCTCAAGCCCGAGTGGGCAGCCTCGGGCTTGGCGGTGGACCAGCTCATGGTCATCAACCGCTTCTTCCGTCGGACGGTCGCCTGGGGCGTTCACAGCGGCAACGGCCGCGTCGCGTACGGCGATTCGCGCGGTGACTTCTACCCCGTTCGGCTTGACGCTCGCGGGCTGCGTCCAGGCGTCATCTATGCCGACCCCTACGGGCATCTTCTCGTCGTCGTCGAGCTCGTGCCCCAGGCAGGCTCGGTACCTGGCGTGCTCTATGCGATCGACGGGCAGCCCGATGGCAGCATCACGCGCAAACGCTTCTGGGAGGGCAACTTCATGTGGAATCCCGATCCCAGCCTCGGCGGCGCAGGCTTTAAGGCCTTCCGCCCGGTGATCCGCGTCGACAATGAAGGCGTGGTGGGTTTGGAGGTCAACGACGACGCCGCGATTGCGCGACGCAAGGACTACCCCGACGCAGATGGCGGCCAGCGACTCCTCAACGCCACCCAGTTCTACGCCGCCGTCGAGGCGGTCATCAATCCCCAGCCGATCGACCCCGCAGCGGCCTTGGTCGGCGCGGTCACGGCCCTGCACGAGCAGGCCAAGGTCCGTGTGACCAGCGTGCAAAACGGCAACGCTTGGCACCGCGAACACCAAGACGAGATCATCCCGATGCCGCTCGGCCACTCCGTTTTTGAGACCACCGGCAGCTGGGAGGACTTCTCGACGCCGTCTCGAGACCTGCGCCTGCTGATCGCGATCGACGTGGTCGAGGGCTTTGAAGCCAAGGTCGCCGCGACGCCGGTCGCCTACGGCCTCAGCGCGGGCCCTGCACTGGACGCCGCACTCGCCGAACTGGGTGCCATTCGCGCGGCCTTGCTGGCAGATTCGGCGCGCGCCATCGAGTATCGACGCAGCGACGACACGAAGTGGAGCCTGCCGTTGAGTGAGCTTGTGAAGCGAAAGGCAGCGCTTGAGGCCGGCTACAATCCCAACGATTGCCCCGAGGCACGTTGGGGCGCGAGCGAAGGCAGCGATGAGTATGCGCCCTGCGATCGCAGAGCGCCGAGCGATCAAGTCGCGCGGATGGAGGCCTATCGGGTCTGGTTCCGCGATCGAAAGCGTCCGCCCCGTGGCGACGAGGGCCCGCCGGTCGATGTGCCCTAGCAGGCTGTCGAAGAGTCCCGCGTCGGCGCATGGCCGCGCACTCACCATGCATCCCTTTGTTGCTCGTCGGTCACGTACGCCCGGTACGCTCCCTCCTCGCGCCTCGGTCTGCATGGCGATTGCACGTCCATGCACTCCACGGGGGTTCTTCGACAACCTGCTAGCAGGCTGTC
>CAZVEM010000075.1:0-19429 GCA_964626165.1 uncultured Nannocystaceae bacterium
GATTGAGCGCCAGCGAGGGGTCACTTGCCGTCGAGGCTGCGCCCTCGACAAGGCTCGTGGTGATCACATCGCCACCTGCGACCCCCAACTCCACCGGACCCGCAGCGAGTAACGCCGACACAATCGCATCGAGCTGTGCTGAGTTGGGCACGTTGGGGTCGATATCCAGCGCGCGGGCGTGCACTCCTGGCCACTCCCAGGCTGCCGACTTCACCACGCCGCTCAGAGCTCCGTGCGCCGGATCGATCTGCGTCGGCATGTTGGCATGGCCAAAGCACCCGTCGAGTCGACTGATGCTGGCAAGCATCGCCTGCTCTCCGCGCGTGATACGTGCGCTCAGCGTTCGCGCGCAGGCGACCACAAGCTCGTAGGCCTCTACGCGCCACGCGTCGTCTTCGAGTTCGCGCGTAGGAGCAAAGATCACACCGCCGACCGAGCTGAGTGCCGCACCCGATCCGGTCTTGGCGCGCGCCTCCTCCACACTGCAAAGCTCGACATGGCCGCCAAGCAATGCGAGCGCGTCCGCGAGTCCGCGCACGAGTTCGTCCTGCGTGTCGCCCACCAACCAGATGTCTCCCAGATCTGCGGGCGCGACGGCGCGAGCGAGAGAGTTGGACCGCACTGAGCTCGGCGTGACCCACATGCGAAGAAGCGGCGCAGCGGCAGGCTGCGGCGCAGGCGAGGCGACGAAGTGGGGCGACGCGGCCGGCGGCACCGAACTAGACGCTACGACGGGCGTGGCAGCGCGACTGCCAGCAGTCAGCGCCGCCACGATGTCGCCGAGGGTGTGAAGCTCTCCAAGCTGATCAGGGCGCAAGGACGGCAAGGACGGCAACTGCTCTTGCAGGTGCGCGAGGATCTCGACGCGCTTGATCGAATCAATCCCCAGGTCGGCATCAAGCCCCATCGTGAGCTCAAGCATCTCGACCGGATATCCCGTCTTGTCGGCGACCGTCGCGAGCATCACCTCGACCACCCGGACGTGCTCGGTTTCCTGACTGCTGCTGTTGGCCCCCGCAACAACGTCATGCGAGTGCGACATAGACGAGCTTGCTGCGGCCGTGCCCGCGCGTGCGTTGGTCACCAGCGTCGGTGCAAGCGCTGTCACGATGTCGCCGAGCGTGCGCAACTCGCCGAGCTGATCGGGGCGAAGAGTCGCGGCCTGAGGAAGATCTTCCTGCAGTGCCGCAAGGATCTCGACGCGCTTGATCGAGTCGATGCCCAGATCTGCGTCGAGGCCCATCGACAACTCCAGCATCTCGATCGGGTAGCCGGTCTTGTCGGCGACCACCGACAGCAACTTGCGTTCAATCTGTGCCACTCCGCTCGGCGCGGGCCGGTCTGCCGGCGCCGCTGGGGCCGCAGAAATTCGCGACGCGTCCGTGTCTGCGGAGGGAGCCGCGGTAGGTGCCTGCGGCATCACGGTGCCTGGGGGCACACTCATCGGTGGCGCGACCACGGACGCCGGTGCGGCTGGAACCTGCACGCCGACCTGCGACGGTTGAGTCGGCGCTGCAGCGGGCATTCCCATCGTCGACAAGGTGGCTCCCTGCGGCATGGCGCCCGCATCTTGGGCGTAGCTCGGCTCGACGATGCCAAGGATTGCTCGCGTGGCGGCGGCCTGCTGCTGCAAGAACATCTGGTGGAGATGAGCGGTCTGCTCCTGCAGCCGGACCAACGCGTCTAAACCCTGCCGTCGAGTATCTTGATCGCTCATGTGTGTCGCTTGCCCTTCGGGCACTCCACGATGCTGGCCATCTTGATGAGAATTGCCGAACCGCAGCGCCGCGCTTGCTCTTGCGTGTCCGGCAGCTGCGAGGTCCGGCGTTGCGCTGCGGCCCGTGGCGGGCCCGTGGGTATCGGCCGCGACACGTTGCGCAACTGCGTGGGGCCGTGACGCCGCCGCGCCATCCTCCCGGGCGACACGATCGGCGGGTGCGCCTCGATCTGCGGGCGGCGTCGTGATCGCTCGCGGCGGTCGAGGCGTCCGCTTGGGCTTGAGATTCGCGCCCGTCACGGTGATCGTGAGCGCCGGCGCCTTGCGCTGTGCTCGGGCACGAAGCGCCGCATCCTGAGCGCCTGGATCCCACGCATCGAGCTTCACGTCATGCCCACGCACGGCGATCGCAGCGATCGCGTGCGCAACATCGATAAGCGCCCCACCCTCTCCCCGCGCATCGAGAGCGACGACCTCGATGTCGAGTGCCGGAGCACAGGCGCTCGCGATGCGCTGAACCATGCCAGAGAGCCGCGAGTCTGGTCCGAGTTCGACAAAGGTGCGTACTCCCGCGGCGATCATCCCCTCAATGCACTCTCGGAAGCGGACCGGGCTCGCGATCTGATCGGCGAGATTTGTCCGCAGGTCCGAGCCATCGAGCGCATAGGGTGACGCTCCCTTGTTCGACCACACCGGAAAGCGACCTGCCGCGATCGCAGACTGCTTAAGCGCAGCGGCTAAGGCATCGGCGGCCCCCGCAACGAGTGGTGAGTGAAATGCCGCTGCGACGGGAAGTCGTGTGAAGCGAAGTTGCGCGCGGCTCAGAGCGTCTTCGACGGCAGCAATACCCGCCGTGGAACCTGACAGCACCACCTGCGTCGGGCCGTTGTCGTTGGCGATGACGACGTCGTTGACGGACGCTCGCAGCACAAGCTCAACCGCGCCACGATCGGCGAGTACCGCCACCATCGCCCCGGCATCGCCACGCTCGCCACAGGCCGCCATCGCCTCTCCGCGCGCCCGTGCCAGTTCATGCAAGGAATCGATGCTCAGATAGCCAGCGGCGGTCAGGGCCACGAGTTCGCCAAAACTGTGACCCACGGCGGCGTCGGGCTCGATCCCGAAGCGCGTCAGCAGGTGATAGGCCCCGAGTTCAAAGCGCCCCAGCGCGGGCTGAGCGTGCTGCGTCGCTTGCAGGCGCGCGCTCGCGGCACGCACTTCGGCCTCCGTCCAGCGTGGCGTGGGCTGTGCGATCGCAGCGATCTTTCGCGCGTGCTCGGGGTCACCGCCCTCAAACCACGCGGAGGCGCACTCGGGAAAGCGCGCAGCAAAGTCCGCGCCCATGCCCAGGTACTGTGAACCTTGGCCTGGGAACAGCACACCGAGCTTCGCGACCGATTCTGAGCTTCGTGGCTCAGCCGCTGCTCTCGGTGAGCTGGCAGTATCCTGCACGCGCTCGCTTGGCGCCGCGAAGTAAACACCTCGCGTGTTGCGACGACGAGCGCCCAACTTTGCTCCCGAGCTTCCCGAGCGTGCGCTCGGGAGCGCGCCCGAGGCAGAAGATGCGCTCGCACCCGCGAGCTGCTCAAACGCCCGGGCGCAGCGCTCACGGAATTCATCCGCGGATTGAACGACGAGAATGAGCCGACACGTGGCGGGACGTTGCGAGCTGGTGCCCTCGTTCGCGCTCGCGCTCGTGTCTGCAGTCGTGTCTGCACTCGCGTCCGCATGAAGCGCGCGGGCCTGATAGCGAGCCCGGGCCGCGTGGGCGTGCCATCGAATGCGCTCGTCTTCGCTTAGATCCCCGAGCGGCGCTTTGACATCTCGCTCGAAGTTACGCAGCTCCTCTGCCAGCGACGCTGTGTCAGCCGCGACAAATGGGATGATCTGAACGTTGCCGTCCCAGTCGGGGGTCAGCGCCTGCACGCCGTCCAGTGACGCGACGCGATCGGGCGACTCTTCGAGCACCGCGTGATAGTTGCTCCCGCCAAATCCGAACGCGGAAACGCCCGCTCGTCTCGGATGTGCTCGTGATTCGTGGACCGGGGGAGGCCAGGGCCGTGCGTGGGTCGGAAGATAAAACGGCGTCGCGCCGGGCGCAGCCACGGGATTGGGGGTGTCGACCTTGATCGTCGGCGGAATCACGCGATGCCACAGAGCGAGCGCGGCCTTCATGAGCCCTGCGACACCAGCGGCGGCTTTGGTGTGGCCGATGCTCGACTTGACCGAACCCAGCGCGCACCACTCGTGCTCTGCGGGGCGCTCGGACGCGAAGACAGAGATCAGCCCCTCGAGTTCGGTTGCATCGCCGACCTTGGTGCCCGTGCCGTGGGCCTCGACCAGCTCCACCGTCGCAGGTGAGACCTGGGCGGAGACGTACGCGGATCGGAGCGCGCGGGCTTGCCCTTCCGAGCTCGGTGCATAGATGGCGTTTCCGCGGCCATCACTCGACGTGCCGACAGCGCGAATGGTCGCGTAGATTCGATCGCCCGCCTGCATCGCGTCGGAAAGGCGCTTGAGCACGAGTACGCCGACGCCTTCTCCCAAGATGGTCCCGTCACCCGAGGCCGCGAAGGGACGCGCATCGCCCGTCGGAGAGAGCGCCGGCGTCTTGGAGAAGCACGTAAACATGAACACATCGTTAAAGGTGTCCACGCCACCACACAGCATCACGTCTGCGCGGCGGGTACGAAGCTCAAGAACGGCGAGGTGCAGCGCGGCCAACGACGAAGCACAGGCCGCATCGACAACGCAGTTGGTCCCGTGCAGATCAAGCCGATTTGCAATACGACCGGCCGCAACATTGCCAAGCAGCCCGGGAAACGAGGCCTCGCGCCAATCGACAAACTGATCCGAGATCCGCTCGATGACGTCTTGCGCAGTCGCAGCGTCGACACCGGCATCGGCGAGCGCGCGCCGCCACTGCGGATGACTCAGCCGCGCGCCGAGCGGTATCACGAGCTCAAGCGCGCCTGTCACCCCAAGAATCACGCCGCAGCGATCGCGATCGAGGCCGATCAGATCAGGGCCGTAGCCCGCATCGGCCAGTGCCTGTTGCGCTGCGACAAAGCCGAGGATCTGGGTCGTGTCGGTCGCCTCAAGATCACGAGGCGCAACACCAAGGTCGCGCGGATCTATCTCGACCGGCGAGAGGAAGCCACCCCGACGGCCATAGGTCATGTCCTTGGCCTTGGGATCGGGATTGAAGTGGTCGCCGAGATCCCAGTGCGAGGGCGGCACCTCTCGGATCGCGTCCACGCCGTTGCGCAGGTTCTGCCAGTATCGATCCAAGCGCGGCGCGCCTGGAAAAAACGCGGACATGCCGACGATCGCAATCGGCTCGTTGAGCGTGTCGTTCTCGCCGGCCACGGGGCTCCCTTCGTAGGCGAGATCAGGCCCCGATCGCCAGGGCCCGGGTCACGGATTGGTCAAGAGCGGCTCAATCCCGCGGACGAAGGTCACATCGCGCGCGCAAACGTGCGCCAACGCGTGAAGTTCGAGGGCCGAGAGCGCCGCGGGACCAGCGCTGGCGGCGCTGCGAGCACACCAGCCCCCCTGCCGGCGCGCGTCCAGGACGGCTTGTACGCGTCGCGCTCGCCTCGACGCGAGCCTATAGCCACGCGAGCAGGTCGGAATCCGTGCGCGGCCGGGGCTGCAGGATGCTCGCGGGCAGCGGCCAACCCTGCAACGCGAGCGCGTGCGCGCGAGCAAGCGTCGCGGCACCGACCATCAAATTCGCGGCGACAAGCGAGGCGCGACGTGCCGCGGGCTGCTCAAGCTCACTGCCGCGTGCCCAGTCATTGAACGCTCCCATCGAGGGGCCGCACCAGACCTGATAGTCCAGCTCACGCCCAGGTTCGCCGCGATTGGCCCAGCGCGAACTCATGCCCAGATACCAGCGAAACACGAGCGCCATCTTGTGCTTTGGCTCGCGTAGCGCTCGCTCATGTTGCGCAGGATCGCGCTGCTTCCAGAACGCGGCGGTGTCCTCCCACACTTGGGCGATGCTGCGCCGCAAGATCGTCTGCTCGAGCGCGCTGCGGTCCGATGCGCTGATCTCATCGAGCGAGGCATGGGCTTGATAGAGATCCCAAAGCTTGCGCGACCGACTTGCGAACATCGTCCCCTTGCGCAGGACTTGCAGCTTGACGCCCATCTCAAACATGTCGGCGGCGGGGGCCATCGCGACATCGCTTTGGCTCGCTTGCGCGAGCATCTGCCGTGCGCGGTCCGAACTCCCCGATTCTATGCAGGCCTGATTGACACTGCCTGTCATCACGTAGGCGGCACCGAGCGCAAAGGCAGCATAGGCCGCTGCCGGCGTGGCAATGCCCCCTGCAGCACCGATGCGAGGAGCAGCGAGAAGTCCGTGGCGAGCAGCGAGTTCGTCGCGCAGCGCCAGGATCGACGGCAGCAGGGTGACCAGCGGACGATTATCGGTGTGACCGCCCGAGTCGGCCTCCACCGTCACATCCTGCGCGACCGCGACCCGACTCGCCATCGCGCACTGCTCTTGAGTCACGGCCCCGCGACCGAGGAGCTCGGCGAGGAGGTGCGCCGGTGCGGGCGCAAGAAAGCGAGCCGCGATCTCTGCCCGTGACACCTTCGCCACGATGTGTGTCTGACTCTGGACCGATCCGTCGGGGGCCTGCGCCAGCCCAGCGACGCGATAGCGAACCACATCGAGTGTCAGATCGGTAAACGCGGAGACCTCGATCCGACGTACATCCTGCGCCAAACACAGATCGACGACGGCCGCCTCCGCGCCGGACTCGTAGGGGCTATGGATCAGATTGACCCCCCAAGATCGCTCTCGTAATGCCCGCTTGAGCTCTGCCACCGCGCCCGCGACCGCCTCCACGGCGAGTCCGGCAGCGCCAAAAAAGCTCAAGTAGCCCGCGCGGGAGAGCGCGGTGACGAGCTCGACGGAGGCGATGCCGTTGGCCATCGATCCCGCGACGTAGGGCGCCTTGAGCTCATGCGTGCGGGTGAAGTTCGGGTCACCGAGATCGCGGGGCAACACGCTGGGCACGTACGCACGCGCATCAAACTCCCCCGCCCGAGGACGCCGGAACGCCAGCTCACCATCGACGCCAAGCGCCGGACCCTCGGGCCCATCGATGACGACGAGAATCCGGTCGAGTTGCTCGATCGCCGCTCGGAGACCGGCAACATCCGTCATCGGAAGGTGCGCGTTGCCGCGCCAAGCGAGGGTCGCGGGTCGTCGCGTCGCTGCGGGAAGATCGGGCACTGACGCCGGTGGTACCACCTTGCCGCGCGCGCTGCTACGAGGCCGCGACCTGCACTCGATTGCGACCTGCCCGCTTACTTTCGTACATCGCCGCATCCGCGCGCTCAACGAGACCGGCGCCGGTCGTGTCTCCATGGCCGATAGCGACGCCCTGACTCACGCTGACCTCAAGATCTCCGCCGCTGCTGGTCACCGGGTGGTCGCAGACCGCCAGCCGCATGCGCTCGGCGATGCCGAGCGCCTCGTCGTGGTCGGCGACCTGCAAGAGCACGAGAAACTCCTCGCCTCCCCACCGGCCGACCAAGTCGCCGCTGCGCACGCAGGCCCGCAGTCGCACGGCGATTTCGTGTAGGACTTGGTCGCCGACCGCGTGCCCCCAACCGTCGTTGACGCGCTTGAAGTGATCGACGTCGACCATCACCACCGCAATCGGCGCTTCCTTCGACGCGCTCACGCTGATGCGGTCGAGATGCTCCTGCGTGTAGTCGCGGCTGGCACAGCCCGTCAGGGGATCGGTGCGAACGCGATCCTCAAGAGTCCGAACCGACGCCCGCAACGCGTCGATCCGGCGGTGGTGATACGCCTCCAGCGCGATTGCGACGTCGAGCCGCATGAGTGCGTCCAGGAGCTTGATGAGTGGGCGAGCCTCCAGCCAGCGTGCCGGCGGAACTGAATCGATGACCGCATCCCGGAGCCAGCCCGCGGAGAGCTGAAACAAGGACGAGGACAAGCCCACCCGTGCATGGGCAATGCCGATTCTGAGCCGCCGCTCGTAGTACTCGGGTTGATCGAAGCCTCGTCCGAGAGAGCAGAGGTACTCTCGCTGCGTGCGCTCAAGGGCACGAAGGCGATTTGGATCACCAATGATCGCCATCGTCTCTCGGTGAGCCCCGACCCGCTCGTAGAACGAAGCAACGATCGCGTCCAAGTTGGGGTCGACCAGGAGCGCACGCATCGGCTCCACGAGATCGTGCTGCGCTGCTGTCAGCCCGCACCACCGCACCAACTGGGCGTGACGGGTGGCATTGAGCCCCACGTCGAACATCGAGACGCCAGCGGCTTGTGGCTCGCTTGTTTCCGTCGCAGACAAGACGCGCCCATCCTCCCCGTCGCGCACGAATCACGCAAGGGGAGGATGGGCGATAGTGCTCACGGCGTAGGCTGAACCGGCGCTCCGTCAGTGCTCCCCGCCCCTTCAGCTGCAGCGTCGGTGGGGTTCTTCTTTTTGTACTCGGGCTTGGGGGCCAGCAGCGTCCCTCGCTCGATCTGCACGGTCGTCTCGCTCTCGCCGACCGATAGCGTGATGAGCTGGTACTCGACGTCACGCGCGAGTGCAGTGCCGGTGTTGCGGACCTCCAACTTCGGTGCCTCGCCGCCGGCGCGCCCGGGCGCGAGCTCTCCGGCGATGAGACCGACCGAAGATGCGTCCACCAGTTCGGAGAAGGGGGGGCCCTGTGGTGGCTTGCTCCCCTCCTCGGAAATCATCTCGCTGACCGTGAGGCTGGCATCCAGGTCGCGCCAGACCAGCAACTTCCAGGTCGTGCCCTTCTCAAAGAGCTGCAGTCGACCAAGCTCGCGGAGCAGCTCTGAGCGCGGAACCTCCGGATCCGCCTCTTCCAAGAGGAACGCAAGCGTCACGGCAGAGGTCAGGCGTGCCCATCGTCGCGGGTCATCGGCACCGGGCCGACCTTCACCCGCTGCAACCTTTCGTAGAATGCGAAGCGCCTCATCGCTGCGCCCAGCACCGAGCGCCGCGCGAGCGAGCCGAATCGAGAAGCCTGCGGCCTCGGGTGCCATATTCACGAGCTCTTCGTACTGGCGATAGGCGTCCTCATACCAACCGTGGCGGAGGAAGATGTCGCCGAGCAATTGGCGGCTTGCGGCCGAACTCGGATCGAACTCAATGATCTCAGAGAAGGTTCGCTTCGCATCATCTTCGCGACCTCGCGCTGCGAGGAGGTCGCCGAGCTCTTGCACAAGTGCGGTTGTCAGCAACCCGCGATCGCGAAGTCGACGGGCGCGCGCCAGTGCGTCGTCGAGCTTGCCCTGACGGTCGAGCTCACGCAGCATCAGCAGCTCGCCTTCTGGATCACCGACACTGCGGGCGAGCGCGGCCTCGATGATCTGCAGACGAAGGTCCGGATCGGTCTCGAGCGAGACTTCGTAGGCAACCAAATACCAGCGAACATTCGCGCCGAACATCGAGCTTTCGACTGCGCCAAGCAGGCTCGGCTGCACAAGTCGACGCAGCAACGCACGCGCCAGCCAGTTGCGAGCCTCCGGCTGCGGCGTGAAGTGAGCGAGCAGCATCTCTACATCGCCTTCGCTCGCCACCGCGACCTGCAAGAGCTGCAGGAAGACGCGTTGGTCTCTCCAATGCGGCACCTCGCACGCCGCCACGCTCGCTTCATAAACACCGAGCTTGCCAGCCATCGACGGCTCGACCGCCAAGCGACGCTCCCACAGCGCGCGACGCAGCGTAAGCGAACGCGACGCTGCGTCGCTGCAGGGCAGAGGCGAGAGCGGCTGGACTGGGGAGACCTGCGCGACGCGGCTGCGTTGATACCGAGCGATCTGCACCGGTGTCGCGCCGCCAAGGGCAAGCCGCTCTGCGCCCGAGGTACCAAGCCCACGTCCACCGCCACCGACGCCCACGCCCCCACTCGACTTCTCAAGATCGTAGTCGCCAGACAGCGCACCGTTGATTCCGATGCCCCCCGCGAATTCATTCTTATCGTTGTCGAGCGCGAAGAGTCCGTCGGTGCCGGCCGCCGTCGAGCCCGTTGACTTGCTCACCGACTTCGGCGCTGCGCTGCCCATGCGGCCTTCTTCCCCGCGATGGCGCCCGGCACCATCCGCGCTGCCGCCGGCCTGTGGTTCGGCCACGGGTGCGTCCTTGTAGTAACCGGGGTCCGCTTCTTCCTCGGTGACGCTGGGTGGCGCTGCCGGTGCGTTCGCCCGCGTCGCGTCATCGAACTCGTCCGTCGGCTTTGCTTCCTGACGGTAGGCTGCGCTCTCCTCACGCTCGCCCGCGGCCGAACTCGGGGCCATCTTCGCGTCCCTTGAAGCGTCACTTGCGTTGCGCGCCTCCGCTTCCTTGGCCGAGCCGGGCTCTTCCATCGCGCAGCCCATCGGCGCAGTCGCGGCCGCAAGCATCATGCCGAGGATGGTCCCGTCGTGCGCTCGCTCGGTCTCGCCCAGTCGGCCCCACGCTGCATCCGCGGTGAGACGAGGCCCGGGGAAGCGACGGGTTCGACGCTCGACGCCCATCTGCGCGTAGGCAGCCTCGCTCTCCAGCGCGAGGAAGGAGGTAAAGGGGGTCATCAGACCGTACTCGAGACCAAGTGAGAGGACCTTGCCGCGAACGGCGGTCAGACCTCGCGTGTCGCTCAAGAGACGCTCGACATAGGTCACGGCCCAAAGTCGCGGCACAATCTCGTCGACGACGTCGTGCTCGATCGAAACCGGATAGCTGCGCTCGAAAGGCTCGCCACGAAGGGTGCCCTTGATCTTCACCTCCGGCGGGAGGTCGTGGTGCGTGCGCGCCAGCATCGTGAGTTCCTCACCGCGCGACAGCTTGCCTGCGTGACTGACAAAGACATCGTCGAGGCCATCGCCAAGCTCGATGCGGAGATCGGTCACGGTCGGCGTCTTGAGGCGACCCGAGAGCTGTAGGGCACGCATCACCGCATGCGCCGGATCTTCGACGCGAAGGAAGTCGCCTCCACCTTCGCGCGCGAGCGTGGTCAGCAGTGGCTCGTCGATCTCGGTGCCGACGCCGACGGTAAACAGGCGTGCATGCGAGCCGGTCAGCGATCGGCGCAGCCGCTCACTGAGGCCCTCGCCGCTGCGCTCACCGCTGGTCGCGATGCCATCGCCGACATAGACGATCGCGGGCTGCTCAAGGCCGTGCACGCGCTCCAGCGAGGCTTCAAAGATCGCGCCCAAGTCCGTGGCACCGCCCGTGCCGCGCTTGGCGAGCGCTTCCAGTGCCTCCCCAATCGCGTCGGGATTGGCCGGACTGAGGCCCTCCGCCGGATAGACCACCTTTGCGCCGAGATCTGCCGCAACCAATGCGAAGCGATCGCCCTCACTGAGGCTGCGCAAGAACGCCTCGACGACCGCGATCTTGGCCTGCTGTTCCGCGGCGTCGCCGAATGCCGAGGTGTCGACAACCACCACAACCTCGCCCGCGGGTGCGGGACCCGAGTCAAAGTCGAGATCGGGAAGCCAACGCAGCATGACGTAGCGCGCCGCGTCGCCCCCTGGATCGACGAAGTTCACGCGCAAAGGTGCGCGCTTGGGCGCCGACTCAAGTCGATCAAGCTCAAGCTGGAAGTCAGCGCGTGGCTGAAAGCCGCTACGACGAACACTGACCTTTCGTCCGTCTTGCTCGACCCGCGCATCGCTGGTGCTGGCAACGTTGTAGGCGCGCTCCATGCCATTGCGGAGCTCGACCTCAAGGCCGAACTCCTCGATGCTCGCCGCCTCTCGCCCACCGGGACCGGTGAGCGGATAGGTGTAGCGCAGCTTGCCCTGCTCTTCGTGCAAGAGCTGCTGGTAGCGAATGACAACGCGGCGCGTGCCGGCGCCGGGAACCGGATAGATCCGCGCGCGTACGGTGCGAGCATCGACCCACTCGAGCAACGCTGGATCTCGCGCGCGACGGACAGCGGCCTCGTAGGTCCTTGCGGCCTGCTGTCGCTCCACGATCTCGCCTTCGACCAAGACGCCGTCGGTTTCCAGCGCAAAGCCGATGAGCTGCGCGTCGTTGGGAACCGTGAACCAGTACCAGCCCTCGACGTCGCGATTGCTGGGGTTGAAGAAGGTCTGGTCGACGCGCGTCTCGGCGACTTCCTTCTCGACGGCGACGTGCACGACCTGTCGCTGGATGCTCAGCGGCATCGCAGGAGAGCCGGGTGCGGCGCTGCGGTCCACGGCATACAGCGCGCCCGATCCCGAGCTGGTCGCACCCGCGAGGTCCCGATCGCCCATGCCGCCGGTCCAGTCGACCCAAAACTTCACAGGGGACACGGCCGGCGCAGCACTGCCAACCATCACCGCCTCCTCGCCGGCCTCGACATCGGCGCGTCCACCTTTGGTGTTGACCAGCGCGAGCCCCTCGGCCACGTAGACCGACGCCTTGTTGCCGTCAACGCGGAGGCTCGCGCCACCGTCACTGAGCGCGACCTCGTGCTCGCCGAGTCGATGCGAGACAACCTCTTGTCCGGGCTCGGGGGCCGGCGACTCCAGCCAGATCCGCCCGGCGCTAAGCTCGACGTGATCGCTGACCACAACGCTGGTGTTGTCGCTCAGGAAGACGCGCGCCCCGCTGCCGAGCCGAACCAATGCACGAGCGCCCGCCTTGGTCTCCAGCTTCGCCCCCAGCGGCAGCGGCGTGTTGCTCTGCACAGGCGTCGGCTTGCCATTCTCGCCCACGCTCATCATCACCTCGCCCGATGCGAGCTCAAGTCGAGCGCCGAGTACCTCGGCGTGCACCGGCGGCGGCCGGCGGTTCCAGGGCTGGGTCACCGCAAGCACGGTGCCAACCACCGCGATCGAGAGAATGCCGACGACGGCCAGGACACGGCGACGAGTTGCATCAGAGGAGGAGCGATTCGCGTTGGGATCTGGCATCGGAACGGGGGGCGCGGGGGCCGGGGCCATTACACGCTCTGCGGTGTGCACCGGTCTACGCATGCGTCAATTGTTGCGCGCACCGCCACGTGGGGTCTCGATCTGAGCACCCCTGCCGAAGCGTTCCCGGTGGCTCATCGCGCTTGGATCTCCGATTGGGGCCTTCCGCAAAGATGCGTTGGGGCGTTGGCTCGGTGATTGGACCCAGGAACACCGAGGCATCCACTATGCTTATGCTGCGGCCGCGATGCACCCGCCGCGTGAGCACTACGAGCGACTCCGCGAAGCCGTTGGCGGCCGCGAGCTCCCAGCGCTCCTCGTCGACCTCGACGCCTTTGACCAAAATGCTGAATCGCTGACGAGCCGAGCGGCGGGACTTCGCATTCGAATCGCGAGCAAGTCGGTCCGATGCCGGGCACTGCTGACACGCGCGCTGGCCCGCCCCGGCTATGGTGGCGTCCTCAACTACTCCGCAAGCGAGGCAGCCTGGCTTGCTGCCCGCGACACCCACGGCGCGGAGGACCAACTCGTCGCATATCCGTGTGCCTCGCGAGAGAGCTTGGAGCAGGTTGCGATCGAGGTCGCGCGCGGCAAGAAGATCGTGCTCATGGTGGACAGTGTCGAGCAGCTCGAACTGCACGACACCGTCGCGCGCGCGCATGGCATCGTCTTGGAACTGTGCATCGACATCGATATGAGCTCGAGCTACCCCGGGCTCTGGTTTGGCGTGCGACGCTCGCCGATTCGAAGCGTCCAGGATGCGCTGGCGCTGCTCGACGCGATCGGGCGTCGACCCAATCTGCGCGTGGTCGCAGCCATGGGCTACGAGGCGCAGATTGCCGGGCTCCAAGACAAGGGCAGTGGGTTGCAGGGCCGGCTCACCGCACCGATCATCGCGACGCTCAAAGCACGCTCCATCCGCGAGATCCATGAGCGTCGTGCCGCCATCGTGGTGGCCATTGAGCACCGTGTCGGGCCACTTCGCATCGTCAACGGCGGTGGCACGGGAAGTATCGAAAGCACCCACCAAGATCGCAGCGTCAATGAATGCGCTGCAGGGTCAGGACTCTATGGCCCCGTCCTCTTTGATGGGTATCAGCAGTTTCATCCGGCGCCGGCGATGATGTTCGCGCTCGCGGTGACCAGACGTCCGACCAACGACATCCTCACGTGCTTCGGCGGAGGCTACATCGCCTCGGGTGCCGCAGGTCCCGACCGACTGCCATCGCCCTACTTGCCTCGCGGCGCCGAGCTGATCGATCAGGAAGGAGCGGGGGAGGTGCAGACGCCGCTTCACTATCGCGGCGAGATCGCGTTGCGGGTCGGCGATCCAATCTTTTTCCGCCACGCCAAGGCAGGAGAGCCCTGCGAGCGATTCCGTGAGATCCTGTGCATCCGCGGCGCCGCGGTCGTTGACGTGGTACCGACCTATCGCGGCGAAGACGTCGCATTTGGCTAAGAGGTCGCCGCCCTTGGGGTGGGAGCACGGTCGCAAGGGACCCTAGCTTGCCTTGGCGAGCTCACTTGCCGGACTGACCAGGCTCTCACTGAGATCCCAGAGCTTGCGAGCGAGGTCGTCGTCGACTGCCTGCGGATTGGGCGATGCGAGCGGCCAACCGCCCGCGTTCTTGCTCTTGTCACGGTAGATCCCGAGTTGACTGAAGAAAGCGCCGGCGTGCTCTGGGACGCTGGGAGCGAGGATGCAATGGAGACTGGTCTGCGCGCCGTCCCAGGGCTCGATCATGCCAAACACACGGAACATCGGGCGCAGCACATAGTTCTGCATCCAGATCGGCAGCGAGTGCCGCATGAGCTTGGTCCGGACCCATCCCGGATGCACGCTGACGGCCGTCACGCCAGTCCCCTGCAGTCGCTTGGCGAGGTGCCGTGCGTGCAGCACGTTGGCGAGCTTGGACTGCGCGTAGGCTTCCCAACCGTCATACTTGCGGCGCTCAAAGTTGAGATCTTCGAGGTCAATCTTGCCCTCGCGTCCCATTGCGACATCGTGGTAGCAGCTTGAGACGTTGACGATCCGGCTCGGCGCGCTGGACTTGAGGAGGTCGAGCAGCAGCTGCGTGAGCAAGAAATGGCCAAGGTGATTCACGCCGATCTGGGTCTCGAAGCCGTCGCGTGTCGTCCCCTTCGGGGTATTCATCACGCCGGCATTGTTGACCAACGCGTCGAGGTGGTCGACGTCCTTGAGGATGCCGTCGGCGAACGCTCGCACCGACGTCAGATCGCCAAGGTCGAGCCGCCGGACTTCGAGCCGGGCATGCGGCATCAGGGCGCGAATCTCCGCCGCCCTCGCCTCACCCTCGCCCACGCTGCGACACGCGAGGATCACGTCCGCTCCCTGAAGCGCGAGCTGTTTGGCCGTCTGAAAGCCAATGCCCGAGTTCGCGCCCGTCACGATGTAGCGCTTGCCCTTCAGGTCGGTCTTGAGGAGCTCGGGGGCGCAGGTGAGGACTTTGGCCATGGGCGGGGTATAGACCACAAAGGTCGGAGTGCTCGTCGGCCCGCCCGATTGGCGGGGTGCTGCGCTTCGATGCAGCCATGATTCCACCGACACAAGGCAGTCACAGGGAGGTGTTGTCTCCCCGCCCGGCCTTCCGGCCCGCTCAAGATCGCGTGCGCTGGCAGGCGTGCGGAGTGGCCGCCCCCGCCGGGATCGCTAGCGCTCCTCTCCAAGCGCGCTGCGAAGGTGCTCGACCAGCCCGTGCGCACCGCCGAAGTGTTCGACGATCGGTCGGTGTGGCTGTGAGGCCGCGAAGGCCGACTTCAGCGCCGCGCGCGAGGCCGGCTCAACACCCCCGCCGATCACGAAGGCGTCAAAGAGGCGAGCAAGGATCGCGTCATGGGCGGCCTCATCGGTGAGGATGCCGACCGGCACATAACCTGCGCCGACAAGAAGTGCCTCGACACGCTCCATCATGCTGGCGTGCCGACCGAGCACGAGGATCTGCTTCGGGTTCATCCCGCCCTCCGTCCCCCGCGAAGGAGGGCAAGGCTGATGGCAGCTGCCGCGATCAGATGCATTGCGGCGAGGACAACTCGAGTCGCCGTGTCCGCCTCTGGGAGTGTTGCTGGACCGCCCATCGACAGTAGGGCTCCCACCACGCTCAGCACTGCAAAGTTGCGGCCTGCGTGTTGGGTCACTGCGTTGAGCACCACGAGCAATGTCGTGGCGGCAATCGCCGGCACGACGCAAGCAACCACAACCATCGCGGGAGGTAACGCGGTGGCCGCGGCTGAGGGGTCGTACTGGCCCACCATGCTCACGCCCGCGGCGAGCGACACGAAGTAGAGACCGAGATTGGCGATCGAGGCGATCAGAGCGCCGGCCAAGCCGGCCATCGCCACGCGAGCTGCGACAAACTCTCGCGTCTGTTGCTTTTCATCATGGTTGGTCATGGTCTTGTCCCTGGCTTGAGTGGTTCGCGGAGCGTTCTACGGATCACACCGCTCCCCGCCGCATCGCCTCCGCGAGCGACTCGGCCCGAATGTTGGGAAACAGATCGTTGTGACCAGCGCCAAGCAGCGCCTGCCCGCCAAACACGCCACGCGCATACATCAGCGGCAACCAGGCGTACATGTTGCCCGGCTCAGCCTCCAAGCGACGACCGACCTCGGCCGCCAAATCGTCCAGCGAGCCAAGCCGCTCAAGTGCAACGGTGCGGCCGTGTACGGCTTCCCACTGCTTGGAGAAGCTCAGCAGATCGGCACGCTCACCCGAGACAAAGAGCTGCGTGGGCAGGACGCGGCGATCGAGCGCCGCGGCGGCCGTGAAGCGTGCGGTGTCTTCCCAGGTCGTCCAGTCGATCGGTGTGTTCTCAGCCCCCCAGTAGCGCAGGACCCCCTTCTCCGCGTCGAGCAGGCCGAGAAAGCCGAGCACCATGCGGTCGGCGAAGATGCCCTGCAGGACGTGGACGACTTCGAATTCGCCGCCCACCTCGCTCGCAGCTTGCTCCGCGAAGGTGCGGCGCCAATCCGAGTTGATGTTCATCCCGGCGGGCAGCGTGAAGATGTTGTACGAGTAATCGGAGGGGATAAAGCGCCGCGCCCCTGCGGCCTTGGCCGCACGAAGTAGGGCAAGCTGAGCATCGATGATGATGTCGGGACCGCCTTGAAGCGTCGACACGACGGCGTAGGCACCACGCACGGCCGCGCGGCGATCTTCGTCGCTCGCGCTGACAGCATCAAATGGGACGAGCTCGACGCGATCACTCGCCATCGATGCAACCTCGGGACGCTCGGGCGAGCGGACAAGCGCCCGGACACGCACACTTGGGTGCTCAAGCAGTGAACGGACGACGAGACGGCCGAGCTTGCCGGCGGCGCCGGCGACGACGATGAGTTGTTCGGACATGTGGGAGACCTTGCAGCCGACAAGCCATCATGACAATCGATGGAATCGTGGACTATCTGTCAGGCTGTGCTTGACTATCGTCCATGGTGCCGCCCACCGACATGCTCCTCTTTGCCGCCGTCGTCCGCGAAGGCAGCTTCACGAAAGCCGCGACGCTGCTCAAGATCACCAAGCAAAGTGCGAGTGAGCGGATCGGCAAGTTGGAGCAGCGCCTTGGCGTGCGCCTGCTTGAGCGCACCACCCGACGGCTCCGCGCAACGGACGCCGGATCGACCTATTACGAGCGTTGCGCTTCGATCGCGATGCAGATCGAGGAGGCCAACCTCGAGGTGATGCGACGTCAGGCCGAGCCGGTCGGCCTGTTGCGCGTCTCGACGCCCGTGCTCTACGGGCGCCGCTACCTCGCGCCGGTTGTCGCCACTTTTCTGATGCGGCACCCAAGGATGCGAGTGGAGTTGGTGCTCGCAGATCGACGCGTGAACCTCATCGAAGAAGGTATCGATCTCGCCATTCGCATTGGCGTGCTGGATGACTCTTCGCTCACGGCGAAGAAGCTCGGCGATGGGCACGTCTACTTCGTGGCCAGCCCTGCCTTTCTTGCGTCCCATGCGATCCGAGATCTCCAGGACGTCCGCCACCATCCCTGTATCGGCCTGCACTCACCTGAGAGATGGGAAGGCCCCGGTGGCAAGATCAAGGTGGAGCCCGTCCTCGTCGTGAATGATCACGAGGTCGCGTGCGAGGACGCGATCGCCGGCGTAGGCGTCGCACAGCTCCCTGCGATCGTGTGTCGAGACGCCGTCGACGCCGGCCAGCTTCGAGTCCTCTTCGGACCGGCGCCCGCACTCCAGCGGAGCGTCTTCGCCGTGTTCCCAAGCCGGGCGCATCTCCCGAGCAAAGTTCGACTTTTCTTGGAGACGCTCAGCTCGATCGTGGAGCCCATGCGTCCTCTCGACGACCCGCACACGTCGTCCCCAGCCCCACGCGCAGCCAAGGCGAGATCGGCCTCCACGCGCGCGCGTAGCCGTGAGAGCAAGTAGCACCCCTCATCCCGAATACCGTCACGAATCTTAGGACCCGGAGTACAAGGAGACCCGATATGCTGCGAGAGATGACGGCAATGTGGACCACACAGGAGCTGTCGCGTTTCTCACGACCGTGTGACCGCCTCCGCGCGGGACAGGCGTCGCGGTCCTGTGGCTCGGTGCTGGTACGACCGGTGGCTCGACGAGCGGCGAAGGCGTTGCGCTTGTCTTCGACGCGCGCGTCGCTGCTGTGCGTCCCTCTCCTGACAAGCGCGGGCTGCCATGCGGAGAGTCAACCTGCGCAAGATCCAGAGGGGTCCGCGTCCGCACAAGACCAGGCCGCGCTGCAACGACAGCGCGATGCCGCCGAGCGTATGCGCAAGCGCCTCAATCCTGATCCCCCCGAAGCACTTTTCCGAATCGCGGGAACTCAGGCCATTCCAATCTACTGTGAGGAGACGTCCACCGAGCACGTAGGACGCGACAGTTGCTCGGACTACATGGCCGCGGGCATACAGCTTGGCGTGCACCAAGACCTTGCGCTCCCGATTGAGCACGTCGAGATCGGCACATGCACGGACTTGCAGGGCCAGCCGCTAGCTGTCGCAATCCTTGGTGCCGCGATCCCCGGAGGAACTCAGTTCGCTTCGGCGCCGCCACAATCGGCGCGTCCCGATTGGGGCATAGGCGCGTCTCCTCTACTTTCGGTGTTTTCCACAGAGGAGCTGGTCGCCGCGCGGGCGGCCCTGAGCCGGGCGCTCCCGGAAGCGGAGGGCAAGAGCTGGACGATCATGAGCGAGTGGTTCTGGGGCGGCAGAGACAGTCCGGTAGGGGCGCTCGCCACCGTGTGGCAGCCAGACCTGCACGCGAGTGCGGTTCTGCTTTTCAGCGAACTCGAGCACCCCTCCGTCGAGACCGCACGCGTTCCCTCGGTGGTTCTGATCGAGAAAGACGTCAAGCTCGCGATCATCGAGACTCTGTCCGTGGGTACGCGCTCACCTCAAGATGCGCTGGTGATCGAAGGCGTGCACGAAGGTCAGGCCGGCGCCGGACCCGATGCCAGGGCACGCAGCACGCGCGTCTTTGTCTTTGAGGGCAACCAAGCACAACGCAGGCTGAAGGTGATCGGTGGGGCCACGTGCGTGATGCCAGCGTCGAGCGGCGAGTTTGTGGCAGGGCCAACGCTCCAAGAGGCTCTCTAAGGTCCGTCCTTGCCGCATCGACCTCCTCGCGTCGATCATGCGCCCAAGTTCGGGGCCAACAGGCTCCCGCTCGGACCGTCTCTCGCCCCGTCTCTCGGCATCTTTCGCCCCCGTCTCTCGCCCCGTCTCTCGCACCCAACCTCGCACCCAACATCGCACCCAACATCGCACCCAACATCGCCAGACTCTCGCCCCGACTCTCGCCCCGACTCTCGCCCCGACTCTCGCCCC
>CAZVEM010000076.1:0-18956 GCA_964626165.1 uncultured Nannocystaceae bacterium
CGATCATGACGCTCTCTGCGTAGACCGCCCAGCCTTCCACGAATGCACCATTGCTGAAGATCTTGCGCACGGTCGAGTCCGCTCGCTTGGCGAAGTAGAGCTGCACGAAATGCCCAGGTATCGCCTCATGGATCGACAGGATCTCCAGCATGAAGCTGTTGTACTCGCGCAGGAAGGAATCCTTGCGCTCAGCACTCCACTCGGCCGGCAATGGCTGGACGAGATAAAAGCTTGGCAGTCCCGGCGCCACCGCATCCAAAGGAGGAGGCGCGTCGAGTCCCGCGATCGCGACTCCGCGCTGGTGCGCCGGCGTCCAGATCACGTCGAGGCGCTCACTTCGATCTTGCGTGACGATCTTCTTCTCGTCGACAAAGCGGATCAGCCTCTCTAGATTCTCCTCGGCCGCGTCGCGGAGCCCCTCCTCCGTTGGATGGATCTTTGCGAGGCCAGCGAGCACTTCGCGGACCAGCTCCCGATCGAGATCCGTGTCGGAGCCCGACTTGGGTTTCTTGCCGCCCTTGCGCCGCGGCGGTTCCTGCGGCGGTCCGTCCAGCGCAGCTGCCGTGGAACGCTGCTCGTCGATCGCCTCGCGGAGTCGCTTGTCGTATTCGTCGTGACGGGCTTTGAGCGCGCCATACCCATAGAGGGCGGGATAGAGCGAATGTGCGATGCCGGCCATCCGTCGGCGGACACGCTCATGCTCGGCGCGCGCCTGCGATAGGAGCCCGGCTGCGTTCATGTCGGTCTCGAGCGTGAGTCGCAGCTTCTCTTGGAAGCCCTCAGGTCCGATGCGCCATTGCCCCGTGGCGTTGGGCAGGATTTTTTGGAGGTGTTGCTCGAGCTCGGTGAGCGCCTGCAATGCGGCGGGGACCTGCGCCAGCAGGCGCTCACGCGCTTGCGGCTCGAGTCCAGCAAAGCGATCGGGGATCTCATGCTCAAGCAACTCGCGCAGACCGCCCAACTGGCCGATCGCCACCCTGGTGTGGGGCTGCATGATCTGAGAGGGATCCGTCAGCGAGGCGCGTGCCTGGCTTAGCAGGGAGGGCACACCCTGCAACCGCCAGGTCAGGTCACGTGCGCGCAACTCCATCGGTCTGGTCTCGCGCGAGACCAGCAGGTCGAGCCCGCCGCCGACCAGATAAGTCCACGCAAGCGGGTTTCTCGACCAGACCTTCTCGGTATTGAGCTCAAACTGCGCAGCGGCGAGCCGCGTATCGAGCATGGCGAGATCGACCTCGAGCGCCGGAGAGAGTTGTCCACTGCGGTCGAGTGTCGAGCGGAGTGTCTCGACGCGCGCGCGCGCGTCCGAGAGCCAGCTTCGTTCCCCGTCAAGTGCCGCTTCGCTCAGATCGGGCCAGCGGCCGTCATAGTCGTGGATGCCGACCGAGGTCGCGAAAACTGGTGAGCGATAGAACCAATCGTCGAGGATCTCGCGAGAGAGTTTCTCGACCCTCCCCGTCGCCGAATCGTCAGTCGGCTGAGAACTTAGCGGTCGGGTGTCGACGGCGGGCGCTTGGGTATCAGCGGTCGCACCGCGCTGCGAACATCCAGCGCCTAGCATGAGCACGAGCAGCGCGGACTTCAGGCCAAAGCCATGGGGTCGAAGGACACGCTTTGCGGTTTGTCGATCGCACTGAGACACGAAGGCGGTTGTAGCCGTTTCGATGCGCGAGGACTATCGAGCCCCGACCCCTCATCGCTCAAGCCCGTGGTCCCTTCGTCGCCGTGATCGCCCTCTCGCGCTCAGTGGCGCGCGCACGGCTCGGGGCGACGCTGGTCGCCGATGGAGGCGCAGCACGAGCAGGGCTGACATACTCCCGCGATGCAATCGATTCGCGGCGTCTCCTCGCCCCGCAAAGCGCATCGCGCCGCCATGTTGCCGCTCGCCGTCACGCTGAGCCTCGCCTGCGGGACTCCGCAATCAGGTGCCGCGGGTGGCAGCGAGCCCGCCGACGCAGCGTCCACTGCCGGGGACAAGGTATCGGCGCCGTCGCTCACCCCCGCGACGAGTGCCGGAGATGGTGCCGCCACTGGCTCAAACGAGGGCGTCGACGCTCGAGGTCCGACCACGCATGATCGAGATATCGTCTCGGTCGATCTGACCCTCGACGATGCAGCGAGCACCGCCGTAGCCGAGCTGCGGCTCGCCGCCGGTGATGCAGATCCGCGCTTTGAGATCGGGGACCTCACGATTGATTCGGTCGCGCTGGTCGATGAGGGCGGGACTCAACCACTCAAGTGGGCTACCGAGGACGGGCTGAGCATCCTCCAAGTCAGACTCCCTGCGAGCACGCAAGCTCAGACCGTGCGCGTCAGCTACCACTACCTGCATCACGACAAGCTTGAAGGCGCATCGAACCGGGCGTGCACGATGCTTTGGCCGTACTACTGTGGCCAGCTGTTCCCCTGTGACAGCCGTCCGCGCGACGGCATCACGTTTCGCATCCAGGTCAACAACCTCCCGGAGGGACAGCGTGCCGTGGTGCCGCCCACAACGGAGTTTGAAGCGCCGGCGTACATGCTCGCGTATGCAATCGGCAACTATGAAGAGACCGAACTAGGCGCCACCAAAGGCGGCACCACGCTGGTCGTCTTTCATCGAGACGACGACGAACGCAAGCGCGTCCTTGCGGGCGCACAGGGGCTCGTCGGCGCATTTGACTGGCTCGAGTCCACCTACGGCCCTTACCCCTATGGGAAGCGAGCAGGCACGGTACCGGTGACCTGGGGCATGGGTGCATACGGTGGCATGGAGCATCACCCCTACTGGCACGTCGCCACAGATGAGGTCGATGGCCTTGAGGTCCATGTCCACGAAGCGGCGCATGGCTGGTTTGGTAACGGGGTCCGCGTGGCTTGCTGGGAAGACTTGGTGCTCTCGGAGGGCGTCACCAGCTACGTCAGCGCACGCGCGATCGAGGCCGCGCTTGGTGACAAAGCAGCGGCCAAGGTCTGGGAGGACTTCGAGCGGCGTCTCAAGCGTACCGACGGCGAGCTCGCGTGGCCGGAAGGATGCGACGAGCACGACGTCCTGCGCGATCGGATTTTTAGCGGTGCGGTCTACATGCGCGGCGCGATGTACTTCCGCGCGCTGGAGCGTCGCGTCGGCCGTGCGCAACTCGATGCCGCGATGCGTTCCTTCATGGATGCGCACCGTGGCGGGGCCGCGCGCCTGGAGGATCTCTTGGCCGCGATCCACGACAAGACCGGCTACGACCCTCGACCCTGTGCGATGAGCTGGCTGCGCGAGCGAGCACTGCCGGACAAGGCCCTCATGACCTGTCCCAAGGCACCCTAGGACGTGGTCTGGAGGAGCGACTGCTTGAGCGCGCGAGCCGCCCGTGATGCCGCCGCGTCGTACAGGCGTGCAGCCGCTTGCACGCTCTACGCCCGCGGTGTTCAGGATTGCCTCCAGGGCGTGACGTTGCGAGGATGCGGGCTCGCAACGTCGGTTGATTATGAGCACTACCGAGACGCCCAAGGGACATCCACCCGGCCTGTACGTCCTGTTCTTCGCCGAGATGTGGGAGCGCTTTTGCTACTACGGCATGCGAGCGCTGCTGGTCCTCTACCTGACCAAGGCGTTGCTGATGCAGGATGGCGAGGCGATCGGCATCTACGGTGCCTATACGGCGCTGGTGTACGCGGCGCCCGTGGTTGGTGGACGCATGGCGGACAGCCTGCTGGGCTACCGCCGCGCGGTGGTCCTGGGCGGCCTCTTGATGGCGTGCGGCGAGTTCATGCTGCTCGCGCCGCAACGCTGGGCGCTCTTTGCCGGCATGGGCCTGATCATCGTCGGCAACGGCTACTTCAAGGCCAACATCTCCAGCATCGTCGGCAAGCTCTATCCCGCCGGTGATCCACGACGAGACTCGGGCTTCACGATCTTCTACATGGGCATCAATATTGGTGCTTTCCTGGCAACCACCGTCTGCGCCGGCGTCGGCGAAGCCTACGGGTACCAGTACGGCTTTGGCCTGGCCGGCATCGGTATGCTCATCGGTGTAGTGACCTTCATTGGCGGCCAGAAGCTGCTGCAGGGTCATGGCGATCCGCCGGACGTCGTCAAGCTCAACACCGCGATCGCGGGACCGCTGACGCCCTGGCATCTCACGATCCTCGGCTCGCTCGGCGTCGTGCCGATCCTGTACTTCCTCCTGCAAAACGAATGGCTGCTGACCTACCTCCTGGTCGCGCTCATGTTGGTGGTGCTGGGGAACTTGGTCTACGTGTCTTTGCGCGACGGCGACAACGTCCAGCGCGACCGCATCATCGTTCTCATCGTCCTGATCGTCTTCAACGTCGCATTCTGGGCCTGCTTCGAGCAGGCGGGTAGTTCGCTGACCTTGTTTGCAGACCGCGCGGTTGACCGTAGCGTCGGTGGATTTGAGATCACCGCGAGCCAGACACAGAGCTTCAACGCCGGATTCATCGTCCTGCTCGGCGGCATCTTCAGCGCGATGTGGGTCTACCTCCACAAGAAGAACCTCAATCCCTCGATCCCAATGAAGTTCGCGCTGGGCATCATTCAGCTCGGCCTAGGCTTCCTTGTGGTGTCGTACGCGGGCCAGTTCGTGGACGCCCAGTTCCGTGCGCCGCTCGTCCTGCTGGTGCTGATGTACCTGCTGCACACCACCGGTGAGCTCTTCCTCTCGCCGATCGGTCTGTCGATGGTGACCAAGCTGGCGCCGGAGAAGATGACCGGCACCGTGATGGGTGCCTGGTTCCTCGGCTGGGCGATGGCCAACTTGCTTGCGGCCAAGCTCGCGGTCATCTTTGAGACCCCGCTCATCGCTGCCACACGGAAGGTCAGCACGACCTCGATTGGCAAGGCGCTGGAGAGCGAGTGGTTTGCGGGCCAGGCCAGCGCCGTGTTGGGCAACAAGGCGGGTATGTCCGGGCTCTACGCGCAGGCCAAGGCACGCGCCTTTGATGCCTACTGCAATGGAGCGATCGGCCACCTCTACACCGGCTCGCCGCAGCACACCCTTGAGGCGTACACGCAGCTCTACCAGACCATCGCCATCACGGTCATCGTGATCGGCGTGCTGCTCCTCGCGCTCTCTGGCCGTCTCAACAAGCTCATGCACGGCGTGACCTAGTCGGCCCAGCGAAGAGCCTCGAACGCGCGGAGCGAGTGCGTGGAGCCTTCGAGCAAATCAGCGCTGTCCGCCTATCGCGATGCGGCGCCCCTCGCGACGACGACGCGCTACTGCGAGCTGTGCGGCCTTGCCAATCATCCAGCCAAGACACTCTGCGACGGCTGCGATCATCAACTCGGCACGCCGGTGGACTGGGCGGCGCTGCGCGGAGAGCTACCGCGAAGACGACGCGACCTCGTCGTCGGGTTGGTCCTCGTTGCGCTGATGATGGTCCTAAACTTCATCATTTTCCAAGGCGCCGGCGCTGTGGTAGCGCTTGCCCCTTGCGCGTGGGCGATCTGGAGTAGCTATCGCTTGTGGCTGGTCCGGCGCCTCCTCGCGCGTGCGCCCGACGGACGCAAGTCGCTGATTGCTCGTGGCGACGCGGCGGAGCCGGCTCAAGACGTGCCGCCGGCGCCCTAGCGGGCCGCGAGTGAGTTCCGGAGAGTCCCGGCGGCTCGGCCCTCGGCAGGCGCCGCGGCCGTGCGCCGGGCCGCGACAGTGTGTCGCGTGGTCAACCTACTCGATAGACGATAGCTTCGGAGGAGACGTGCTCGCCGAACTCGACCTCGTGCTGCTGTCACGCGTTCAGTTCGCGCTGACCATCATGTTTCACTACCTGTTCCCCCCGCTCTCGATCGGGCTTGGGGCGATGATGGTCATGTTCGAAGGTCGCTACCTCTGGAGCGGCGACAAGATCTACGAGTCGGCCGCACGCTTCTGGACGCGTATTTTCGCCGTGAACTTCGCGGTCGGCGTCGTCACCGGCATCGTCATGGAGTTCCAGTTCGGCACCAACTGGGCGACCTACTCACGCTTTGTGGGCGACGTCTTTGGCTCTGCGCTGGCCGCCGAGGGGATCTTCGCCTTCTTCTTGGAGTCGGGCTTCCTCGCGGTCTTGGTGTTTGGCTGGGACAAGGTCAGCCCGCGCGTTCACCTGCTCTCCACGGTGATGGTGTTCCTCGGCTCGGTGTTCTCCGCGACTTGGATCGTGATCGCGAATTCGTGGCAGCACACGCCAGCCGGTTTTCACGTCGTGGGCGAGGGACTTCGCCGCCGCGCAGAGATCACCGACTTCTGGGCAATGGTGTTCAATCCATCAAGCGTCGACCGTCTCGCTCATGTCTTGCTCGGGTCGCTGATCCTCGGAGGGTTCTTCGTGACCAGCATCTGCGCCTGGTACCTCCTGCGAAATCGCCACCTTGACTTCTCGCGTGCCTGCCTGCCGATGAGCCTTGCGTTCTCGCTCGTGTGCTGCTGCCTGATGTTCGTGTCGGGGCACAGCAACGCGAACATGGTCGCAGAGCACCAACCCGCCAAGCTCGCCGCCTTTGAGGGGCACTTTCACGACGACGGGAAGGGCGTCCCCCTCTACCTCATCGGCTGGCCCGACACTCAAGCCCAGGAGGTGCGTATGGGCATTGCCGTGCCCTACATGCTCAGCGTGCTGGTGCATAACGATCCCAACGCGCCAATTCCGGGACTCTCCGCCTTCCCGGAGGACGAACGTCCACCAGTGCTGGTGCCCTTCATCAGCTATCACATCATGATTGGCCTCGGCAGCTACTTTGTCGGCATCACGGCGTTGGCCTGTTTTTTGTGGTGGCGCGGCACGCTTGAGCGTCAACGTTGGATCCTCTGGGTCCTTGTAGGCAGCGTGCTGGGCCCCTACATCGCCAACCAAGCAGGCTGGGTGGCCACCGAGGTCGGCCGACAGCCTTGGGTCGTGTACGGACTCCTCAAGACCAAAGATGCCGTCTCTCACACAGTGCAGGCCGACCAGGTGCTCGTCTCGATGGTGATGTTCGGCTTTGTCTACCTTGCACTCTTTGCGCTCTGGCTCTTTGTGATCAACGAGAAGATCCGCCACGGCCCCGAGGAGGTCGCCACGCTGACATCACTGCGGCCCGGGCCTGATGAGGGACGGGCAGCGGGCGGGCTGGTGCGCGCGGCCGCGAACCTCAAGCAGGCTGACGCTCGTTCCGGCCTTGTCGCGGGCGCGAGTCAGTCTGGAGTCGTCGCCCCCAGCGACAGCGTCGCAGCAACACGTCCGCCCGCCGCCATCGAACCGGCCATCGAAGCAGGGGAGGACGCGTGAGCCCCCAAGCCCTTCAGATTCTTTGGTTCGTGCTGCTCGGTGGTCTTCTCACTGGCTACGCAATCCTCGACGGCTTCGATCTTGGCGTCGGCATTCTGCATCCGCTCGCGCGCAACGATCACGAGCGGCGCTTGGTGGTGAACTCCATCGGACCGCTCTGGGACGGAAACGAGGTCTGGCTGGTGACCTTCGGCGGTGCACTCTTTGCTGCCTTTCCCCCGGCCTATGCCGCGATCATGTCGTCACTCTATTTACCGGTGATGTTCTTGCTCGTCTCGCTGGTCGGGCGAGCCATCTCGATCGAGTTTCGCAGCAAGCGGCCCGAAGCGTGGTGGCGCGCCTGGTGGGACTGGTCCTTCTTCCTCTCGAGCGCATGTGTGTGCCTCGTGTTCGGCGTCGCAGCAGGAAACATCATCGCCGGCATCCCTCTGGGTGAAGATCAGGATTTCCACGGCAGCCTGCTTGGCCTGTTCTCTCCCTACGCACTCCTCGTCGGTGCCTTCTCGCTCGCCACCTGTGCCATGCATGGCGCCGCGTTCCTCCAGCTGCGCACCGAGGGCGAACTGCAGGCTCGCGCGAAGATCTGGTGTGTGCGCTCCTTCGCCATCTTCCTGGCCCTGTTCCTGCTTGTGACGGCCGCGACGCTACTTAGGGTCGAACACGCCGCGGACAATTTCGAGCGATGGCCCGCCGCGTGGCTGATCGTCCTCGCCCTCGCGGCAGCGATCGCCAATATCCCGCGTTCGCTCTACCGCGGCCATGCCCTCGAGCTCTTCGTGAGCACCAGCGCCACCATCGCCGCGCTCGTGTTTCTGCTCGGCATGGCGCTCTTTCCCCGCCTTGTCGTTTCCAGTCTTGGCACCGCCTACGACCTCACCGTCTTTGATGCCTCATCCTCCCCCGCGACGCTCGCCCTGATGCGCAACATGGCCTTTATCGGATTGCCGCTGATCGGCCTCTACACATTCATCGTCTATCGCACCTTCCGGGGTCCGGTGATCTTGGACAAGCATAGCTATTAGCGGATCCTTGGCGGACCGCCGCGGCGTGCATGGACGCGCAACCGCCATGCGGGACGAGGCGAGGAGGGAGCGTAGCGCCGAAAGCCGGAGATCGAGTGCGCCCTTTCCTGGTAGCCTCGGACTCGAGGAAAAGAAGCTATGAGCGTATTTCGCTTGGCCGCCCTCGACGCATCGATGTTCACGCAGGTGCATCGCACCTTCGTTGAGGCCTTCTCCGACTACGCGGTGAACCTCAGCAAGCTCACTGAGCCGCTCTTGCGGGCGCGAGCGGTCAAGAACGGCGTGGACTTTTCACTTTCGGTGGCCGCGTTCGATGATGACGACGCGATGGTCGGATTCACCCTGGTGGGGGTGGATACGTGGCAGGAAGAATTGGCCGCGTACGACATCGCGACCGGTATCGTCGCGCGCGCGCGCGGCCAGAGTCTTGCCCATGAGATGTTCGAGTTTATGCGCCCGCGTCTGCGTTCGCGGGGTGTGAAGCGATTCGTACTCGAGGTACTGCAGCAGAACGCACCGGCGATTCGGGCCTATCAGAAGGCCGGATTCGCCATCACGCGAGAGCTGAGATGTTTCGAGCTTGACCTCCACCAACATCGCCGCGCACTCGTCTTGCCAAGAGACGTTGAGGACGAGATCGACATCGGGCCCGCAGTACGCGACGTACTCGCCGCGTTTGAGGACGCGCTTGATGTGGCGCCGTCATGGGAACACTCGTTTTCGTCGCTGCGCCGCGTGCCGGACGGACTCGACGTATACGTCGCGTACGCGCGCGATCGTCCAGCTGGGCTGCTCGCCTACTACCCCGGAAGCCAGAGAATCTTTACGCTCGTCGTCAAGCCAGCCTATCGTCGTCGCGGCGTTGCCCGCCAGCTCGTCCGCCACCTGTTGTCCGAGCTACCGCCCGAGATCCCATCGATCCGTGCCATCGATGTCGACGCTTCCGACACCGCCACGATCGCGTTGCTCTCCGATCTCGGCTTTGGCCCACTTCCAGCCCAGTACGAGATGGAAGCTAGGCTCTGACCCGAGCACCGGCCTGGGAGCCAGCGGCCAGTTGCCGCCTGCGCTGAGACATCGACCCTGCGGCCATTGCCCGCGTGCCGTGCGGGGGCAGGTAGGCACGCCGAAGGCCGCGCTCCACCTGTGAACTAAGCACGGACATATGCCGTCGCCACCGCGAGCTGGATGTCGTATCGGTTGAGCTGCGTTTGCGCGCTCAAGTCCGAGCTACGACCGTACCTTGACTCCACGAGGCGAAATCCGATGCGCGAGAGCATGCGATTCGGGGCGGGGTTCGCTGCCGCGGGCTCGCAAATCATCGACTTGAGGTCGAACTGCGCATAGAGATCGACGACCGAGAGGCAAAAGAGCCGCGCCCCGAGTCCGTGCTTGCGCTGCCCGGCGTCCCAAATATGCAGGTGGATCGATCCAGTGTGGCCAGGCTCGATGTCCTTGAGGCACGCATAGCCGATCGCTCGCCCATCGACTTCCCAGATCGAGTAGGCGTGCTTCGCTTCAGGTCGTCCGGTCGCGCGCACACCTTCCGCAAGACGCTCCGGCGTGGGTCGCCGAGCTGGGTCGGCCCCGCGACGAAGCCACTCATCGTCGGTCGCATCGCACCAGTAGGCGACGACGTGGCGGATGTCGTCTTCACGAGGAGGTCGGACCGTCAACTGCATAAGCGGGATGGTACGCTGACAATGATGCGCCCAGGGGTACCGAGCAGGATCGCAAGTTCCCGCGATCCGGCAAGCACTCCGCAACATCCGCCAACTTCGCGGCGCTCACGGCGAGTCACGGTTGGAACGGCAGAACGACGACGTTCAAGGTTCCTCCCACGACCAAACGTTGGACGGAGCGCATGACCCAGAAGATTCTCTCAGAACCGATTGCGTTCCCGACCAGCGCGGCGCTCGGGAAGTGGCTGAAGGCACACCACGCCAAGAGCGACGAACTCTGGGTTCGCATCTACAAGAAGGACTCAGGTGTTCCAAGCGTCACTTGGAACGACTGCGTGCTGCAAGCGCTCGCCTGGGGGTGGATCGACGGACAGAAGAAGTCACTCGACAGCGCCTCATTTCTTCAGCGCCTATCGCCGCGACGCCCCAAGTCCGGCTGGTCAAAGAAGAACCGCGAAAACGCAGAGCGTCTCATCGCAGCGGGCCTCATGCAGTCCGCCGGACTCTCGCAGGTGGACGCGGCAAAGAGCGACGGGCGCTGGGAAAGCGCCTACGCCGGATCGGCAGATATGGAGATTCCGCAGGACTTCATGGCGGCGCTCGCGAAGGAGCCGGCCGCCATGGACTTCTTTGCGACGTTGAATCGCGCCAACCTCTTCGCCATCTACCACCGTCTTCACACCGCGAAGAAGCCAGCTACGAGAACCGCGCGGATCGAACGAATCGTGGCTCAGCTTGCAGAGCGCACGCCGCCTCACTGAGGACGGCCTCCGTCAAATCGAGGCTCAGCGCGAAGGCTGCGTCACGGTCGCCGCGTCGAGCGTCACCGCAGTTTGGGAGAAGATCCGTCCGTTCACCGTAGCGCTCGTCGCCAGCGTGACCTCGGTTTGCGACAGCACGATGCCCTCGAAGTGCGCGCCGGTATCCATCGCGAAGGCTCCGGCGGATTGCCAGAAGATATTGGCGGGCGACGCTCCGCCCGCCAGGAGCACGCTCGTGGCCGTCGCTTGTGTGACACCGCCACCGATCTGGAAGATCCACACGTCATCGGGCCCGCCCGCGAGGGTCACGTCCGTCGTGATGAGGACGCCCGTGCCCCACTTATAGAGACCCGGCACCAGCGTGAGGCCGCCGATCTCTCCACCGCCTAACTCGACAAAGTCGGGCCCTGTGCGGCCCGCAGCATCGGTGTATGCAGCCTCCATGTTGCTCACGGCGGCCGTGAGTTTGGCTGCGGTCGGGCCGACGTAGTCGGGCGCATACGCTTTGCCGATGATCTGGCTTGAGGTCGCGAACGCTCCCGAACCATCGAGCGTCAGCGAAAAGCCAGTCAACGCGGTGGAGTCGATTGGACTCACTCCGACATCGCCCGTCACCTGCGAGGTCGGCACGCTGTCGATACCCGCCTTCGCGAGGATTGCAAAGTCGCCCGCGGTCCCAAGGGGCACCCTTCTCGGCCCTTGAGCCACGCTGGTCCCCGTCGCAAAGGTCCAACTCACATCCGCTGCCATGGGAATGCCCGCGAGGTCCATCACCTCCGTGGTCACGATCGCGGTGTACTCCGTGTTGGGCGCCAGATCCGCAGCGGGATGCCACGTGACCGTGGTTCCGGCGAGCGTGAGGGTCGCGGCGATGGGCGTCGCGCCCGTCATCAGCGAGAAGCTCAGCTCGTTCACCGTGGCTGGATCAATCTCCTCATCGAAGGTCGCGCTCACGTTGGTGTTTAGCGGGACGTCAATGGCGCCGTCGATGGGCGCCATCGCAACGATCGTCGGTGCTACCTCGTCACCTCCATCCGTCGTCCCTGCACTGGTGTCTCCTCCGTCGGTGGTGCTGGACGCAGCGTCGTCCGCGGTGTTGTCGCCGCCACAGGCGCAAAACAGGGCGGATACCGCCGCGGCCGCAAGTCGAGGGAGAGGTCCGAGTGAAGAAATTGTCGATCGAAGTCGCATGCCCTTCCTCAGCACCTCTCGTGCCACGACACCAACTCGAATTTGTTCAAGCCTTCAGCGCATACGACCGAGCGTTCCAGCAATGGGCCATAATTTTGATGCCATCGTCCGCGCGGGCGTCCTGGCGCAAACGCAGCACTACGTCGAGTCAAGCGCACCGTTCTCCGCGCCAACAACTCACCGTCGACCAACGGCGCCTCGCTGGTGGGGGCCTCGGTCGTTTCGAGCACCGCTCGTGAGGGAGTGGCGCGGATTAACCTGCCTGTGGGCGCCGTCGCGCTCTGCTCTTCGATGCACGCGTCCCGTCTCAAGTCCAGATGGGCGCGTCAGGGCCAAGTGATGACACAATGGCGGTCGATTTCCCTCGCAGCTAGCACCCGCGCGCACTCTCTCGATGTTCCCCAGAATCTCGCGACGGAGGGGATCCCGCACGGCACGCGACGAAGCATCTTGGTGTCGTCACACAAAGCGCCAATCACAGCGCTCGCGAACCAACGCCTCAAAGGCCACCACCGTCGCGGGCGGCTGGCGGCCTGCCAAGTGGACGAGCTGAATCGGCAAGGGTGGAGGCTCGAACGCATCGAGGATGACTTCAAGTTCTCCGCGACCTACCGCGTCGTGTACTTGATAGTAAAGCGCCATCGTGAGCCCGCCACCAAGTTGAGCATGTCCGATCGCGGCGTCGGCACTGTTAGTGACAAAGGTCGGCGCGAACGCGCATGTCTGCTCGTTTTGACCGCCGGAAAACCTCCACTCAGGGAAGGGGCTGATTGCGGTGAACTGAATCAGGCTGTGACCAGCGAGCTCGGCCGGCGAGGCCGGGCGACCGCGTCGGTCAAGATACTGTCGCGAGCCAACCACGACGCGTCTGGTCTCACCCACCTTGCGCGCGACGAAGCCGGAGTCCACGAGGCGACCGATGCGCGCTGCAAGATCGATGCGCTCGTCGACGAAGCTCGCCAGGGAATCCGACAAGGTGAGCTCGCCGACAACTTTTGGATAGCGCGCCATGAATTCGCAGAACACAGGCGCGACCCGCAGACGACCAAACACGTTGGGCGCTGCCACCACGAAGCGGCCCGTCGGCTCGCGCCGCTCGGCTCGCGCCGCGCCCTCGGCCTCCTCCACGTCTGCAATGATCCGCCGCGCGCGTTCGAGGTAGCGCGCACCCGCGTCGGTGAGCGCCACGGCGCGAGTCGTACGATGCAGAAGCCGAATCTCGAGCTGCTCCTCCAAACCAGCGACCAGCCTCGTCACGGCCGAAGGGGAGAGGCGCAGCCGGCGGGCCGCGGGTGCGAAGCCCCGGAGGTCTGCGACGGCGACGAAGGCCGTCATTGCTTCGAGTCGGTCCATGCTCGCTATTTCATATCCTGCAATAGTGAAGTGTCAAATCTCGGTATTGTTGCCGGAACCACGGCGAAGCATAGATGCGTCATGCGACGACTCTCCATCCCCTCCTCCATCCAAGCCGCCCCCACCGCCTCGCAGCCGCTGCTCCAGGCAGTCGAGAAGCAGCTCGGATCCGTCCCAAACCTCTTTCGCCTCATCGGCAACAGCCCAGCGGCACTCGAGGGCTATCTCGGGCTGAGTGGCGCACTTGGCAAAGGGACGCTCGACGTCCGCACGCGCCAGCGTCTCGCGATGACGGTCGCCGAGATCAATGGCTGCAGCTATTGCCTCTCTGCGCACAGCTACCTGAGCAAGAACCTCGCGAAGCTCGACGACGCCGAGATTGACGCGGCGCGTGAACAAGGCTCCAGCGACCCCAAGGCCGCCGCAGCGCTGCGTTTTGCGGCTCGCGTCGTGGAAGCGCGCGGCCATGTCAGCGACGCGGACCTCGAGGCAGTCAAATCGGCGGGATACAGCGACGCCCAAGTGCTCGAGATCGTCTTGCACGTTGCCCTCAACACGCTGACAAACTACGTCAACTCCGTCGCGAACACGGATGTCGACTTCCCTGTCGTGCGGCCCCACGCGACAAGATGAGATCACTGTCTCAACTCCAGCCCCAACCCGAGCCAAGGACGCCACACCATGTCCCGACCGCCCTTCCCCCCCTTTCATGCTGAATCCGCCGCCCAAAAAGCGCGGATGGCCGAGGACGCCTGGAACTCGCGAGATCCAGCGCGCGTCGCCCTTGCGTACACGGAAGACAGTCGCTGGCGCAATCGCTCCGAGTTCTTCACGGGGCGGCCCGCGATCGAGGCCTTCTTGACACGCAAGTGGCAGCGCGAGCTCGACTATCGGCTGATCAAGGAAGTCTGGGCATTCACCGATGACCGGATCGCGGTGCGCTTCGTCTATGAGTGGCACGACGCGAGCGGCCAGTGGTTTCGGGCGCACGGCAACGAACAGTGGGAGTTCGCCGCCGACGGACTCATGCGGCGACGCGAGGCCAGCATCAACGACGTCCCAATCGAGCCCCAAGACCGGAAGTTTCTCTGGCCTCTCGGGCCGCGCCCTGCCCAACATCCGGGACTTACCGAGCTTGGTCTGTGATGCCATGGGCACACCTCCAACACGGTACTCGAGCGATATCGCCTTCACGCCGGCCGTCAAGGCCATCCAAGCAGCGAAGGGATCACGACAAGCCTACGCGCGCATGGAAGAGGCCGGAAGTTGGAGCACGGAGATCAGCGAGGAGCTGGCCGACTTCATCGCGCGCCAGCGCAGCTTCTTCCTCGCCACCGCGAACAACACCGGGCAACCCTACATCCAGCATCGCGGAGGACCGCCAGGATTCTTGCGTGTCATCGACGCCCAAACACTTGGATTTGCGGACTATCGAGGCAACAAGCAGTACATCTCGCTTGGAAACTTGGTCGAGAACAATAAGGTTCACCTCTTCCTCATCGACTATGAGGAACAGTCGCGTGTAAAGATCTGGGGCGAGGCTCTCGTGGTCGAAGAAGACCCCGCCATGCTCTCCGCGCTCCATCCCGCGGGCTACGCCGCAAAGCCGGAGCGAGCAGTCCTCATTCGGGTTCTCGCCTGGGACGCGAACTGCCGACAACACATCCCGCTCCGGATCGAAGCGGAGCACGTTCGGGCGTCGTTGAGCGCGAAAGACCAAGAGATTGCAGCCCTGCGAACCGAGCTTGCGCGCCTCCGTGCGCACCGCTGACACGTGCTTGGCCAACGCTCTTTCGGCCGCGACATGCTAGCAGGCTGTCGTAGAACCCCCGTGGAGTGCATCGCCGTGCAATCGCCAAGCAGAACCAGGCGCGAAGAGGGAGCGTACCGGGCGTAGGTGACCGACGAGCGACACGACGAGCGAGTAAGGGGCTGCATGGTGGGTGCGCGGCCATGCGCCGAGCAGTGTTCTTCGACAGCCTGCTAGTGAAGTGAGGTGGCCCTGCACGCGTGGCTGACGATCGGATTGCGGCTCGCAGGTGCGGGACAGCTCGCGCTGGTGCTCGGGTCGGCCGCGATCCCTCGCCAGCTTGGGTGGCGTGAGAAGCTTTCCCACGTCAGTCCACTCATTCGTCAGATGTTCTGGGTGTACTCGGGATATACGCTAGCCACGAACATGGCCTTTGGGCTCTTGTCGGCGTTTGGCACGTCGCTGTTGCTGGACCACAGCCCGCTCGCGGCGGCCGTGAGTGGGTTCATGGCAGCCTACTGGATCGCGCGTGTCGTCATTCAGTGGACCTACTTCGATACATCGGAGATACCGCGCACACCATTCAATGTGTTCGCCCGTTGGAGCCTGGAAGGGCTCTTCATCGCGCTCGCACCCGTCTACAGCGCGACGATGGTTTTCAACTTGATGGACGGCCATGCGCTTTGCCAGTCATAGTGCGATGCTCGGAGCCGGCGCAGCGATGCTCGCCGTACTCTCGGTGGGCTTTGCCATCACTCGCGTTCGAAACCCTGTGACCGCGCGCATACTTGCGTGGGGACTGGTGGCCAGCGGCTTTGGAGCGGTCCTGGCGCTCGCACATGGAGAGCCCCCGTTGTTTCGAACGCTCGCAATCTGCGGGGTCGTGCTCTTTGCAATGAAGGCCGTCGTCGCCGACGAGGAGAGCTCGCGACGGGGAACTCGTTTGAACTTGGTGGCGTGGACGGCATGGGCCGCCGCATGGCCAGGCATGCGCCCCGAACTCTTCGCCACGATCCCGTGGCGCCCCCTTCCCAACGCTGCGGCTCTGTTCGGAAAAGGCGCATTGCGCCTCGCGATGGGCATGGTGTTGGTCGGCCTAGCCCATCTGGCATATGCGGCGACGGGATCCGCCGTGGCCGCATCCATATTTGCCTTGCCAGGCCTGAGCCTCATTCTTCACTTCGGCATCTTCAACGTACTCGCAGGCGCGTGGCGAGTCGCGGGCGTTGACGCCCGATCGCTCTTCGATGCGCCCCTCTACGCCACGAGCCTCGGCGAGTTTTGGTCCCGGCGCTGGAACCTGCCGTTTACGGAGATGACGCAACGCGCCGTCTACGGCCCATTGCGTCCCTATCTTGGCCGCGATGGAGCGGCACTTGTCGCGTTCGGCTTCTCCGGGCTGCTGCACGAGCTCGCCATCAGCGTTCCGGTGGGTGCGGGATATGGCCTACCCACCGTGTATTTTGTCCTGCACGGAGTTGCAACGCGAATTGAGTTGAGACTCGGTGAGTTCTTTGCGGAGCGTCGCGTGATCGCCCACATCTGGACAATAGCCTGGCTCGCACTCCCACTTCCCGTGCTCTTTCACGCGGCATTTCTTGACGGCGTCGTCCGGCCGCTCATCGGCCTGCCGATGCCGTGACTCGAAGCGCAGCATATGTAGGTGCACTACCGCCGCTTCACAGCGACAGTGCATCGTGGAGCCTCTGGCTAGAACGTGATGCCGGCTCCGCCGATGAGATTGGCGCGGACGGAGTACGAAGAGAAGCTGGTGGCGAGTTCCAGCTCAAGTGGTCGCACGGCGAACACAAAGCGGTCCGTCAGAATGAGCGAGAAGTCCATGCCGAACGCGAGTGCGACACGCGAGTAGCGATTCGTCTCGCCATCTGGACCTCCAAGAATTTCCTGCTGCAAGTTGTACATGACCGTGCCGTGTGGTCGGAAGTACACCGCGTGCTGAGCCCCGAGCCTGAGGTCTCCGCCGAAGCGGGGGCCGATGGCAAGCTCGGAAAGGCGACTCCCGTCGCCGGTTGCGCCGTTAAAGGTCTCCTGAGCGACGATCTCAAGCACGAAGCCTTCCGACGTTCTGGTCACGGGATGCAGACCAAACGCTTGCTCAAGTCGAAAGGAAGGACTCGCAAGGCCACCCGCATAGTCGACCGGGTCATCGCTTGCGATCATGTAACTGCGGCCGGCGTTGAAGCGGATGTAAAAGCCGCGAGTTCCTGGCGTGAGCACACCGGTGACGGACTCTCGACTTGACTCGGCACGGCGAGCAGAACGAGGTCCCTCGGGACGCTCTCGATCGACAACGCGCGCCTCGGGCTCAGGTGGATCATCCACCGGCACTGGATCTGCATCGGCCTGGTCCTCCGGCGGCTCAGTCTCCGCAACTGCAGCCGCTGGTGCGGGGGCTGTCGGAGGCGGGGGCGGACCCATCTGTGCCTCGATGGCATGCGGTGACATCAGGGGCCCGGCCCCAAGGATGGTTGATACGCAAAGACCTGTCAGAATGAGGGCTGGCGCCATTTGGGGCAAACCATGGTCGGGCGATGGCTCAAGGTCAAGCCCACGAGTCTGAATTCACCGTCTTTTTAATAACGCGGCGTAGGGGCGGCGCTGAATCCGTAGATTCGTGCATATCTTTCATCTGGCCTCAGATCGCCAAGGCCCAGACTCAGATCAGCCGCAAACCCACATCTAAGCGAGAATTAAGTCGGCGCCTTCGCGACCACTCCCGTGTGCGGATCGCCGGCGCGATTTCGACCGCGTTGAACGAGTGACGCGGAGGGCGATGTGAATGCGCGACCCTAACTACTTCAGCGCGTCCTTGATCACGTCCCCCAGATCGGCGAGGGCGGGACCGAAGTCGCCCTCACAGATCGAATAGACGGTGTTCCGCGGGGCGCCCGCGCCGCTCAGGTGCGGAAATTCCTCCGCGATCTCGCGAAGCCGCACGGGCGGAATCCCAGTGCGACGTTCACCTCCACTGAGCGTCACGCAGCCTTTGCCGATCCCAAAAAGGGCCTGCTCGGTGGTGGCTTCCGCTTGGGTGTAGCTCCCCTGGTCGTTCGTGCTTGAGAAATCCTCGTCCTCGTACACGATCGTGCCCGCATTCCCGTTGTAGCCAAGTGGAACGCCCGCGAACAGTGCGACAACGACCTCGCCCCCGGCGGCGCGCTTGCTCGACTGCAACTCGGCAAGTTGACCCTTGTAGCGTTCAAGCGAGTAGAGCACGGAGTCCGCAGCCGAGCTTGTTTCGTTGCCGCTCAACGACCAACTCTGCGCCGAGCAGGAATCGTATTGCTGCGGTGGCCCGCTAGGATTCTTCTCTGGGCTGCACTTCACACCCGCGTTCCAGCAGATCGAGCTGGTCGCCTGCGCAAGGGATGGGTCCTCCCAGAAATTCTTTGAGCCCGACGGGGAAAGCAGAGCTCCGACACCAGAGAGGCCCTTGTTGAAGGAGCAATCGGCTTCGTCGGTCACGTGCACCACGACGAGCAGCGCATTTTCTCGAACAAAGCCGTACTCCGGTCTCCCTGCATCTTTGGCCTTTGCGAGTGATTGGTACATCCCCTCAAGCTGGCTCTCAAAGCCGCAGCCATTGATGCCCTGCGGCGCTACGCAGCGAAGGGCAGCGAGCATCCCCAGACCGCTGGGAACGTTGGTGGCGGGCTCATCGCTACCCTGCCCATAGTGGAGGCGCTCAAGCCAGGGGCGCGACATCGGCGTGTCGTCTCCTGCGACGAGCGTTGGCGTCGTACCTTCGTTGAGCATCGCTCCAACGCCAGACGGGCAGAGATTTAGACACGCGACGTTTTGGGCGTCGACTTCCACGGGTGTGTCCGGGGCGAATACAAAGTCGGACAAATGGAGCGTGCAAGGAAGAGCCTGAAGCGCTCCATTCTCGGGCGTCGTGCTGGCCGCCTGACAGAAGCTCGTGGGACTATCGCTGGGG
>CAZVEM010000077.1:0-2793 GCA_964626165.1 uncultured Nannocystaceae bacterium
AACGGGCGCCGTCGCAGCAATAGACGGCGCCCGTCTCGACGGCGAGCAAGGCACTCAGCAGCGTCGCAATGCGCTCCAACACGGCGTCCTGCGTCCCCTCTTGATCCGCCTGTCCGCGGGCAAAGAGGAGGAGCCACTGCGTCGATGCCCGTAGCACCGCCGCCGGCGAAGGCAGCACGTACGCACTCAGGCACTCGTGCGCTTGGATTCGGGCCGCCGCGCGATCCATCGCCGCGTAAAGCTCAGGGGTCGCAAGCCCGGGCTGTGACGCCTGCGCCGCCTGCTCTCGGAACCGCGGCACGGGCGAGCGAACGAACAGCTTGGGGGCGAGCGCCACGCGAAGGACCTGCACATGCTCGGGCGCCGGCGGAGCGACCCGCCACAGGAAGCGCTCGCCGCGAGCAAGGATCGCCCGCCGGCGCGGTGCGTGCTCGTCCGTCTCCTGCGCCATGCGTGCCAGCGCCCCCGCGGGGTCTCGCTCGACGAGGTCTTTGCTCACGACGACTGCATAGCAGGCTTGGCGCAGGGTGCTCGCGATTGCAGCCGACGCGCGGCAGCACATGCGCCGCCAGTCGATCCACACCGCAAGGCCGGATCAATCGCGCACGCGCACGACTTGCCGCACGATCCGCTGGCTGCGAGATTGTTCGCGGAGCCAGCATGCAGGTCCTCACGCTATCCGGAACCCACCTCGAAATCGGTCGTGCATTCGGTGAGACCTGCCGCGCGCAGATCCAAGAATTTTACGAGCTGCGGGTGAAGAACGCGTTGGGCCAGGCGCTCGCCTATGGCGGCCGTGACGTGGGCGTCGAGACCCTTCTGCGGCTGTCGGCGGCGAGCCTGGACGCCACCCGAGACTACGATCATCGTGGCTACGAGGAGCTGCAGGGCATCGCCCAGGGCGCAAATCTCGAGATCACGCAAGTCTTGGCCATGAACGGATTGACGGACTTCCGTGATGTCTTGGCGTGGCAAGGCGATCTGGAGACCTTCGGCGGTTGCACCTCCTTCGTCGCGCAGCGTGACTGGACCAAGGATGGCCGGATCCTCTGCGGGCAGACCTGGGATCTCGCAACGGACAACATGCCATTTGTGATTGGCGTGATCCGCAAGCCGAGCGAGGGTCCCGCGACTTGCACTCTCACGACGACGGGCTGCCTCTCGCTGATCGGGCTGAACGAAGCGGGCGTCGCGGTTGGCACCACCAACCTGCGCACCACCGATGCGCGCCGTGGCGTGAACTACCTCAGCATCATCCACAAGGCGCTATCCCAGCGCGACTTTGAGTCGGCCGTCGCCTGCGTGGAAACGGCGACGCGAGCGGGCGCGCATTACTACTACCTCACCGGCAAGGGCGGGCAGGCCACGACTATCGAGTGTACTGCGACGCAGCATCGGCGCGCGGACCTTCGCAGCGGCTACGCGGCCCACACCAATCACTGCCTGGTGCCCGAGTTTGCGGCGCAGGAGGGGCAGACGCCCCAGCAAAGCTCGCACCGACGCCTCGCCCGCATCAATGGCTTGCTGGAGAGTGGGCGCGGCCAGCTCGACATGGCGCGAGCGCAGAGCTACTTCGCCGACCATAGCGACGGCGTCGATTCGATCTGTCGCCATGACTACAATGGCATCAGCACCAACGGGGCGATCGTGATCGATCCCGAGCTGCCGCAGATCCGTGCGTGTCATGGCCTGCCCGACCACGCCGATTGGGTGGACCTCCTTGGCGATGCCTTCGCCAAGGTCGCCGGCTGACGCGGCCAGAAAAAAGGCGCCTCGTGTCATCGAGGCGCCTCGTGTCGATCGACGAGCCTTCTAGAGGTCGTTGATGGAGACCGCGACGCCGAACAGCCCCAGGCACATCTCGTCGAGGGTGGTCTCCCCGAGATACACGTCCTGGGGCGCGTCGAGTCCCTGCTGCTTGAGGGCCTCAGCGACAAACTCGTTGTCCATCGTGTTGTCGTACGTGCAGCGGAAGTAGAGCTGATCTCCGGGCTTGGCGATCGGAAGCTCTTCAATGGGCGCGTCGTACACATAGAGTTGCTGCCAGTTGAAGTCCCAACCGGGGGTCTGCAGCAGGCACTCGCTCTGGGGTTCCGTGCCGGGATCCACCGGACGGTGCACGCCGATGCTCATGTCGGTGCCGACGTAGTGCATGTGCGTTCCGACGGCCCAAAGGCGGACCTTGTCCGGCAGGCCACTCCCGAGGGTGTAGCGCATCCACTCCTGATGGCCTGCAGCGTTCGCTGGGATCAAGAACTCGGTCTCATTGCCGTTGTTCGGGTCGGGCAGCAACCCGTCACCGCCGATCTCTGGGCCGTCAAAGTTGCCGATCAGCAGGTTGATGCCGAAGTAGCTGGGGAACGTGTCCATGAATCGCAGGCGCACGGATGTGGCCGAGTCGGTCTCCACGCCACCTCCGGTCGGGTGGTAATGGACATTGAGCACGATGCGGGACCCTGCATCGAGTGAAATGCCCACGCCGTCCGGCGTGATCATGGGCACCGAACCCGGCGCCCACGCGCCGACGAAGTCGAAGTTGCTGGTGCCGGGTGTGGCGAAGCAAGGATATCGGCCGTCTTCGCCGCCGAGCTCGACAGCTTCCCCACTCTTGTCGGCCCACACGAGTACGTGGTGCACGATCTTACCGTTGCCTGGCACGATCTGCATGCCGTTGAGATAGCGGGTCGTCTCGATCTCATCGAGCACAAGGCACTCGAACTGATCATCGGTGCCACCGACATCGACCGGGCTCTTCATGACCATCTCGATGTCGGCATCCTCGAGTTCGGTCAC
>CAZVEM010000077.1:2803-18897 GCA_964626165.1 uncultured Nannocystaceae bacterium
GGTCACGGGCGGCGGAGGCAGGGGCGCAGCGTTGTTCGGGTCACCCTCAGGCCCACCGCAGTCTGCCCACTCGCGTAGCAAGGCGGTCTCCTCGGCGTTGAGGCGCGGGTCGTCGCGCCAGCCGTGTCGAGGCACGCATTCATCGGTGTCGCGCGCCAAGAAGGGCGGCATCTCCCCAGCTTCGACGCGCGATGCCATCCACGGGGCGAAATCGACCGAGCCCTCGTAGCTGGTCAGCGCCATTGGTGCGATGCCGTCGTCGACGTGGCAACCGGTGCAGTGCTCCGACACGATTGGCGCGATGTCTTGATGCCAGGTCGGCGCGTCGGCGCAGGCGAGGCCCTCATCGTCGGAGGAGCCGTTGTCGCCCGCATCGGCGGAGCTGTCGGCGTTGTCGTCCGGCGCGCAGCCGAGTGCGACGACGGGCAGCAGCAACAACGCTGCCCAAACTAGATGGTCTCGATACATGCGCGACATGAGCACTGTGAGCGTAACAGGCGAAGCGCCAGCGCGGGGCACTCGCTCACGTGACAATGCCAAATTTGGCGTGAGATCAGGGCTCTGGCCGCGCGGCCTGGAGCACGGACAGCGCGTAGTTGTTTTGGCCGTGATTGTGGAGGTGAAGCGCGATGCTGGCGCCTTCCGCGGTGCCTTCCTCCAGGATGTATTCGACGGCAAGGACCGCGGCCGGGGCGGTCTGGGCGCCGCCAGGGATCTCGATGACCCAGTCCGCCATGATCTGCCCGTCGATGTAGAGGCGGGCGTGGGTCTCAGCGGGCGCTGGAGCTGTCAGGTCAAAATGACGGAACGTGCCGGTGAACTTCGATCCGCGGGGCCAAGCATCGCTGAGGTCGTGGGCGAACCAACCGTAGTTGCAAAACGCGGTGTCGATTTCGAGCTCACCGAGCTCGGTGCGCCAGCCCGCCGGACCGCAGTCGATCTCCTCAGGTTGGTGCGCGGCCTGGGGATCGCTGCTTTGGACTGCCGCATACCAGGCCGCATCTCCGGTCACGGGTGTGGCGCTCTCCCACGCCGTCGGGGGAAAGGTCCCCTCGTCACCCTCGCTTGGATCGGCACACGCCGCGAGCGCGACGACCAGCGAGAAGACGCCGAATTGAGGCACGCAGCTCCGCGATCGCTTCGCTGCTCGGGAACACAGATCGTTGCCGAGCACCGCTTGCCAGCGCGAGAGTTGCAGCCTCACCACCAAAGCACCCTACGAGCCGGCGTCGATTCGATCAACATCGATCTGCGGGCAAGTGGCGGGCGGGCCGCCACGCCTGGCCGGACCGGCCTTCGGTGATAGGCTCCGCGACCTCATGCCTGCACCACGACGAGACGGGGCGGTCAGCGCCGTGCGCGAGCCGGACTTTATCGAGGTGCTCGGCGCGTCAGAGCACAACCTGAAGGTCGATCGGCTCCGAATCCCGAAGCGATCCCTCGTCGTCTTTACGGGAGTTTCGGGCTCGGGGAAGTCCAGCCTTGCCTTTGACACCCTGTACGCGGAAGGCCAGCGGCGCTACGTGGAGAGCCTCTCGGCGTACGCCCGTCAATTCTTGGGGCAACTTGAGCGGCCCAAGGTCGAGCGTCTAACCGGGCTCTCGCCGACCATCGCGATCGAGCAAAAGAGCGCGAGCAACAACCCACGCTCAACCGTCGGCACGATCACGGAGATCTACGACTACCTCCGGGTGCTCTACGCACGCGTGGGCGTCCAGCACTGTCACCAATGCGGCAAGGTGGTCGCCAATCAGAGTGCCGAGCAGATCACCGATGAGATCATCGGCTTGCCGGGGGGGACCCAGGTGACCCTGCACGCGCCGCTGGTTGAGCACCGCAAGGGCGAGTTTCGCGAGTTGTTCTCCGACCTCGCCGCGCGCGGCTATGTTCGCGTGCGCGTTGATGGTCAGCTGCGTCGTCTCGACGAGGAGATCAAGCTCGACAAGAAGCTAAAGCATGACGTCGATCTCGTGATCGATCGCGTCACCATCGGCAGCGTGGATCGTCGACGGCTCAACGACAGCGTCGAATTGGGCCTGCGTGAGGGCAAGGGCGCATTGATCGCGGCGACGGGCGAGGGCAAGGCCCAAGAGCTCCGGTTCTCGCAGCAGCGAAGTTGCTGTGGCCACGCGTTCCCCGAACTCTCTCCGCAGAGCTTCTCGTTCAACTCGCCGCTGGGCTGTTGCCCCGCCTGCAATGGGCTGGGCTCACGACTGGAAGCCGATCCCTCGCTGGTCGTGCCGGATCCCTCGCGTTCGATCCGCGACGGTGCGATCGCTCCGTGGGCGACCGCGGTCGAGCGTGGCGAGGGCTGGACCTACAAGATCATCGAGGCACTCTCTCAAGCCTGCGATGTCGACCTCGACACGCCGTGGAAGAAGCTGACCAAAAAGCAGCAGCACGCCGTTTTGCACGGAGTTGGAGCCGCGCGGCTCAAGGTCAGTTGGGGCTCGGACGACAGCAACAGCCAGGGCACCTGGGGAGTGCGCTTTGACGGGGTGCTCGCGGATCTCGAGCGGCGCCACGCCGCGACCAACAGCGATCTGGCGCGCGACCACTATCGCAAGTTCCTCACCGAGCGGGCCTGTGATGTCTGCGGCGGTCGGCGCCTACGTCCCGAGAGCCTCGCCGTGAAGGTCTCGGGTCAGAGCATTGCTTGGGTGACCTCGCAGACGGTTGCGATCTGTGCCCGGCACTTCACCGACCTCAAGCTCCGCGGCAACCAGCATGTGATCGCGGAAGGGGTGATGCGGGAGATCAACGCTCGCCTCAAGTTCCTCCTCGATGTCGGTCTCGACTATTTGACGCTTGAACGCTCCGGCCCGACCCTCTCGGGCGGTGAGGCCCAGCGCATTCGCTTGGCAAGCCAGCTTGGCAGCGAGCTGTCGGGCGTGATGTACGTGCTCGACGAGCCCAGCATCGGGCTCCATCAGCGCGACAATCAGCGCTTGATCGAGACGCTGGTCCGACTGCGAGACCTCGGCAATTCGGTCATTGTCGTCGAGCACGACGAAGACACGATCCGCGCGGCGGACTTCGTCGTCGACTTCGGCCCTGGGGCAGGACACCTCGGCGGTGAGGTCGTGTTCGCCGGGACCCCTGCGGCGCTGGAGCGCGCCAAGGGCAGCATGACGGGGGCCTACCTCGCCAAGACCCGCTCGATCGACCTGCCCGCGACAAGGCGCCCGCCTCAGGGATTTATCGAGGTGTTGGGCGCAAAGGAGCACAACCTCCGCAACGTCGATGTTCGTATACCGCTGGGATGTTTCGTCGCGATCACTGGCGTCTCGGGTGCGGGCAAGAGTTCGTTGATTAACGGCATCCTCCTCCCGGCGCTCGGGCGGCAGCTCCATGGCACGACCGACCGGATCGGCGAGCACAAGGCTCTGCGCGGGCTGGAGGCGCTCGACAAGGTGATTGCCATCGACCAACGGCCGATTGGACGAACGCCGCGCAGCAATCCGGGGACCTACACCAAGGCCTTCGACGAGATTCGCACGCTCTTCGCCCAGCTTCCCGAGTCGCGCACACGGGGCTGGGAAGCTGGTCGTTTCTCATTCAACGTGAAGGGCGGGCGCTGCGAATCGTGCAGCGGTGACGGCGTCGTCAAGGTCGAGATGCACTTTCTCGCCGATGTCTACGTCCCCTGCGAGCAGTGCAAGGGCAAGCGCTACAACGAGCAGACGCTCGGAGTTCGCTTCAAGGGTCGCGACATCTCGCAGATCCTCGACAGCAGCATCGATGAATGCGCCGAGCTCTTCGCCAACCATCGCAAGCTCAATCGCATCATCGAGACCCTTCGCGAGGTCGGCCTGGGCTACATGAAGATCGGCCAACCTGCGACCACGATGTCGGGCGGTGAAGCGCAGCGCGTCAAGCTTTCGCGCGAGCTCGCGAAAGTTCAGACCGGGCGCACGCTCTACGTGCTCGACGAGCCCACCACCGGGCTGCACTTCGAAGACACTCGCAAGCTGCTCGAAGTCTTGCAGCGCTTGGTCGAAGCCGGCAACAGCGTGGTGGTGATTGAGCATAACCTCGACGTCATCAAGTGCGCCGACTACATCGTGGACCTCGGCCCAGAGGGCGGCGTTGGGGGCGGTGAAGTCGTCGCCGTGGGGACGCCCGAAGAGGTCGCGAAGCAGGCCGGCTCGCATACCGGGCGCGTCCTCGCGTCCGTGCTCAAAGAGAGTCGCCGAGCGCCGGCAACGGGTGAGACCTTGCCGCGAAAGGCCAAGCGCGGGGCGAGCACGACTCAGGCCGACGAAGAGACAGGGCCGGTCCTCGGTTCAACTCCGAGCAAACCCAGCAAGGTTCGCGCCCGCCCGCCCGCTGGGCCGGCGAAACCCACGCCGAGCAAAGTCAGCGGCCGGGCCAAGCGGGTAGGGACGCCCGCATGAGCGCGGAAAGGGGAGCGGAGGTCGCCGCGAAAGACTCCGAATCCTCCGCGGCCGCGAGCATCGTGGAGTTGAGCATGGACACCCTCAGCGTGACGGAGCGCTACCGTCTGATGACCGACCTCGTCGCGCCGCGTCCGATCGCCTGGGTCTCGACGCGGAGTCGCGCCGGTATCGCCAATCTCGCTCCATTCTCGTACTACCAGGCGGTCTGTTCGGATCCGCCCACAGTCATGCTCTCGATCTCGTCGCAGCCCGACGGCCGAGCAAAAGACACGCTGCGGAATCTTCTGGACACGGGCGTTTGCACGATCTCGCATGTCCACGGCGAGCAGCTGGAGGCGATGAACCAGACCGCCGCGTCCTTGGCTGCACATCAAAGCGAGTGGACCTACGCGGGGATTCGCGGGGCGCCTGCGCAGAGAGTGGCCCCTGAGCGCGTCGCTGACTCGCACGGCGGCTTTGAGTGCAGGCTGACCCACGCAATTCCGCTTGGACAACGTCCCGACGGCGCACCGTCGGTGACGATGCTGCTCCTTGAGGTGCTGTGCGCCTGGCTGCGCAACGATCTGCTCACGTTGGATGCTCGCGGGAAGCTCGCAGCGATCCAGCCTGCCGCACTTGCCAGTCTTGGTCGGCTCGGCGGCACCGGCTACGCGGTCGCGGATCGGCCCGTGGAGGTCGCCAGACCGATGTCGCCCAAAGATCGCCCCATCGGGTAGCGTGACAGCGACCGCTGTCGGATCTACAAGGGGGCGAGGTGGACATGGTTCCAGACACCAGCGCCTCGGGCGCCCAGACGCAGCAGCGCGCCGCGACGGATGCGGCGCTATTTGGTGCGCTGCCGGCCGAAGTCGAGATCTACGAGGTCGGTCCGCGAGACGGGCTTCAGAACGAAGCACAGATCGTCTCGACCGACAGCAAGATCGCGATGATTGAGCGCTTGGTCGACGCGGGCGTGCGTCGGATCGAGATTACGAGCTTCGTCAATCCGCGTTGGATCCCCGCGCTCGCAGACCATGCCGAGCTCGCGAGCCGACTCACCCGCAAGCCGGGGGTGCGCTACTCGGCCTTGGTGCCCAACTTGCGCGGACTGGATGCTGCGTGTCGGGCCGGCATGGATGAGATCGCGGTGTTCATGGCCGCGAGCGAGACGCATAACCAAAAGAACATCAACAAGAGCACCGATGAGGCGCTTGAGACCTATGCAGAGGTCTGCCGCGAAGCGCTATCGCGTGGGGTCAAGGTCCGCGGCTACGTGAGCACCGTGTACGGCTGCCCCTACGAGGGCAGCATCTCGCTTGAGTCGGTGTATCACGTCGGCAAGTCACTGCTCGACATGGGCGTCTACGAGCTTAGCCTTGGCGACACCATTGGAGTCGGCACGCCGCGACAGGTCGCTTGGATCTTGTCGGGCTTGATGGAGCGATCCATCGCCAAAGAGCAGCTTGCGGTGCATTTCCACGACACTCGAGGCACCGCGCTCGCCAACGTCACCGTCGCGCTGCAGCTGGGCATTTCGATCGTCGATAGCTCGCTCGGCGGCTTGGGCGGTTGCCCCTATGCGCCGGGCGCCTCCGGGAACGTCGCGACCGAGGACGTCGTGTACATGCTCGACGGCATGGGCGTAAAGACGGGGGTCGATCTCGACAAGGTCGTGCCCGTGGCGGTCTATATGCAATCGCAGCTTGGGCGCGAACTGCCCAGCAAGTACCTCAAGGCCCATATCGGCCACTGCGCACGCAAGGGCGTGGCGCTCTAGCGGGTCGTTGAGCAAACCGGCAGCGGGCGTCCCGAACCCGAACCACATGCGACGGCGGTTTCCGCATGACATCCGCGGCGCGGTCTCGCGACGCGGAGTGGTCGCCCCCACTGTGCTCGCAGCCCCTAGCCGCGCTTGGCTTGCATCAACAGACGCTGCAGCACGCCGCCGACGATCGTCGTGAGGTCATAGACCGAGACGGGGTCGACTGCGTGCCGTGTGCCATGAGCGAAGAGCACCAGCGGCACTCGATCACCGAGTGTCATCGGAAGCAGCAGCACGTTGCCGCTGACACCACCGAGGGCCTGCGCAAAGGCGGAATCGATCTCGGTATTGGTCGTCATGCGACCAAAGTAGGGGGCCTTGCTGCTGATACAGCGTTCGAAGAGCGAGGGACCCGATGTTGGGATCCGCACCTGACGCACGGCCTCGACCATCAGATCGGCGCCGCGGCAGTCGTGCCCCCGAAGCTCTTGATGGGAGTGCACGAACAAGATCACGCGCGAAAAGCCGGCGCCAAAGAAGTCGAGCACGAGTCGAACCACGTCGTCACGACTCGCGGCCGCTTGGATCCGCGGAAGGACGACGTGAAAGGCCTCCGGCGAGAGCGGGACGGGTTCTGCCGCGGGTCCGGTGAGCGGTGGATTCCAAACATGCCCGCGTGGACCCGGGGTGCGAGCGGGCGTTCGTGTCGGCGTCACCGACACAATGCGCTTCTCGACGCCGGCGGCCTCCATATTACGGGGATCGGGCAAGCCGTAGCTGCCGCCACCCGGGGTCGCGGCGGGCGGACGAGGACCGCGTGGCAGCTCGCTCATCGGTCCAGATCCGATGTGGGGTTGGCTCTGCGGTCGCGCTGCACCGTGGAGCGCTGCAGGATGCGGCGCTCCAGTCACCGAAGCTCCAACGTTGGGAGCCGAGGACCCGGTGGTGCCGCCGCGCGATCCAGGCTCGGTCGCGAAGGGATCCGCATGCGGCCGAGGAGGGCTCTGGGGCCGATCGAAGGGAGCGCCGTAGCCCTGCACGACGCCATATGGATTGACCATGGGACGCTCTGTCTGATCGAGCGCGCCGGGGGCAACTGCTCGAACGGCGCCGCTGAGGGCCGCGCTCTCCTCGGGCGAGACGTGATGAAGTCGCGCCTTGCGAGGATCATAGTTTGCCCCGCCAGGGGTGCGCGCCGGGGCTCGGGGGTCGGGACCCGTGACTGCCGGCATGCCGATCGGTGTCTCTGGAGCGGACCATCCTGACGCACGCATCGCGATCGCGGCGGCGGGATGTGAATCGCCGCGATGCTCAAGCGCTTCGGTCCCCGCGAGTGTTGGTCCGCGACCTGGAATCGCGCGCGCGTGTGCCTCGCGAATCATGCCCGGCTGCGTGGCTGCGGGATCGAGCGCCTCCCGTGGGCCGTAACGCGCGGTCATCATCGCGCGCAGTGCTGCCAGCGGCGCGACCGCACGGATCACGTAGGCCCGCGTGTGCTTCGCGAGGGCGTCCACCGCTTCGGCATCGGTCGGATCGGCGAGCGCGATCGTGAGATTACCGGCGTCGTCCAAGCTGATAGGCATCGCCAGGGTCCGCCACGCCAGCTCCCCGGGGATCAGCCCCCATGTGGTCGCGGGCACGCGACCCAGCACAACGTCGCGAACGCGCGGGATCAGGAGGCGACTTTGTGCGAAGGCGACCAGGGCGTCCTCGTCCGCGAGGCCGAGCTCGAGCAAGGCCTCGATGACGGCGCGTCCGCTCGAGGCGGCGTGCTCAAACGCGGCCCGGCCTTGCCCCTCTGAGAGCAAACCCGCGCGCACCATCAACGTGGCCAGCGCACTCGCCATCCACACGCACTCTCCCGCGCCGCCGCGTCGGGGTCAACCAAATCGCCGATTCCGCGGGTCGGGGCCTTGGTCCCAGGCGACGCCCAAGGTCGACCGGAGCCCTCGCGGCACAGATGGTCAAGCCGATCCGTCCGCCTCTGGACCGCGTGGACCGACGTGCGGGCACGCAGCCCGGCTGAGGCACCGCGCGTCGGCGCATGGGCGCGTTTGTCCAGCGCGCACGACGGGACCATCGGGCGCGGTTGAGCGCGCGTGCATGGGTTCGCGGAGGCCGCTACAAAGCCCCGCGTGATCGATCTTGACCACAACGCGACCACGCCGGTCGATCCTCGGGTTCGCGCAGCGCTCCACGAGCTGATCGACCGCGATGGCGTGGGTCAGCCCTCGTCCACGCACGCCGGCGGCCAGGCGGCGAGAGCGGTCCTTGAGGCAGCTCGTCGGGCCGTGGCGGTGTCGGTGGGGGCCGGCCCGTTGGAGGTCACGTTCTGTTCGGGTGGGACCGAGGCGCTCAACTTGGCGATCGATGGGCTCGTGGCCGCTCGTCGTGCGGCCGGGCGAGCGACCGCGATCGCGTTCTCGCGCATCGAACATGCGGCGTCGAGGGAGCCCATCGAGGCGCTCAGCGCCAGCGGACATCCGAGCTTCGCGCTGCGGAGTGACGAGCAGGGGCGCCTGGAGCTGGACGCGATCGATGAGGTCCTGCAACGCGCGCGGGCGACCGGACAACCGATCGGCGTGCTGTCGCTCATGCTCGCGCACCACGAGCTCGGCAATGTGTACCAGGTCGCCGCGCTGGCAGAGCGCGCTCGCTCTCTCGAGCCTGGCATCGCAACTGTGTGTGATGCGATCGCGGCCTACGGCAAATTGCCGATCGCTTGGCGTGAGCTTGGCGTCGACATTCTCGTCGTCAGCGGGCACAAGGTCTGTGCTCCGGCGGGCGCCGCAGCGCTGATCCACGACAGCGCGCTGGAGCTCGTGCCGCGGATCCGCGGGGGCGGCCAGGAACGAGGCCGGCGCAGCGGTACGCCGGGTCTGCTCGCGATTCACGGCATGGGGGTCGCTGCAGCGAACGTGGTTCCCGACCTGCTTGCGGCCGCCGCTGCGACGCGGCGACGGAGCGATGACCTCGCGCGACGAATCTCAGAGGCACTCGGTGCAACGCGACTTGGTGATCCAGATGGCCGGCTGTGCAACACGATGTCGCTGGTCTTTCCCGGCTGCGACTCGGAGACAGCGGTGATCGCCTTGGATCTGGCCGGCGTTCGGGTCTCGCGGGGAGCAGCGTGCAGCTCTGGCGCGGGCAATATCTCCCCCACCTGGGCCGCGCTCGGGCTGTCCCCATCCGCGGCACGCAGCGTGCTTCGCATGAGCCTTCCACTCGCCGATCACCCGGATGCGGATGCGGACGCGCTACGAGCCGCGACCATCATCATCGACACACTCGGTCGCGTGTGCAGAAGTTCAAGCCGGGCTGGGCAGACCCCAATGGAGGTGCTCGGATGAGGGCCGCAGGTCAGCGCATCCTCTGCGCGATGTCGGGCGGCGTCGATTCATCGGTCGCGGCCGCGCTGCTCGTCGAAGCGGGTTTTGAGGTGATCGGGATGACGATGCGCCTCTATGACGCGACGGGATCGGCCCGCCGTGGCCGTGGCGGCACATGCTGTTCCCCTGCCGAGATCGATCTCGCGCGTCTCGCCTGCGAGCGCCTCGGCATTCCGCATTACGTGGTCGACGAGGTCGAGCGCTTCCAGACCACCGTGATTGACGACTTTGTCCGCGCCTACGCCGGCGCACAGACCCCCAATCCGTGTGTGCGCTGCAACGAACACGTCAAGTTCGCGCCCTTGCTTGCCCGCGCCGACGCGCTTGGCATCGAGTTGCTGGCCACGGGACACTACGCGAGGGCGGTCGAAGGGCAGCTCCATCGCGCGGCGGATCCGGACAAAGACCAGAGCTACTTCTTGTTCGCGATGGGCGCTCATTCGCTGCGCCGCGTGGTGTTTCCGTTGGGCGATTGGACCAAGGTGCGCGTACGCGAGAAGGCGCGCGAGCTCGGCCTTCCGGCAGCGGATGCACGTGACAGCCAAGAGCTGTGCTTTGTGCCCGATGGCGATCATGCGGCCGTGGTCGAGCGTCGCGCCGGCGCACTCGGAATTGACACAGGAGCCCTCGCACCCGGTGAGATTCGGGACGCACATGGACGCGTGCTGGGCCAGCACGCAGGCCTGCATCGCGTCACGATTGGCCAGCGACGCGGGCTGGAGTTGGCAACCGGCGAGCGCCGCTACGTGCTGCGTGTGCTTCCCAGCGACGGTGCGGTCGTGGTTGGCGATCGCGATGAGCTCTCAAGCCATCGCGCCAAAATCCATGATGTGCGCTGGATCGGCGCGGACGCGGAGGAACTCGCCCAGAGCGCCGAGGTTCGCGTCCAAGTGCGACATCGGGCCGCGCCGCTGCCCGCCCGAGTTCGCCTCGAAGGCGATGGCGCGCTGGTGGAGTTCCTCGAGCCGGCCTTCGCCGTCGCGCCCGGGCAGGCCGCGGTGATTTATGCAGGTGACCGGGTACTCGGCGGTGGATGGATCGCCGCGAACACCGATCGGCACGGCGCATGACCGGACACAGCGCTCACGATCACCGGGCGTGATCATCGCTGAACAGAACGTTCGCTGCGCAGAACGATCGCTGAGCCGAGCGATCGCTGAACAGAACGATCGCTGAACAGAACGATCGCTGAGCAGGGCGATGGCTCAACAGAGCGATCGCTGAGCAACACGCACCGGCGCGCGGTCGCTACTCGCCGAGTCCCGCGAGGATGCCATCGAGCTCATCGAGTTCGGTGACGTCGAGCTTGAGATCGGCGATCTCGGCGGACGAGAATCCGAGTCCTTCGGCGACCTGGCCGAGATATCGATCTTCGTGAAAATCGATCTCGTCGTCCGACTCGTTGACCGAGGCGACCATCTCCAGCACCTTGCGGCGCTCATCGTGCGCGAGCGCGCTGAGGGAGGATGCGGCCTCGACGGGCCGAAAGCTCGCGGGGTTGAAGTTACCGATCTGCTCGGTCAGCTCCGAGGGTAGGGCGTCGGTGCCAAGCAGACGCAGCAAAAGCTCGTGGATCTTCTTGACCTCGTCGCCTTCGAGTCGCTTGTCGGCGTAGGCCGCACCGAGGAGGAGATTGGTGATCGTGGAGACGTGCGCCTTCATGTGGACCTGGTGATGGAGGTGGGCCGCTGCCCAGCAATGCGAACCGCCACACAGGTGCGGCGAAGCTCACGGCCTGGAGCATAGCTCGCGAGCGTCGCGCTCGTCATCCCAGAGGTGCGCGCGCGCTCCTGTGGCGCGGACGGCCGTCTCGCCGAGGCCGGGGACGGAAGCTCGCACGGTGTATCGATCGCGCGGCCGCTCGCGTGCCCCGCGATCCGCGACGGGGTCATGGTGATAGCCTTGCGCGACGTGTCCGCGGCGAATGTCCTCCCGGCAGAGCTTCGAGTGCTGCCTGATCGCCGCCACGATCTCAGCGACCGGGCCCGCAAGGAGCTGTCGCGAGACCTCGCCCGGCTTGAGCCGCTCCAAGAGCTCCTCGGCTACTCATTCGCGCGCCCCGCATTGCTCCGCGCGGCGCTGACCTTGCAGAGCTGGGTCAACGAGCATCCTCGCGCAGGATGGATCAGCAACGGTCGGCTTGAGTACTTCGGGGACGCCGTCCTCGATCTCGTGAGCGCCGAGCACCTCTACGGCGCGCATCCGCAGGCGGGGGAGGGCGAACTCACGCGACGACGCGCGAGGCTGGTCGAAGAGCGAGCACTCGCTCGAGCGGCCCGAGCCCTCGGCCTGGGCGAGTACCTCTGGGTCGGAACCGGCGATGCGAGCACAGGGGCGCGCACTCGGCCAAGCACCTTGGCCGACGCCGTGGAGGCGGTGCTGGCCGCGATCTACTTCGATGCGCGCGAAGCCGACTGCGACGCCTTGGCGGCCGTGCGAGCGGCGTTTGTCCGCCACCTGTCCCATGAGTTTGATGACGATGCTCGCTCGGGGGAGCGCGCGGCCGCAGAGGACGGCGGGCCTGCGCTCGATCCGAAGTCTGAGCTGCAGCAGGTCTCGCAGCGTCATGGGTGGGGCGCGCCGCACTACATCGCGAGCCGCGAAGACACGGCCGATACCGAGCCAGTTTGGCAGGTGGAGGTCGAGCTGGGCGGGCCAGACGGACCCACCCGCTACGCGAGGGTCCGCGGCGCGTCGTTGCGCAGCATCGAGCGCGAGGCGGCACTGCTCACGCTTGAGCGTCTCGATGAGCTCAAGCTCCGTAAGTCATCGCCCACCAAGCCGAAACCGTCTGCGCCGTGAGGAAGCCACGCAGCCGACTCAGGTCTACGCGTCGCTTGGAATCGCGCTCGAGCGTGCTGAGTTCTGCGACCAGTCGCGGCAGGATCAGTTCTGTGACGGCGCTGGTGAACGCCTCTGCCCCGCAGCGCTGACAGGCCTGTGCGAGCATTCGCTCCAAGGCCGCGTGCCTCTCCGGATCGCGGATGAGCACCGTCGCCTCCTCGATCTGTTCGACGAGGAGCGGCGCGAAGCGGGACGCTCGTTCCTGCGCCGCGAGAGCGCCGTCGACGTCGTTGGCGGGGAGGGGCGGACCGGCGAGCAGAGCGAGTACGAGTGCGGTGCGCGCGAGGTCGCCGATCTCAAAGCGCTCGGGTTCGTCGAGGCGCGTCAGCCAAACCGCATCAATGCCCAGCCCTTCGGGGGCAAAGACCACCTGCGTGAGTGCGTGCGCGCAGGCGAGGAGATTCGCCGCCCCAGCAACCTCCGCCATGGTCGCGAGTGGGGTCAGGACGCCCCGCGCATCGGGGACCTCTGGCAGCAACGCCATCAAGCTTGCGAGCGCCGGGCCGAGGGGACGCGGCAACAACGAGCCAGGCTCGCTCAGGGAGACCTTGCCTTCGCGATGGAGCGCCAGCGCGGTCTTGCGGAGCTTGGCGATCGCACCGTAGCCGACGCTAAAGATTCCGCGCACACCGATCGTGCGTGTCCGATCGACCAGCGCGTCAATGGTGTCGTCAACATGCTCGCCCATCCCTTGTCGTAGCGCGTAGGCGGCGTGCAAGAGCTCGTAGCCGAGGCTCACCGTTCCCTGGGCCTGGGCAAAGGCATGGGCTTGATCCACAGGATCGGCATGATCGAGGCGTTGCGCGCTGAGCAGCTGATTGACCAGGAGAAAGAACTCGCGGCTGCGTTCAGTATGCTCGGTCGCATCGAAGCGATCCAGCACGCGGGAGAGCCACTGCGTGCCGTTCCAGCTGATCTTAAGGCCCTCGCCGATGTTGCTCCCGACGCTGGCGCGGGGCGGATGATCGTCGCGCATGGCCGCGGCCACCGACATCGGCTTGAAGATCGGCATCGAGTCCTCCCAGGAGGGGATGCCCAGATCGGCCATACGTCCTTTGCGAAAACGAAGCTGATCCTCCTCAAGGGTGGCCTCGATCGCAGCGTGGAGTGACATGACCAGACTCCGTGCCGCGTTGAGGTCATCAGAGTACATGCGCTCGAGCACGAAGAGGGCCGCGCGGCCGAGTTCGTCGTCGGTTGCACCGACGACGAAGAATCCGTCGGGTGTCCCCCAGGCTTCAAGATCAAGCTCCTCCATACGCGCGAACGCCTCGCCGCGCGTGCCTTCGTCTTCCGGATCGAGCATCACAACCTCGAGGCCGCGCGTGAGCATCAGCGTCCAAAGCTCCGGATCCATGTCGAGCATGAGCTCGCGCAGCGCACCGCGTGGGCGCTCGGCTTCCTCGGTCCACGCCTGCACAATCGCTGCGAGCCACTGACGTGCGCAGCCGACATCAATGGAGTCGCGCTTCCAGGCGTCGAGGTCGATGACCGCGCAGAGTTGCTCGGTTGTCGCGTAGGGCAAGAGGAGCTCGAGCCGCCCGTCGGTACGAAGTCGCCTCGCGACTTGGGTAAATGAGGTCGCCTCGAGTCGGGGGACGAGCGCGTCAAGGCCGTCCCGGAGCTCAAGGCTGACGGGGTCGGCGAGAATCTCCGCCAGCTCGGCATCCTTGAGGGAGACAGGCTGAGGCGAGGATGGCGTGGCGGGCGTGCGTGGGCCGGTCATGGGGCGTCGTCGGGGGCGACCCTCGATCTTCGCGGGCACGTTAGCATCGCGCGGGCATGTTCCGACCCGCACCCAAGCAAGACCCGAGCGTCGCGCGCGCTCTGGGCGTCGTGCGTGGCGTGTTGCGATCCGCAGGGGTGACGGCGGGCGCCGCGTTGCATGTCGCCGTTTCGGGCGGAGCAGACTCCATGGTGGCGCTGGCGCTGCTCGACATGCTCGCGCATTCGATGGGCTGGATACTCAGTGTCGGCCACGTCGATCACGGGCTGCGCGATGCCTCGCGTGAAGAAGCAGCGATGGTCATCGAACATGCAGCGTCCCTGGGCTGGCAGTCGCGCTCGACCCGTCTCGCGCTTGAGACGGGCTCGGGTCTGCCCGCACGTGCGCGGGAGGCTCGGCATCAAGCGCTCCGCGATCAAGCGCGTGAGCTGGGCGCGAGCCATCTTGTGCTGGGCCACACGGCGACCGATCGGGCGGAATCGATGCTGATGTTCATGGCGCGAGGCGCTGGCCTGGCGGGCCTGGGTACGATGCCAGAGCACGACGATGCGGTGCTACGGCCCTTGCTCTCGCTCACGCGCGCCCAGGTGCGGGCGCTCGCAGAGCATCTGCAGTTGCCCTTTGTCGACGATCCGACCAACGATGCACTTGAGCATGCGCGCGTCTTGGTGCGCCGTGAGGTGCTCCCGCGTCTTGAGTCGCTCAATCCGCAAGCGCAGCTGCATATGTGCGAGCTCGCCGAGCAAGCTCATCAGGCCAACCTCGCACTCGACGAGTGGGCGCGTGTGGAGCTTGAGCGCTGTCAGAACGCGGGGCAAAGCAGCGCGCCGGTTGAGCACGTCGACGCGGCGCATGGGCACGGCGAGGCGTCACGTGGACTGCTCACGCTCGCGCACGTGCGCGGTCTCGCAAGTCCCGTGCTTGAACGCGTCGTTCGTCTCGTTCTCGCGCAAGGCGGGGCGGACCTCAGCGAGATCCCACGTCGCACGACCCTCGCGATCGTTGGGGCGATTCGAGAGCCGGGCGAAGTCCGACGATTTCATGTCCGCCCCGGGCGCGAGGTCGAGGTCACGAAACACCTCCTGCGTGTGTTGACGCGGCCCACGACCTCACACGAATCAGGCTAAACCCGCGCAAACGGGTAGGTGGCTCGCGAAAAAACCCCGCGATTGGCCCGGCGGATTCGTTGAAAGCCCCCTCCTTCAAGGCTATGCTGAAACGCGCGCTAGTCGCGCTCCCTGCCTGTGAAGCAACAGACCAAGACCCTCCTCGTCTGGCTCGTCCTCATCGTCGTGGTGCTGGTCTTGGCGAACCTGCTGAACCAGACGCAGACCGTTGAGCAGCGTACCTACTCCGAGTTCGTCACGGAGGTCCGCGACACCCCAGGCGAGTTCAAGGACACCGTCGTTGATCTCAAGGTGCACCCTGCACATGTCGACGTCCGATATGAGCGTGGCGGCAAGCACTACGAGATTGTCGCGCCTGCGAGTGAGGACCTCTACAAGCTCCTCGACGAGCGCGCGATCAACTACAAGGTTCAGCCCGAAGACGACAACAGTCTTCTCCAGATCGCGATCTATGTCCTGCCCATGATCCTGATCGTTGTCGTGATGATCATGTTCATGCGGCAGATGCAGGCGGGGGGCGGCAAAGCGATGAGCTTTGGCAAGAGCAGAGCTCGCCTACTCTCCGAGCATCAGACCAAGGTGACCTTCAAGGACGTCGCGGGCATTGAAGAGGCCCGTGAAGAGGTCGAGGAGATCATCGACTTCCTCCGCGACACACGAAAGTACCTCCGCGTCGGCGGCAGAATCCCCAAGGGCGTTCTGCTCATGGGCCCGCCGGGGACGGGCAAGACCCTCCTGGCCAAGGCCATCGCGGGCGAAGCCGGCGTCGCATTCTTCTCGATCTCGGGCTCTGATTTCGTCGAAATGTTTGTCGGCGTCGGTGCCAGCCGCGTCCGCGACCTCTTCGAGCAGGGCAAGAAGAACGCA
>CAZVEM010000078.1:0-17017 GCA_964626165.1 uncultured Nannocystaceae bacterium
GACGGCAAGGGCGTTCTTGAGGTGCGCTACATCGCCGCTCAAGGTGCTCCGTGTGAGGGCTCGGTAACTTTTGATTTCCACCAAGACGCCAGCGTGGAGCGCACTGGCAAGCGTGGCATGAAATACACCTCGGAGATCGAGCTGACCAACGTCGTTGTGACCGCCAAGTAGCGCCGCGCCGCAGAGGCGGAAGTCGCCAGCGCCGGGATGATTCCCGTGGGAAGAGCGAACAGGCCGCAGCGCCTCGTTCGTCAACGACGGCGTTGGACAGTCACCGCTGGAGTCCGCTAGGCCTCTGACACCCGGTACGACGGCTCACAGCGACGGGAGCATGCGGGTTGCAATCTCGGCAGCTTGAGCTTCGACTTCCGACCGGATGGCGGCCTCGATGTCTGCCGCTTTGAGCCACTGCATTGCGGCCGAGATCGCGGCGAGCAGCGGTGCCAGCGTCGCCGTCATCCGCGACAACACGCAAGACGGAGCCGTTGCCAACGCGCCCAGACCACGTCGTCATCGGCGAGTGCCTCACGCCATCCGAGCGCATCGACCGAAGCCATCAGCGCGCCGACTTGAGCCAGTCGGTCGGCAACCGTTCCACGTGTCTCCTGTTCACGCGCCCGGACCGCTTCGAATCGAGCGCGATAGGCTCGCAGGTCTTCGGCATCCATTCGGGAACTATCGCATGGGTCGGCGCGGCCTGTCAGCTGGACGCGGGCCGGTGCGCGTTGAGTATGTTCGTGTCGATGCCGCTCGACCTCGACGCGCTCGCGGTCCAGTTGCCGATTAGGGGGCGATCGGTCCCGGAGAAGTCACCTCGCGCGGGGCGATCGGTCCCAGAGAGGTCACCTCGCGCGAGTGGAGTTGCCCCCGCAAAGACGAACACATTTCAGCTTGCGTGACTGCGGCGGAATTGATCCGTGGCGATTCTATCCGTCGCGACCCGTCACAGTGGCGCGCGGCGCGAAGTGAAGCAAGTCACTCGGCTGATCCGCATGTGTCCTTGACGATTCGTGTCACAGCGGTGAGAGCGGGCATCGGCGCATCGAGCTGGACTGCGTGATATCTTGAGAGCATGCGTCTCTCTCGTGGACGGTCTACGTTTTGTCCGATCGGGCTGGCAAGCCTCATGGGTCTTGTGAGTCTGACGGGCGTGATGGCATGCGCGCCGTCGTCTGCTCGAACCAACGCTCCATCTGCTGGGCACGACCACGAGAAGCGCTCAACGCCGCGCGATCTTGCTTCGCCTTGGCACACCCGCGAGGGTGGGACGATCCGTGTAACGGGTGAAGCGGGCAAGGAGGTCAAGTTGGACAGGCTTGACCTCTACTTCGTCGTCTTGTGTGAAAGCCAGCCATCGTCATCAGGGTCAGGGTCAGGGTCAGGGTCAGGGGCGACGGCGTGCGCTACGCGTGAACAGCTCGTGCGTCGTGCGTTGAGCAACGCCGGTGTCGAGCCGAGCGAGGTCGAGCTGCAGATTGAAGAAGAGGAAGTCCCCGGACCAAGCGTGAGTCCGTCACCGCGGGGAGATCGTGTGGGTCCGCCAGTTCCGCCCCCCGGAACGGGCACCTCCACCTGGCGGATCAGGGGCACGGTCAAGCTCAAGGACCGGACGCGCGGAGAGGCACTCGGTTCGGCGATTGAGCGTCTTGAGGGGCTTGTGCCCGAGCACACCGCGGTGTGCAGCGAGTTGGCGGATCGCCATGCTCTGCGCGACGAGCTGCGCGCCCTCGCGGTGCGAGATGCTCGGCAACAGGCTGTTGCGCTCGCCAGCGCGACGGACCATGAGCTTGGCGAGGTGCTTGTGCTCGAAACGTCGGATTGGTCTCCATTCGGCACATCGGATTGTCGCAACGGATCCGTGAAGTTCGTCATGTCGGGTCTGCTCTCGTCCTCGCCGGCCCCAAGTCGATGGATCAGCGCCTCAGTCAAGGTGGAGTACAGAGTGGGCGAGAAGCGGTCGGCAGTGCCGTAGTGGGTGCTGGCCGCCGTGTCGCGCCGTTGGTCTCGATGGCAGGGAGCACGAGCACCCGTGACCGACCCTGAGGGATCTCATGGAGTGCAGCTGCGATTCGCGGGCTGAGTTCCCAGCGAATCAATCAGCAGCTTCCCGCTCGCGCCGTGGCGCAATGGGAGGGCGGCAAGACGGCGCGCGTGTTCGCGTCTATGCGGAGTTCCTTCTCTGGGTTCGATCTCTCCGATTTCTCGGTTCGATCTCTCCTCTGGGTTCGATCTCTCCGATCTCTCTCGGTGCTTCCCCGTGCGTCTCCGGGGTATCGGACCGCGATCCCGGACGGGTTAACGATGGACCCCTTCTCTCCTCCCGCGGAGCCCCTGCCCTTGATGGGTCCGAGGGCGTACATTACGATTTCTTATGGCGAAGTGGCGTCACTCCCTCGTTGCGTTGCTACCCCTCACAATGTTCATGGCTGCAAGCACGCTGGGTTGCTCTGTGAAGGAGCTCGACGACAACTCCACCGACGTGAGCGGCGATGGCGACGGCGACGGCGACGGCGATGGTGACAGTGGCGGAAGCCAGCCTTGCGAGGGCAATCAGGATTGTGATGGTGGGGTGTGCAACTTGGACACCGGTGTGTGCGAGATGATGGTCGACGTCGCCAGCATCCAAGGAACTCATCATCTCGTGCTGTCGACCATCATAAGCTACGATCTTCCGTTTCAGTTTGGTGCCATGCTCGAGGTTGGCGCCCTCTCGGGGGGACAGGCACCAATGCACCTCGAACTTCAGCCATTGGGCTTGAGTTCTGGCGAGACCAATAGCCCTCGGAACCCCATCGGCGATCTCATCGTCGTCGATTCGGTCGTGAACGAGGACGGTACCTTCAGCATCGACATTGGAACGATTATTGTGGAGGGCGCAGCCAATCCGATCAGTGGCATTGAACTGACCGCTGATCTCGTCCTTGAAGGACGTATCGCGAGCGCTGACTTGTGGTGTGGCCGCGTCACTGGGTCAACATTGACACCGATCAACAGTTCGCTGGTGCCATCATATTTTGCAGCAACCCGGATATCCGATGACGCAGTCTACCCGGACGACCTTCCGGTTGATGATACCTCCACCGCCGCCGTTGATTTTGTGATGCGTTGCCCAGAGGACCTCTAGCAGGTTGTCGAAGAACCCCCGTGGAGTGCATGGACGTGCAATCGCCATGCGGACCGAGGCGCGAGGGGGGAGCGTACCGGGCGTACGAGACCGACGAGCAACAAGACGAGCGACGAAGAGGCTGCATGGTGAGTGTGCGGCCATGCGCCGCGCGGGGTTCTTTCGACAGCCTGCTAGTACGTCGCGAACCATCGGATCGCGGGCGTAGTCACGGGCGCCGGTTGCGTTGCGCGTCGGCCTGTCGCTGGCGCTCGACCTCAATTGGATGCCACGGCGCGCCGGGTGGGTAGACCCAGGACTTTTTGCCGCGCTCGTCGATGACTTCGACGGCGATGAACTCGAAGAGGCCGCGGTCATGGGCGAAGCCGGTGTCGGAGAAGCGCTTGAATCGGCCGCGCATTCGGTAGCGCTTGCCCGTCTCCATCACAACCTCCGGCTGCCCCTTCCAGCGCTTTGCGTCGAACTCCGGGATCGAAAAGTAGTAGTTCGCCACGAGCAAGGCGTGCCTCTTGCCGCGCTCGTCGGGCTCATCGGTGACCCACAGATGCGGTTGCTTTGCGGGTGGACAACTGCCCTGCGCGGGACAAGTCGGTGCGACGTAGACCTCTTGCAGCCACGCGAGCACTTCGACCTCGGTACCGGCTTCGCCCTCCTTGACGCGCTCGTCAAACTCGTTGCGCAGGCCACGGATCGACCACGCCCCGTCTTCGTATCGGTCGGGCACCTCGGAATCCGAGTAGATGGGTGGGGGCGGTAGCTCGGGCGGCGGCGGGGGCGGGCCATCGGGCAATTTGGCGATCTCTGGATCGGCGATTTTGTGCGGTATCGCGGACGCGTGTGACGAATCGCCGCGGGGATCTTCGGGCAGCGTCGAGCTGGGCGTCGGCCTGCCGCACGAGATCGAGGCGAGCGGTCCCAGAGAAGTCATCTCGCGCGGCACGTCGCGCTGGCCCACGGGAAGACAGCGTCCACCCCGTCAGCCAGGGATGCCAGTACATTGGCCGCTCAGCTCCAGCTCCGGACCCGCGTTCAGCCTCGCGCTCGGGTTTCGCCTATCACGCTCGCCGTTGGAGCAGCAGGTACTCGACCAGCACGCGCTGACGAGGCGCTTTCAGCCGCACGCGCCCAAACTCCCCCGCCGTGGTCGCCTATCTCGGCAACCACGCTCGCTCCACGCGATCACGTCGCGCCCCGCTCGACGCTCTCAGTCACCGCCTACGGCGGCTGACACCGCACACCGAACTGCACCCGCATCTTGTATGTCCCCGCTGGAAACACGACATCATGCTGGCCAGCTCGATAAGCACGCATCGAATCACGATGATCGGCGCGGAAGGTCTGCAGCTCCACGATCGCTCGGACCCGCGTTTCGCGGTCGGGCGCTGAGATCGCAGGCGCAAAGCCGCTGGCCCACCCACCTGGTCTCATCTTGGTTTTGGTCCCATGGTTGCGAGGCAGCTTCTTGCAGCGCTCCATTCCAATAAAGCCTCGGCCCTGCGACTGGATCTCTCGACGAATGTCGCCGGCCTGGTGATGGGCCGCAGCACGCACAGCCGCCCGAAGCTCAACGTCGTCGAGGTCCGGCCGCACATTGGTCGGTCGATGAATCGAGAGCTCAAGCGTCTCCGGCATGCTTGCATCGAAGAACACCACCGGACGCTTCACGATCTTGGGCACGCCGTAGTCCAACTTCCAACTCGTCACGCCCTCCCACTGCCCGGGATAGTGCGTAATGGCAGAGTCAACGGACTGATTGAGGGTGTAGAGGAGCTTGTCCCAAACGACCGACGGCGACTGCAGGACCTGCGAGTTGACCGGCAGCGTCGACCACAGTGAGTCGCCTTCATCGAAGTGAGCATTGATGGCTCGGGCCGCGAGGGCGTGGAAGATCTGCCAGAACTCGGGCGCACGGGCCTCTGGGTCGGTGAAGACCTCATGGTCGTGGTTGGAGAGTACGAAGAACTCGTGCAGCAACACGCCGGTCTGTTGCGCCGCATAGGCAAGCGCGTACTCGAGGATCTGCGTGAGCTCGCGGGTCGGCGGCAGGCGGAACTCGCCACGAAAAGTTCGCTTCTGAGACATCCGAACATCGCCTGCACAGACCCGCCGAGGAAGACTCATGACGAGTTCATGTCGACCTTTCGCAGCTCGGGTTGCACTCCCGTCCAGATCACTTCGCGCGTCAGCACGCGAGCGAGCGACGGTAGGAGAGTGAGGCCTAACGCGCAGAGATGGAATCCGACTCGCGCGGCGAGGGTTCCGGCTTGCCAGTTGGCCGCGGCGGCCCGCAGGTGGGACGCAGTGGCCCAGTGCCGGGACGCATCAACTCAGTGGCGGCAACATCAACGCGCGAAAATCCTTCTCTGGGTTTGATCTTTCCTCTGGGTTTGATCTTTCTGATCTTTCCACCACGCGAAAGCCTCGGAAAATCCTTCTCTGGGTTTGATCTTTGGGTTTGATCTTTGCCGCACCAGTTTCCGGCCACGCACTAGGACCCAAGGCTGTCACCGCTCGCCGCTTGATCCTCGGGCGATTCGTCGTCCAGATCGAGCATCGACCAGTGGGTGTTGACGGCCGACCACGCGGTGAGCGTGCCGAACGCTTGGATGAGGACTGCGATGCTCTGCATGGCCAAGATGACCGCCGCGTCCGCATCCACGATCCGGGTTCTTCGCGTCGAGAGCAGAGCCCCCAACGCCTCAGCCCCCACAACGACGACCACGAGCGCGTGAGCGGCCGCGACGACGAGCACGGCGACGGTCCACTTTGGTGCAGTTCGGGCGACCTCCCGGACTTGCTCCACAGTAAAGCCATGCTGACTTCCCATCTGCGCGATGCGGGACCGCAGGCCTGCCGTGGCGACGAGAGTGCTGAGGACGGCCGTGAAAAAGCACCCTACCACCCAGTGCCGTGTCACCTCGTCCTCGCCGAGGTAGTACGCGAAAGTTAAGCCAACGCCGGCGACGAGGCCGATCGTCAACACCACAGCGATCATTCGAAGCGCGGGCATGGAATCGACCTGCGGCAGTGTTGCACACGCCCCGCCTGGGTGGCGAAAACCTCAAACGCTCGGGCGATCGGTCCTGGATGACAGATCGCTCCCGATGGATCGCTCCCACAGAATTAGATTCGCGCAAGGCCGCAAGTTCGATTCGCGAGTCAGCCTGGCAACGATTTCGGCTGCAACTCTGGGCAATCTGGACCCGAGCGGGACTCGACATGTGTGGGATTGGGAACCACGGCGGCCAGTCCGCCGGCCGATTGCTCCGGCCGAATATCCTTGTCTGGGTACGCTCTTTCCCCGAGCGCGCCCGGCCAGCAGTTTGGCTGCAACTCCGCGCCATACGATCTCGGGCAAAATTCGACCCGTGCGTGGTGGATGACCACCGTTGCCAGTCCGTAGGATCGCCGCGGCCGCCCGCAGGTGGGACGCGGTGGACCAGTGCCTTGACGCATCTGCTCGCCCGCGGGCGAGAGAGTCGCGTGGAAATTCTTCTCCGGGCTCGACCTTCGAAATTCTTCTCTGGGCTCGACCTTCGGCTCGACCTTCCTTCGGTCCGGACGACGACCCCCGCAAGCAGACTTCACGCGCCAGCGCACCTCTCTACCACCGAGGCCAAGCTATCCTACTCAGATCCCTGCGGTATCCGTACGTTTGCCCGTGAACGCTTACTGATCTGCGAGCGAGTTCTGCTCATCAACATGCGCGTCGATGGAACGAATCACGAGCGCGTGGTGCCCTACGACTTCTGGGTTGCGCCGAGTCGCTCCACAGTGCACGCTAGGGCAGTGAGCGCCTCCCCCCCCCCCGCGTAGAGTTTCATTCGACCTGCTGACGGCCCTGCCGGCCAACAGCCGGACGCAAGCGAGACTTGACCCAAGCGCGGAGACGCAGAATGATCTCTTGCGTGCCTGTCCGCTCTCAGCGCCCGGCGTCGCTGCTCGGGCACAGCTTGGTGCGCCATCGAGCGAACGCCGGCGCCGAGGCGCACTTGGTGTCAAATCGACCATCCGCACAGGAGTCGCGGTGATGATCTTGGCGCTGACTGTACTGGAGACGGCGTGTGACTCTGGTCTGGGCCAGCAAGACGCCGACGAGTTGGGGTCCGAGGCCGCAGATGTGTACCAGCTGCTCGTCGCGCCACGAGCGTCGGCTCTTGCCCCCGAGGGTGTTCCTGCTCAAATCGTCGAGGCGTTGGCGGTGGAGCAACAGCAACTCAACGGTGACGCTGACGCGCCCTACGTCATGGATGTGCTTGCGCTGTCGATGCTTCTCAGTGAAATCAGCAACTGTGAGGCGGACGCAGGCGATCCCAGCATCGAGTTGCCACCGTGGTTCTCAGCGCCGCAGGACTGGCAGTTTGTCGGGCGCGTCAGGATCAACGAATTCGGGCCAGATGACGATCAGGGCTTTGAAGAGACGCAGCCCGAGCCGCCGCAACCGGAGGGGGACTTTGCAGATCTGCCGCTGTGGAAACAGTGGCTTGAGGCGCAGCGCGAGCGAGCGATTCTGCTAGACCTGGACACGCGACTCGCGTTTCGCAGTCGCGTCGATCTGTTTCCGAGACGCAACGAAGTCCTCATCAGCTCACCCGACCGCGGAGACGGGCCCGTTCCGCAGCTCGGCATGGAGGAGGAGAGCCAAGGCGCACCCGAGGATGCTGACCCGGTGCTGCATGACGCCGAAGCCGCCGCGGGTGGAAGCGGCCCGATGGAGCCGCGGAGTATCTTCGGGACCGACGGACGCTTGCACGTCCCGAATACGACGCAGGTGCCGTGGCGAAGGGCGGCGGCGCTGCGGAGACGCAACGCGGATGACAGCGTCCAGGATTTGGCGTTGTGCAGCGCGGCATTCGCCGGTCCTCGGCATCTTTGGACAGCGGCGCACTGCGTCATCGACTCCAATGGCACACTGCGCAGGGCGGCGGCACCCGGACAGAGCGAAAACGGTTCAGAACCCGAGACGACGCCGTTTGGCACCTTCGCGGTGCGATACATCTTCTATCCAAGCGCGTTCAGGAGCGGTCTCGACAGCGCCACCTACGACTGGGCGCTGATCGTCCTTCGTGACACGGTTGGATATCCAAGTTGGTTCGGCTCCCAGAGCGCGACCTTCGGTGCGCTCAAGAATCGCGCACACCGAGCAATAGGTTACCCCGGAGATTTCAACGCCGATTATCAGTTTGTCCCCTGCGCAAATAGTCCTAACCCTGGCGGAATCTGCGGAGGGCGACAGTACCAGCAACTGGCAGATCTTGAGCAGGTGTTCTCGACCTCGCTTCGGTCGAGGCACGATGCGAACAATGGGCAGAGCGGCTCAGGCATTGTTCGCTTCACGGATTCCTTCAGTACAAACTATGTCCGCGGAATTCTGAACCGAGGCAGCGCGGACTGGACCAAGTCCCGTCGCTTAACGAACTACAACCTTCAGTACCTCTGCGATGCCTTCGAGTCTCTGCCTTCGACGGAATACGAGGCTTCCTGTGAGTAAGTCTCAAGGAATAGTGGCGGCTGAAAGTCGGCGACCTCGCGCGCCCGTGATGAAGTGGCTCACGATTGCCAGCACCGCGAGTCTAGCGACGGCTGGTTGCACTTCGCCACCGATCGGGCAGGCGGAGGGCACCGTGGTTCGCGGCGAGGCCGGAGAAGCCGTGTACGTAACTCGTGCCCAACTGACCTACCCGGACACAGCAGCGTTCGACCACTACTGTGGTTACGCCGAACTCGAGTCTCGCTCGACGTTCTCGAGCGCTTGCTCAAGCGTGTCGGTGGCACTCGGCGACGACGTAACCGAGAACCGCTTCATCATCACCGCTCCGGGATATATAACTGAGGAACACATCGTTACGCCGTGCGAAGGCTACTCGCCGCCTCCCGAGGGCAACTGCTACTCCGTCGCAACCTACATCATCCTCCAGGCTGACCCCGCCCCGACCGCGATCTGTGAGGCCTACTGCGCCCGCGCCTTGGAGTGCACACCGGAGGACGCCGAGCCACTCAGCGCCTGCATCGACTCCTGCTTGGATGGTCTCGCCCTGAGCGGGGAGCCGGATGGTGACGCCTGTCGCCAACTCTATGTCGCCTACTACGACTGCGTCTCCCTCGTCGACACCTGCGAAGACTTCGTCGCCCATGCCCAAGGCACCGCGGCCGCACAGGCACCGTGCAGCAAGATCGAGGGCTACATCACGCAGTGCGAAGAAGAGCTAGGAGGCCCATCGGTGCCGGGCAACTGAGCGTGGCCAAGCTGCTCCCGAGTCGAGTCCCGTCCCCCCGCCGCCCCAACTACCCCACCAGCGCCGCCGCCACATCGTGCCCGGACTGCACCGCGGACTCGATGGTCGCCGGCAGGCCCGTCCTGACCCAGTCGCCGCCGAGGAAGAGGCCGGGGAAGGGCGTGCGGGGCTCGGGGCGCCAGTGGTAGCTGCCGGCGGCGTGGCCGATCGTGGCGCGCTTTTCCTTCACCACGCGAAAGCCTCGGATCTGGACGGGGCGCTTGGGGAAGTAGCGGGCGAGCTCGCCGGCGAGGAGGTCTTTGAGGCCGTCGGAGTCGTCGGCAATGAAGGCGCGGGCACCGGAGATGGTGACGGAGAGCAGGCACTCCCCCGGGACGTGGTTGTCCTCGATCTGGTCGCGATCGAAGAGCCAGTGAATGGGGCTTTGGATCAGCCCCACAAAGGGCGTGCCGGGGAAGGGGCTGCGATCGAGCATCGCCCAGAGGTTGACGATCGGGGAGCTTTGCAGGCGCTCGATGTCGCGGAAGACGACATGGGCGCGCACGCGATCGGGGAGCATCTCGCCAATCAGGTGCGGTCCGACGGTGCTCACGACGGTGTCGGTGTCGATCTGTTCGCCACGTTTGGTGGTGACACCGACCACGCGGCCCTCTTCCATTCGGATCTGGCGCACCGGCGTGGAAAACTCGACGCTCGATCCGTGGGACTCGATGAACTTGGTTGCCTGGGGCACGTAGAGGGCCGACAGCGGGCGCTTGGGGACGCCCAGGCGTGATGCGTCGCGGGTGCCGAGGAAGGCTCGGTCAAGCACGGCCATCAGCATGGCGGCAGACGAAACCAGGGGATCGTCGTTGAGGGTCGCCCAGATCAGTGGCTCCCAGAAGGCGTGGCGCATCGCGGCGGTCTGGCCCATGCGATTGAGCCATGCATCGCAGGTCTCGTTGTCGTCGGGTCGTGAGACCTCTTGATTGAGGAGCAGGCCAGCCCGCAGGGCGGCGAGCTTGTTGAGCGGGCCCATGCCGCGCATGCCCAGCAGGCCGGCGGCCAGGTGCAGGGGCGCGGGCAGGGCGGGGCAGTGCATGGAGACCCGCTTGCCGCCGGGGCGAATCATCTCGATCGCGAGGTTCTTCTGGAAGGCGACGCCCTCTTCCGGGTCGCTGCCGATCTCGCGCATGAACTGCTTGGTCTCGCGGTAGCAGCCCATCATCAGGTGCTGACCGTTGTCGATCGTGCGGCCCGTGATTGTGTCGGAGAAGGAGCGGGTACGCCCACCGCCGTGGCTGGTGGCCTCGAGCACGCGGACCTTGCGGCCGCGACTCACCAGCCGAGCCGCGCAGGCGAGCCCTGCGAGGCCCGCTCCAATCACGACGATAGGCGGCTGCGATGCGTCCGGTGCGGTCACGGTGCGGCCCCGTGTACGCCACGATGCAGCACGTCGTCTAGTCCCGCCTCGACAGGGACAGGATCGCGCGCCAGCAGCGGCGCGCGGGCGTGCAGCAGGCTGGACGCGAGCACGCGCAGCTTGTCGCGCCGGCGCAGGCTTGGTCGATGCGTAAAGACGTCAAATCGCACCTTGCGGAGCTCTTGCAGGACCTCGTAGTAGGTCCGCCCCATGACCTCGGCCGGAAGGAGCTGTGGTCTTGAAGAGAGCTCAGCGTACTCGCGCCAGGCAGCGCGATACTCGGCCTCGGCCATCTCGCTAAACTCGGCGGCCATCGCCTGGAAGCGCGCGTCGTAGCGCGACGCCAGGATGTCCTCGGCGCGGATCTGGTGACGTGCCAGCAGGTCCTGCGGGAGGTAGATCCGACCGCGCAGCGCGTCCTCGGCGACGTCGCGCAGGATGTTGGTGTACTGCAGCGCCAGCCCCAGGTGATTGGCGTAGCGGCAGGCACCCTCTCCCTGATCGCCAAAGATCGCGATGCAGAGCAGGCCGACGCAGGAGGCCACCCGATAGCAATAAAGCTCAAGCTCCTTCGCGTCGCGGTAAAAGCTCAGCTCAAGATCCATCGCACAGCCGGCGATGATCTCGTCAAAGGGTGCGCGCGGCATCGAGAACAGCTCGATCGCCTTCGCGAGGCGCTCGCACAGCTCACGTTCGCGGAGCGGAGCGTCTGCCCAGGGCAGCGCTTGGGCTTCGCCACCGGACTGGCCGTAGAGCGCCGCCACGTAGCCACGCCAGGTCTCAAGACCCTGGGAGGCGTGCTCGCGGCCCAGCTCACCGGGGGCACGCTCATCGACGATGTCGTCGACGATCCGGCAGAACTGATAGACGTCGGCCATCGCCTGGGCCTGCTCGGGTCGCAGGAACAAGAACGCGAACTTGAAGCTGCTGTCGCTGCGCGTCACGACGCGCTTGATCAGCTTGGCTCCTCGCGCCGACAGATCACGCCAGGACATCAGGCCTCTCCGCGCAAGAACCGACGGCCAAAGGAGAACAGCGAGCGCACCGCGATGCCAGCAAAGTCGCGCTTGTCGAGCTCGGGGCGGGTCTGCAGCGTGTCAAAGCCCTGCTTTTCGATGTGGTCCAAGATCCGCATACCGCCCAGCCAGGTCGCCTCAAGCTCCATCGAGAGCCCAGGGGAAACTCGGCGGATTAGCGGGCGTCCACGCTCAAAGAGCGCACGGGTACGCGCGACCGAAAAGCGCATCAACTCGGTGAACTCGGGTGTCGTGCGGCCTGCCGCCAGGTCTTCAAAGCGCACGCCAAAGTGCACCAGATCCTCCTCGGGGAGGTAGCAGCGCCCGCGCGGCGTATCGACGCTGACGTCCTGCAGGAAGTTGGCGATCTGAAGCGCGGTGCAGATCTCATCTGAGAAGCGGTGCAGCTCGGGCTCGTGATAGCCGTGCACGTAGAGGACAAGCTGGCCGACGGGGTTGGCCGAGTGGCGGCAGTACTCGCGCAGCTCGGCAAAGGTCGCGTAGCGATGCTTGGTCAGGTCGGTCTTGAACGCGGTCAGGAGCGCCTTGAGGGGACCAATCGGAATGTTGTGACGGCGCACGGTGTCGCCGAGCGCGACAAAGACGGGGTGAGCCGCCTGCTCGCTGCCCTTGTGGTGGTAGCAGCGCTCGAGCAGGGTCTCCCACGCATCCAGGCTCTCGCGGCGGCGACCGTTGTAGCGGGGCTCATCCGCGAAGTCGTCGGCCGTGCGTGCAAAGGCGTAGATCGCAAAGACGTGGGGACGAAGCTGCGCGGGAAGAAAGCGCGACGCGACCGGGAAGTTCTCGTAGTGAGAGGTCGCGAGGCGCTCGCACCAACGGTATGCGGTCTCCTTGGTCCAGGGTCCGGGCGGCGCGCCATCGGGCGCGACGCTGCGCTCGTAAGACGCCTCGAAGGGCGGGGGGGGAACGGCGTAGAGGCGTGGTTCAGTCGCGTTGACGTGATTCATGGTGGTCATCCACTGCCCTTAGGCATGCTCCGGGGATAAGGTTCGTGTCGCGCGAAGCTCGGATAGCAGAGCTTGGGCCCGTTGTGCTTTGATCTCGCCCACAGCGATGAGCCGCTCGGCGAGCTGGTCGATCTCGGCTCCGATGGCACCTGCACCCACCGCAATGGAGCGGGCGTGCAGGCCCATGTGGCCTCGCTGAATGCCCTCGGTCGCCAGCGCGCGTAAGGCAGCGAGATTGCTCGCCATGCCAATGCTCGCGAGGATCATCGCGAGGCCCTGCGCACTGGGATTACCGAGGAGCTGGAGACATGCCTGAGCGCTGGGATGCGTCACTGTGGCGCCGCCCACAGTGCCGACCGCCAAGGGGATCGACATCTTGCCCAGCAACCCGATCACGCGGCCCGACTCCGCACTGCTGCCCTCCGCGCATGAGCCCGCGGGCGTCGCTTCCCGCTCGACCTCCCAGGTGCACAGGGGCCGGTAGGTGCCCGAGCGCGCCGCATAAGCGTGCGCACCCGCCTCGATCGCGCGCCAATCATTGCCGGTCGCGAGCACGACGGCATCGATGCCGTTCATGGTGCCCTTGTTGTGGGTCGTGGCGCGGTAGGGATCGAGCGAGGCGAAGCGAGACGCGGCTGCCACCAGACTGGCGACGCGCTCGCCGGGGAAGCCCTCGCTGGCCAGGGCCTCGGCAGGAACGCGGCATCGGACGTGCGCGCAGCGTTTGTCGCTGAGGTTGGAGAGGATGCGCAGCCCGGCGGTCCAGCCGGTGATGCCCTCAAGCTCTGGCGCGAGGTCCTCGGCCATGGTGTTGACCAGATTCGCGCCCATCGCATCGCGACAGTCGACGACGATGTGCACGACGATCAGGTCGTCATCGAGCACGCGGACCTCAAGGTCCCGCGCTCCACCGCCACGTGCCACCAATCGGGGATGCGGACGATCGGCCAGGGCCAAGAGTTCAGCCTTGCGCATCAAGATGCGCTCGATCGCCTCGCCAGGACCCGCAGCCAAATGATCGGGCCGATGCTTGCCGCTCGCGCCGTTGGTCCCGCCCTGATTCGATGCCTGCGCGCGAGGCATCGCGAGCTCGATCTGTCCGATCATCCACGGCGGATCCACGTGGGCCGCAAAGCCTCCGCCGGCGCGGATCATCTTGGCGGCGTTGCTTGCCGCCGCGACCACGGAGGCCTCCTCGACGCACATCGGCACGAGATAGTCGCGTCCGTTGATCTGCACGTTGGTCGCGACGCCAACCGGGAGGCTGAGCGTGCCAACGACGTTCTCGATCATGTGGTCGGCGCGATCGTGGCTCAGCGCACCATCATCGAGCCCCTCGAGCACGGTCGCATCCATGCCCGCCGCGAGCGCGACGCGAGTCCGACGTTGCTGAATGTCACCGGCAAAGAGTCTGCCAAGGCGCGAACTCACCGGCGGTCGGCTCTCGAACTGCACGCCGCGTGGCGCAACATTGGCTCCGCACAGCAGATTGAGCGCAAGGGTGTCAAAGAGCACGCGCGAGAAAGTGTCGATCTGTGCCTGCGAAGAGGCCACCAGCGCGACGAGGTCACCTCCGCCCGCGCCGCTGGGCTTGGCCGCGATCCCGTGCTGGGCTGCGAGCTCAATCACGGCCTGAATCGACGGCGTGATGATCTCGACCCCAGCCTGTTGGCCAAGGGCGCGCATCGCTTCGACATGCAGGCTCGTGCCCGCGGTGATGTCGTCAAACCAGGTCGGCGCGGCAGAGCTTTGCGCTTGCTGTTCCCAACCGCGAACAAAGAGGGTGCTTGCCTCGGCGACCTTGGCGACGATCTGAGCGTAGCCGGGGCGGTTGCGATCGGCCCAGCTTCGAACCGCGCGCAGCAGCTCCTCGGTGCTTGCGGGCGAGCCCACATCGACAAAGGCGACCTTGGCGAGCGCGGGTAGGGGCGCGGGCGCGGCGTTGCCAGACTCGAAGCGGACGATGCCTCCAAGGGCCGCCGCCGCGACATCTGCTCCCGATCCACCGCCTTGTGCTTCGCGGTGGGCGAGGGCCGCGATCGCATGGACCTGGGTCGGCGTGAGCTCCACGCCGTGGCGATGCAGCATGTGGCCGACCACGCTCACGCACACCGCCGCGCTGGATCCGAGTCCCACCTTGCGATCAAGGGCCCGAAACGCCGCGCTGTCGACCCGCGGCGTGCTCTCTTGACGGAGGTCGACTTGATGGCCCAACTCGCAAAGAGCCACGCATGCGTGCCGCATCGAGGCCTCGACCACGGCGGTCCGCTCTGCCGACTGCTCGCCCAGGTGTGGACGGGGAGCATGTGCATAGGCGCGAATGTCGACGGCCGCGACCAGTGCCGGCACGCCGTCGAGCACGCCGTACTCGCCGATGAGGAACGCCTTGGCCGGGGCGCTCACGGTGTGATGATCCTGGCTGACGTTCACGACAACACCTCAACGCTTGCATCGGGACCGGGTGCGAGCGCCTCGACGTCGACGACCCCGGGAACGGCACGCAACACATCACACAGTGCGTCCGCGCTTGCGGCCTCGCACAGCACCTTGACGTGGGGGCCCGCGTCGCTGGTGGCGTAGCCGATCTTGCCCTCACGCCGCGCATCCCAGAGCGCACGGATGACCTCCAGGGTGGTGCCGTTCCAGTACACCAGCGGGGGGCTGGTGGCCAACATCGACGCGTGCATCTTAAAGCAGCTCCGCTCCACCACGGGTCCCAGTCGCGAGAGTTCCCGGGCGTGCAAGGCTGCGTGCGCCTCGTCGAGGTCGGCGAGATGCGTGTTGACCCAGGCTTCATAGTAGGGCGACGTCTCGCGGCACAGTTCCATTCCGCCGGTGGACGCGACCGCCTTGGCGCCCTTGGTGGTCTGCACCACGATCAGGCGCAGATCCCAGTGATCTGCGGTAAAGATCGGCGCCGCGATGCAGTCGCTGCCGTCCGCGGCGACGCCCGCATCCAGCCGCACAAAGCCGCCCCAGATCGAGCGTGCTGCGCTGCCCGAGCCACAGCGTGCCAGCGAGGAGAGTCGCCCGCGATCCGAGAGATCGAGCTCGAAGGCAGCGGCCGCCGCCATCGTGAGCGCCGCAAAGCCGCTGGCAGAGCTGGCCAGTCCCGCCGCCGTGGGGAGATGGTTGGTCGACTCGACCGCGACGCGCGGGCGTGCACCGCTCTGACCTCTGGCGCGCCACATCAGGTTGAGGTGCTCAAAGACCTTGCCCGATTCCTTGGGACCCATCTCGGATCCATCGAGCACGAAGGTGTCCTTGGCGGCCTCGCGCAGCGTTGTCACGCTGCGGAGTCGATCGAGGGTCATCGAGAGCGATCCGACGGCGGGAAGGTTGAGCGCCGGATCAACGGTACCCACGACGCCATGGACGACGCGCTTGCCCCAGTACTTGACCAGGGCGATGTTGCTATGGGCGGATGCGACGGCAGATTTCATGTCGATATCTCCACTCCAAATGCATCGGCGCACACGGGACGAAGCGCGGCCACGAGCTGCTCACGATGCGCAGGATCACGCGCGAGCGCGATCACACAGCCGCCTCCTCCGGCCCCCGTGAGCTTGGCACCCAATGCCCCAGATGCACGCGCCTGGGCGCAGAGGATGTCCAGGGCAGGGGAGGACACCCGCATCGCGCCCAGGAGGCCGTGGGCGAGGTCCATGAGCTGGCCCAACTCCTCAAGATCACCCGCCTCCAGCGCGGCCTGGGCCCTCGTGGTCGCGATGCCCACGGCATCGAGGAGCGCGTCGCTGAGCTCGGGACGTCGCGCCTTGTCATGGCGCACGCGCGCGACCTGATCGGCGGTGCTTCGCGGGATGCCGGTCGGGAGAATGACGAGGGGCAAGGTGCCGGGGAACCGCAGCGGCTCGGGCGTTTGGCCCCGCACAAAACGAAGCACGCCACCGCGCGCTGCGATCTCGCTGTCGATCCCGGATGGTTCGCCGTGAAAGACGCTCTCGCCCGCCAACGACACGCGGACGATGTCGGCGACGCGGCCTTGCGGCCCGAGCAGGAGCCGCGCGAGAGCGATGCTGAGCGCCGCCGACGATCCAAGTCCTGCCCGTGACGGCAGGCAGGATGCGCCGTGGATCTCTGCGGCGGCGACCCGCTCGCTGCAGCCCGGTGCGATCGCTTCGCAGGCCGCAAGGACGGCCTCGCAGGCGCGGGCAACGGGATGCTCACTCGCGGTCGATCCCGCGCCGTCTTTGTCCGTCGCGTCGATGCGCGCGCCGCAGCGTCCGGGCTGGGACTGGGCCGAGTTCCTG
>CAZVEM010000078.1:17027-18877 GCA_964626165.1 uncultured Nannocystaceae bacterium
GCGAACAGTGCCCCTTCGCCTCGGCGACCGGCTGGGTCCGCAGCACGACGCCTTCCGGCAGACCCAGTGCGAGCGCGGGTCGACCGTAGACGACGGCGTGCTCGCCCATCAGGATCACCTTGCCGTGCGCAGCGCCTTGAAAGCTGCGTGATGTCGCCTCGGCGAGGTCTATGGCCGCTGTCGAACTCATCCTGCCCAGCGTGCGAGATCAGGTCCGAGGATGGTGGGAGCGCGCTGCAGATCGGCGACCGTCCTCGATCCGGTCAACAGCATGATCGCGCGCACGGTTCGAATGACGCCGCCCAGGAACTCTGCGGCGCCCTCTCGGCCACCCGCCTTGTGGGCCTTGAGCACCGCCGCCGCCAGCCCGCCTGCGCTTGCCCCAAGTGCAATGGCGCGCGCGACATCGGTGCCGGTCTTGAGTCCTCCCGTGGCGATCGTGGTCAGGCCCAGACCACGCAGCGAGAGCACGGACGCGGCCGTCGGCACGCCCCAGTCCCAGAGCTCTTCGGCGAGCGCCTTCTCTTCGTCCTTGGCGCGATGGGCTTCCACCGCGACCCAACTCGTGCCGCCCGCCCCCGAGGTGTCGACGGCTCGGACCCCGGCATCCAGCAACATCGCGCCCACTGCCTTCGACAGGCCGCATCCTGTCTCCTTGGCGATGATCGGGATGCCGAGCTCATCGACCAGGCGTCGCAGCGTCTTGATGCCATCCCGGAAGTCTCGGTCTCCGCCCGGCTGCACGATCTCCATCGCCGGATTGAGATGGATGCAGAGCGCATCCACGCCGACATCGTCGCAGAGCTTGCGGATGTCCGCGGTGGACATCACGCGCGCCTGGACCAGGCCAAGGTTGCCAAAGAGAAGCACGTCAGGCGCGGCATCGCGAACTTGGAAGGTCCATGCCGTTGCCGGCCGCTCAAACATCGCGCGCTGCGAACCCAGACCGATCGCAAGGCCGAGTTCTTGTGCGACCGAAGCGAGCTCTTTGTTGATGCGCGCAGCCTCCTCGGTACCGCCGGTCATCGCCGCGATCACGACCGGTGCACGCAGCGTCTTGCCAAAGAGCTCCACGCGCGAGTCGACCTCGTCCGCGTGCATCTCGGGCAGCGCGTTGTGAACGAACTGCACTTGCTCAAGCAGCGTGGTCTTCTCGCGAAATCCAACGTTGTCTCCGGCACAGAGCGCAATGTGATCCTTCTTGCGCTGCGAGATGTCGAGGCGGTCCGCCATGGCGCGGAATGTAGCCCCAAACGCCGCTTCCACAGCAAGCGTGCGAGCCCGGACAAAACGATGACGTGGCCCAGATCATTCGTTCGCTCAGATCGCCCCAGTGCCCTCTGGGGCAGAGAGATTGGGCGATCTGAGGGGGCTCTGTGGCGGATTCACGCCACATTTGATCGGGTGTTGCATCGGCGCGACGTCGGGACGCCGGGGCGCGCAGTGTGCGACTGGGTCCGCACGCCCGTGCCGGCCACTCCGGTCGCGCCATGGACGTGACCGGCGGCGTCCCAACTCCCCCGGCGGCGCGGCACCTACTTAGAGATCGTGACCCGGACGATGTTGGCTTCGGCCGGGGTCTGGCCCTGATAGATCAGCTCGAAGGCGTCGAAGTACTGCTGCGTGGCAATCGAGAGCGTGGTCGCGTTGCCGTTGCACATGCTGGGGGCCGTGTCCGAGTCGATCATCGAGCCCCCCACGTAGCCGCTCAGGGTGTACGAGGTGCTCGCGCCTGCCATCTCGATGGTCACGGCGCTGATCGGACCGCCGGTCTCAAAGCGAAGCCCACCCGCGGTGCAGGATCCGTTGTTGTCTGAGACGAGGCCGTTGTCATCGACGTCGCCCTTACA
>CAZVEM010000079.1:0-18803 GCA_964626165.1 uncultured Nannocystaceae bacterium
GTGCGTGTCTCGGCGGAAGGCGAAGATCGCCGAAGTGAGCGCCTTGATCGTCGAGGTGCTCCCCCAAGCAAGATCCGGCATTCGTCGGGTGTAAAGCGGGCTCTCGGGGAGCTGCACGCCGTTGGACAGCTTGCCCTTGTTCGGGGTGCCGACGCTCAGGCCGCCGGGGGCGACGTAGGGCTCGGTGAGCGCTCCCTTGAAGGAAGCCCCGGTCGCGAGCGCGCCCTGCTCGGTCGTCCAAGGAGCGGCGGTGTCGATCCAGATCTCAAGCTCTCGGCCCGCGACCAGCTCTCGACCACCCGCGGCGTGCAGTGCCCGGAGCCGGATCGGATCCACTCGATAGAGCGCCGCGATGTCGCCCCACCCCTGACCTTCCTCGACCACATGGACGACGCGAACCGGCGGGGGCGGTACCTTCGTGGCGTGGATTCGCAGCACGGATCCGGGCTTGGGACCACGAGAGCCGATGCCGTTGTGGCGGACCAGACTCTGGGTTGTCGTGCCAAAGCGCAGCGCGAGCTCGCTGAGCCGATCGCCGGGCACGACGGTGTACTCCACCCAGTCTGCCTCCTCGAGGACGCGGGTCTCGTGCCCACGCCACAGCGTCATCCACGGAAGGGGCGTGCTGGCCTCCGCTCGTTGGAACGCTGCGCTCGCATCTCGGGGAGCGGCGACTCGCGGCGAGCTTGAGACGATTGTCGTCGTCGCGACGACCGAAGACGCCGGCGGCAACGCGATCGCTGCGGTGGCGCCTTCGACGGGCACCGCTCGCGCCATCTCACGCGGAAACTCGAGGCCCCAGTCGCCCACGATCGATGGGTTCGCAGTGGCCGCGCGCGCCGGTGGGCCCGCCCAGGCTGGGCCTGCGCCAGCGGAGAGCCCCAGGCACAGGGACAGGTACACCATTGGGGACGACGGGCGAACCGCGAGGACGGGCGGTGTCGCAAGAGCCAATCTCTTCACTCCACGCACGCATGGATTCAACGACGGTCTCGAACCGGAGACAAGGCCCAGAATGCAGCGAAATACCATGTAGGTGTTCGATTTTGAGGCAATTGTGTGAGGCCCAACGCGGTTGTTGCACGCCCTCAGATGAGGTCGGGACGGGGATCGCGCGCGAACGCGCGCCGTGGAGCGCCCGATGAACGAGCTGCGGACCCTTCGGCCGCGCCCACTTGGCCGATGACCTCCCGCCCCCCGCGCCGACGTGGCAAGCTCCTCACAATGCCGACGTCGAAGACGGCTCTTTGCATCGCGTTGAGCGTCGTCGTTTCGGTCGGACCGGAGTCCGTGTCGTTCCTCAACGACGCGTTGGGTTCGCCCACCTCAGCCCTGAATCTCGGCGTGCGGCAAGCCTACGCCTACGCTCCGCCACGCGATCAGAAGGAAGAGGCTCGCGAACTCTACGACAAAGGTCGGATCGCTTATGACACGGGCGACTACGAGGAGGCGGTACGGCTCTGGAAGCAGGCCTATGCGCTTGTCCCCACCGACGAAGACAGTCGCGCGATCCGGCACGAGATGGTCTACAACCTCGCCGAAGCCCACATTCGCGTGTACCGGGTCAAGGGCACCGTCGAGTCGTTGAGAACCGCGAAAGTTCTCCTTGAGGACTACATCCGGAGGCACGAGGTGCTCTACGGTGACGGCGCCGAAGCGATCGCGGAACGTAAGGCCGCGCAGGAGCGGCTCGGGGACGTCGATCGCATGCTCAAGGGGACCAAGTCCTCGTCGAGCAGCACGACGACGCAACCGACGGGTGAAGTGACGCCGGCATCCGAGCCCGCCGCCAAGCCAGAAGGGCCCGTCAGCCGCGAACGAACCAAGGAGGAAGTGCTCTCGGATCCGGGCGATGCACCCAAGTGGAAGAACGCGACCGGACTCGTGATTGCCGGTGGCGTGATGATGGGCGTCGGTGGTCTGATCGGCCTGGGCGGGCTGGGCCTAGCGCCGGCCCGCGCGCTCGATGGAGCGAGCGCGGCGGAGACCTTCGGCACCTCGGGCGCGCTGGTTCTCGGCGGCGGCGCCGTCTTCATCGCCGGCGCGATCATGCTTGGGGTTGGCGTCACTCGGCGCAAAGAGCTCAAGAAGAAGGGCCCATCGACTGCATGGAGTCCTGCGGGGAGCCTTGCGGCGGCCCCCTACTTCAGCGCGACGGGTGGTGGCCTCTCGCTGCAAGCGCGGTTCTAGGGCGCGCGTGCCTATTATCGCGGACTGATTGCCCGGGCCAAGAGCGCAGATGCAACTGGCCGCTACGGGCCGCCTGCCTGGCAAGACTCCACGACCACGACGCCATCTGCATTGCAGTAGACGTTGGTGCCATCGCTCGCGCAGCAACCGACGCCATCCACCATGCCCTGCTCGCAGGACGCACCTTCCATCGCTGCGGACGGGCAGTCGTAGGGGTACGCACCACTTGGATCGCTGCCGGCCCCCCCGCAAAGGTAGAAGTACAGGCCACCAAGCTCTCCCCAGCCACAGGCCGCGCCGCCATCACCGGTGGTGCTCTCGTCGCCGGTATCGGTAGTGCCCTGATCGGAGGCGTCCGCATCCGCTGCGTCGCCATCGTCTCCGCGGCGATCGCATGCGGAGAATGACAAGGACCCGGCGATCGCGAGCACGGCCGAGATCGCGAGGCGGCAGGCGATCAGGGAGCCGCGCCTGTCCTCTTGGGTTCCCATGCCGCCATTGAACCACCCTTTGTCGCGATATGGAACGGTGCTCCTGTCCACTCCTGCGCGGCTGTGGCACCATGCGCCAGACATGGAAGGGGCTCCACCCACGTTCTGCCCCGAGTGCGGCGCACCCGCCCCATTTCGCGGTGCCGCGGTCTCGTTGGTGTGCGAGTACTGCAACAGCACCGTGGTTCGAACGGGCGTGGACATCTCGCTGATCGGCAAGGTCTCCGCCGTCATCGACACAGGCAGTCCCATCTTGCTCAACAGTGAGGGCAACTTCGGCGGCCTGAACTTTCGCCTCGAAGGGCGTCTGCAGGTTCGCTACGCCCGCGGCACCTGGAACGAGTGGTTCGTGACCTTCGCGGACGGAACCGTCGGTTGGCTCTCGGACGCCCAGGGGCAGTTCGCGATGATGCGCCCGGTCGGTGCGGCCCCGCCCGGCGCGGTCCCTCCCTTTGAGGAACTCACGCCGGGGCGCTGGCTCACGCTGCAGGGCAAACAGCTCGGCGTTGTGGACTGTCGTGGTGCGAGCTACCAGGGGGCCGAGGGGATCCTCCCCTTCGCGGCGCAGCCCGGGACAGTGTTTTACGCAGTCGACCTTCGCTCGCCTCAAGGCGACTTCGCCACCCTCGACTACGGAAACTCGCCGCACGAACCTTCGCCGACGCTGTACGTCGGTCGAGCCATCCAACTCGACGAGATCAAGCTTCGTCCGCTTCGTCGCTTTGAAGGGTGGAACTGAGCCATGCAGGATCAGTGGCACGACCCTAACCTCCTCGCGCAGGCCAACTCGCCCGCGACTCCGACCAAGCTCTTCCGCGAGCCGGCTGCCACGGGCTCGGTCTCATGTCTCGGCTGCGGCGGACCGATCACCCTCCATGGCTTTGGTGCCGTCGAGCAGGTGAGCTGCCCCTACTGCGGATCCACGCTCGGCATCGGTGACTCCAAAGAGCTTGAGCTTCTCAATCATGTCGCGCGCGCGCGACAGCAGTCGGTGCTGCCGCTGCAGGTCAAAGGTGAGTTTGAAGGCAGCGTATTTGAGATCATCGGTGTCATCTGGCGCCAGACCTCCTATGAAGGCGTAACCTACCCGTGGCAGGAGTTCCTGCTCTACAACCCCTTCAAGGGCTATCGCTGGCTGGTGTACACGGTCTTTGACGGCCACTGGCAGTTGGGCCGAGCACTCGATGGATTGCCGCTGCCGGGCGGAGGCATCCACTCGGGGAACCCCACCTACCAAGATAAGACCTACAAGCACTTCCAGACCTCCTACGGCGCGGTGGTGACCTACGTCGAAGGAGAGTTCCCCTGGCGCGTCGAGGTGGGTGACACCGTGACCATGAGCGACTTCGTCGCCCCGCCCTTTGGCCTGAGCTGCGAGCAGAACGACGAAGAGATCACCTACTCAAGCTCGGTTTGGATCTCGGGCGCGGACGTCTGGAAGGCATTCAAAGCCCCCGGTTCACCGCCTCCAAGCAGCGGCGTCGCGCCACTGAGCCCGAACCACCACGCCAAGCACGGGACCTTCTTTGCGATCGCGGTGCCGATCATGCTCGTGCTCTGGGCTGCGCTCTCATTTCGCGAGTGCACCTCGCACGCGAATCACGTCGCCTATGAGCGCACGGGCATCCCGTTTACCGAGGTGCTCTCCGACGAGCTGACCATTACCCATCCCGGCACGGTCCGGCTCGAGTTCGCAGCACGACCCTTGAGCAACAACTGGGGCTACGGCGAGGCGATGCTCGTCAATGCGGAGACGGAGGAAGCCTTTGTCATCGGCGCCGAAGCCTCCGAGTACGCGGGTGTCTCCGACGGCGAGTCATGGAGCGAGATTGACAACCCCGGAAGTGCACTCGCAGGCGGGGTCCCAGCAGGGAAATACTTCATTCAGCTCGCGGCGCAGACAGATCCAGCCGCATCGGCCCCGCCTGCAACGTATGATGTCCGCGTCTACGAGGACGTCGGAACCTACCGCTACGTCATCCTGCCCTTCTTCTTCATCTTCTTGGTGCCGGCGATCTGGCTCATGCTCTACGTCATCTTCGAGTTCCGCCGCTGGTCGACGAGCGACCACGCGATCTCCTTCGAGAGCGACGACGACTAGCCCTCCCCGAAACACCTCGCCCGGATTCGTCGCCTCAAGCCCGCCGAGCCTTGCCTTCCAAGCCCAAGAAAGAGACCCCATGGTCCTACGTATCCTCTACTTAGTCACCGCGCTCGGAACCATCGCGCTCATTCCTCTGGACGCTCGGTCCGGACGTCTACTTGGACCTGCGGCGGAGTCCGGTAGAGCGGAGCGTGATCCCACCAAGGCGGGGGGAACCACTGTACGTGGTACGGGACCCGCCTACATCTTCGTCGGCTATCACGGAGGAAAATGATGTACGAGACCAGCCTTCCCATGCTCGCAGCTATCAACATCGATCTCGGCAACATCGTGAACGCGGCGATCTACTCGCTGCTAGGCGTCGCGCTGTTCGGCGTTGTCTTCTTGCTGGTCGTGATGACGGCGCCTTTCTCGATCCGCAAAGAGATCGAGGAAGACCAGAACATCTCGCTCGGGATCATCCTCGGCTCGGTGTTCATCGGCATCTCGCTGATTATCGCGGCCGCCGTTGGCTGAGAGTTCCGTCGTGGACCCCGTCGCCTCAGTGGCGCTCCCCTCAGCGGTGGCGCAGGAGCGTTCGCGGGCCCAGCTGCTCTCGCTCTCCGTACTGGTGATCGCCACCTGCGGGCTGATCTACGAGCTGATTGCGGCCACCCTGGCGAGCTACCTGCTCGGCGACTCGGTGACGCAATTTTCGCTGGTGATCGGCGTCTACTTGAGCGCGATGGGCCTGGGTTCTTGGCTCTCGCGGTACATTGAACAGCGACTGGTCGACCGTTTCGTTCAAGTGCAATGCGTGATCGCGGTCGTGGGTGGCCTGTCCGCCCCGGTTGTGTTTCTCGGGTTCGCCCACCTTGCGTCGATTCGACCACTGCTTTTCGCGCTGCTCGTCATCGTCGGGACCATGGTCGGCCTCGAGATCCCCTTGATGATGCGAATCATGAAGGAGGGCGAGACCCTCCGCGAGTTGGTGTCACGCGTGCTCGCGTTTGACTACCTGGGATCACTGGTTGCAAGCCTTACCTTCCCGCTGCTACTCCTGCCGTATCTCGGCCTGGTACGAACGAGCCTGCTCTTTGGCACCATCAACGCCTGTGTTGCCCTGTGGTGCGCCCGCGCCTTCCGCGACCGGCTGCGCCAGCCACGAATCCTCACCGCGCAGGCCGGCGGAATCGCGGCGCTCCTCGCAACGGCGCTGGTCTTTGCCGGCGAACTAGAGTCCTTTGGCGAGCGGCAACTCTTCGACGCGCCCGTCGTGCTCACCAAGCGCACCACCTACCAGCGCCTCACCGTAACGCGCAGCGGGGATGATTGGCGGCTGTATATCGACGGCAACCTGCAGTTCTCGAGTCTCGACGAGCATCGCTACCACGAGGCACTGGTCCATCCAGCATTTGCGCTTGTCCCAGACGCTCGACGCGTCCTAATTCTCGGGGGCGGTGATGGCATGGCCCTTCGCGAAGTCCTGCGACATTCCGGTGTCGAGCATGTCGACTTGGTCGATCTCGACCCCTCGATGACGGAGTGGTTTGCGGAGCACCCCGCGTTGGTCGAGCTCAACCACGGCTCGCTACTCGACCCGAGAGTGACCGTGCACAATGCCGACGCCATGCAGTGGCTCGATGAGCGCCGCCGCGCGGACGAGCCGGCCTACGACCTGCTCTTCGTCGATCTGCCCGACCCCAACAACTTCTCGCTCGGCAAGCTCTACACCGATCGATTCTACGAGCTTAGCGTCACGGCTCTGCGTGACGGAGGTATCGCGACCGTTCAGTCGACCTCGCCCTATCTGTCGCCACACGCGTACTGGTGCGTGGTCACGACGCTGGAGTCCGTCGCGCTGCATCCGCGGCCCTATCACGTGCACGTTCCGGCGTTTGGTGACTGGGGCTATGTCATGTATGCCCGCGACGAGTTCCCTCAACCCGCGCACCTGCCAGCCGAGGTCGAGCTTCGCTTTCTCGACGACGCGGTTTTGTCCACGCTGTTTGTCTTTCCCCGCGACCAACAGCCGCCTGACGTTGAGCCGAACCGACTCGACGACCAGCTCCTTGTCCACTACTACGAACGCGACCTTCGTGTTCTCAATGCCGGTCCCGGCCCCAAGCCGCAGTGAGTCCATGGCCGGTCACCCCTCGCGTCTGTGTCCGTCGCACTGCGGGACGCCTGCCTTCCCGGTTCTCGTCGCCTCTAGTCAGCCGCATTCGGGTCGTCGAGGAACGTGCGGGGGACAACCGTGACGGGCATCGGCCACGGTATGAGCCGCCGTCGGCTCCTCGGCTCCATGTCGGCGCTGGGCGTCGCGGCCTGCGGCGAAGCGACACGCGTCGGTTTGCAGCCATCTTCGCGAGACTTCGTCGGCCAGTCCCCTGAGCGCGGCCATCTGATTCGCGAGCCGCTGAGCGCCGCGGCTCCGGTCGAAAGCATCCGGGTCGACGTGCTGGTCGTGGGCGCCGGCGTCGCCGGCATCAGCGCCGCGTGGTCACTGGAGCGGGCCGGCATCGCCGACGTGCTGATGGTCGAGATGGAACAGCAAGCGGGAGGGACCGCTGCGAGCGGAGCGTTGCCTCGCTCGCCTCATCCCCTCGGCGCGCACTACCTCCCCGCCCCGACCCCGCATACGCCCGAACTTGAAGAACTGCTCATCGAGCTTGAGATCGGCTGGCGCCGCGCCACGCCCGACGGAAATCGACTGGCGCTCGCCCCCCAGCACGTCTGTGGTGCACCGCTTGAGCGTCACTTCTATCGAGGGCAGTGGCATCCGGGGCTTTATCCATTTCTCGGACAAAGCGGGGAGGAGCAGGCGCAGTACGAGGCCTGGCAGGCCCTGCTCACCAAACTCGACGGACAACGCGGCGACGACGGTCGGCGTCTGTTCTCGCTACCGGTCTCGAGTAGCTCCGCGCAACTACGCGCGCTCGATACCGTCGATTTTCGCAGCTATTTGCAGCAGCAAGGGATTCAGAGTTGGCGCGTGCACTGGCTGGCGGACTACGCCTGCCGCGACGATTACGGCGCGAAGTCGGAGCACACCTCTGCCTTCGCCGGCCTGCATCATTTCCTCTGTCGCGGCTACGAGGAGATCCACGATCGCGATCTCCTCACCTGGGCCGAGGGCAATGCGGCGCTCGTCTCGAGGATGCTCGCGAGGGTCGCTGCCCGCGATCGACTGCGAAGCGGCGCGGTCGTGCGCCGTGTCGATCCGCGCGACGGCGTCGCTCTCATTCTCAGCGAACACGGCGTCGTAAAGGTCACGGCAAAGCACATCATCTGGGCCGCCCCCCGCTTTCTGCTCCCCTGGGTCCTCAATAGCGCGAGCGACGATCCAGTGGGGGCGCACGAGCTTCACTACTCGCCGTGGCTCGTCGCGAACCTTGAGCTGATCTCGCCACCCGCGGGCGTCGGCGTACCGCTCGCATGGGACAACGTTGAGATTGAGGGGAACTCGCTCGGCTACGTCAACGCGACCCACCAACGGTCAAGCACGGATCAGGATGCGAGTACGGTGATCACCTACTACGAGGCGCTCGCGCATCTCGGCATTATCGAGGGACGCCGCTGGCTCCTGAGTCAGAGCCTAGAAGCGCTCTCCGAGCACGTACTGACCCAGTTGCGGCAAATGCATCCGCGCATCGACGCACAACTCACCGCAATGAACATCGCACGCTGGGGACATGGGATGGTGCGTCCCGTGCCTGGGCACCTCTTTCATGTCGCACCCAAGGCCCGACAGCCCATTGGCCGAGTCTGGCCCTGTGCGGCGGATGTCGCCGGCCTGCCGCTCTTTGAGGAGGCATTCTACTGTGGTCGATCCGCAGCGACTCAAGTCGCTGCAGCCCTCGGATACAACGCCTAGCGCGGCGCGAATGCCCCGGCGGGTACCGGCCGGTACTTGCGATTTCGTCGCCCACGCATATGTGCTCCTCGGCATCTCCGACAGAGCGTCTATCGACCGCGATCGACACGTGCGCGAGCCTGCCAGCGACGCACGCTCGGTCCGCGCCTTCCCAGGCTCGCAGCACCGCACTACCATCTGAGTTCCGCGTGCAAGACGAAACTCAGCCGGCGGACTCGGTCAAGGGGCGACCGGCGGAGTCCCACCGCGACGAGCCGAGCCACGCGGCAGCGCCCCCGCGGCATTATCTTGTGGGTCCGCTCTTCGACATTGGCTGGTTCGTCGTGCCTGGCCTTGTCGCCCTGCTCCTCGCGCTCGGACTGCCCCCAGCCGTTCGTGAACATGCCGGCGAGTCATTGCTCGCTTACGTCGCACTGGTCCTGCTCATCGATGTCGCGCACGTTTGGTCGAGCCTGTACCGGACCTATCTCGACTCCGAACAACGAGCCAGTCACGGTGCCCGCCTCGTTGTGATTCCAAGCGTGTGCTTCTTTGCGGCCTTCGCACTCCACTCATTTCACGCCTTGCTCATGTGGCGCGTGCTCGCGTACATCGCAATTTTTCACTTCATCAAGCAGCACATCGGCATCGCCGCGATCTATTGCAGACTCGGCGGCGAGTCGGATTTCGACCGCAACCTCTGCAAGCTGACCATCTGGGGCACCACGCTCGGGGCCGTGGTCTGGTGGCACACCGCATTGCCCCGACGCTTCGCATGGTTCATGCAAGGCGACCTCGTGACCGGTCTCCCGCCCTGGCTCGGAACCTGCGCCTTGCTGCTGATCGCGGGCAGCACCACAGCATTCGCGGTGCGTCGCACATGGCTTGTGGCCACGCGAGCGCCACACAACCCCATGACGACAGCGCTCACGCTGCTCACCGCGGCGAGTTGGTTTGTTGGCATCGTCTACCTGAATTCCGATCTGGCCTTCACGTTGACCAACGTGGTGATTCACGGAATTTCATACCTCGCACTGGTGTACGTTGCTGGAGGCGCGACCTGGGTGGAGCGCTGGCTTTTGGACCAAGCGCAAGAGCCTCGCACCCTCCGCGCAACGGCCTCGGAGGAGGCGATTTGGAGCGAGCTCGCGGCCTTCCCGGGGCAGGCAAGACGCTCCTCGGAAGAAGGCCGGACGCTGGCGGCGCTGAGTGCCGTCGTCTTCTACGGGGCCGTCGCGCTGCTCGCCTTCGTTGAGGAGGCGGCATGGGATCGGGCGATCTGGCACGAGCATGGAGAACTGTTTGGCTACACCGACGCCTGGCTCAGCGGACCCGCGACCTCCCTCGTCGTCGCCCTACTCACGCTTCCACAAGCGACGCACTACGTGCTCGACCGCTATATCTGGCGCCCAGGGGCGGACAACCCACGGCTGGCATCCCAACTTGGCCTGCACGCGCCGACCCGCGACCAAGCCACTCCCCGCGGTTGAGAGGTCGGCAGCTGGACCGTCCGGCAAGCCAGAATCTCCCTCGCATCATCAGCGCTAGCCACGGCCTGCTAGCGGCGCGGCGGGTACTTCGAGAGCTTGCGCTGGAGCGATCGTCGATGGATGCCGAGCAGTCGCGCCGCCTGGGAGATGTTGTTGTCGCAGTCGGTGAGCACGCGCTGAATGTGTTCCCACTCCACTCGGGCCAGCGAAGGAGCGGCGTGCTCGGAAGGGTCTGCCTCGGAAGGGCTGCTCTCGGGCTCCTTGCTAAACGCCTCCAGCACCTGGTCCGCGTCAACCGGCTTGGTCAGATAGTCATGTGCCCCCGCGCGGATCGCCTCGAGCGCCGTGGCGATACTTCCATAGCCCGTCAGCACCACGCAGCGGACGTCCGGATGACGTTGGAGCACAACACGGATCAGATCGATCCCATCTTGGCCCGGCATACGCAGATCGACCAGCGCGTACTCGATCTCGTCGCGTCCAAGTGCCGCGAGTGCCGCGTTGGCGTCGCCAGCGGTCGTGACCGCCCAGCCGCGGGTCCGAATCGCCCGGGCGAGTCGCTCGCGGAAGATTTCATCGTCGTCGACGAGCAGGATCGAATGAGCGCTTGGCGATGAAGCATTCGCGTCCATGTGCGGAAGATAGCAACCAAGGGCACTACCGGCCGCGCGGCAACATGCCGCACCCGAACTCCGCGATGGGACGACAGACCGTCGCATCTTCGTGCGCATGCCTTACGCACGCGCCGCTCCCTGTGAGGGTGAGGCCGGCGACGGTGCTCAACTTCGTGCGCACCTCGTCGTAGTCTGCGCCGATGCAGATCCACAAAGAGCTCCTCCAGCCCGTCATCGCGCTCGCCCTGTGGACCATGGTGATGTGGGGCTGGATGTACGCGACCCGCATACCGGCGATGTTCGCGGTGAAAATGAAGTCCGATCCGAACATTCCCCGAGGCGAGCAGATGGCGACGCTGCCGCCGCGGGTCCGGTGGAAAGCGGACAACTACAACCACTTGATGGAACAGCCGACCGTCTTCTACGCGGTCACGCTCGTGCTCGCCCTCGCGGCGCCCACTCCGGGCTTCAGCGCGATGCTGGCCTGGTCCTACGTCGGCCTCCGCGTCATCCACAGCGTTTTCCAGGCGACGGTGAACGTGATCGAGATTCGTTTCGGGATCTTCGCGGTCTCCAGTCTGGTACTGCTGGGGATGATCGTCATCGCTGCGACGTACGTGCTCTGAGAGGCGCTCCCGATGGAGCATCGCCGGCGCTTGTCTGAAGCGGTGCCCCTGCGTCCGACACCAGCGCGCTTAGCTCGACGGCTTCGTTGGCCATCAAGCTCTCTGGAATGATGAGCGTCGCGACCGTGCCCTCGCCGGGGGCGCTGGCGTAGCTCAAGCTTCCGCCGAGCTGTTCCGCCAAGAGCTCGGTGAGAAACACGCCCAGCCCCATCCCATCTGCGCGCTCGCGGGCGCGAAAGAAAGGATCACCGAGCCGCGCCAGTACGTCCACGGACATGCCGGCACCTTTGTCACTCACCTCAAAGATGATCTTGCCGGACTCCCGGCGGATGTTCACGGTCACTTCGCTGTCATTGTCAGAGGCCAGCAACGCGTTCCGAAGCAACGCGAGTAGGCCGGTGAGCGCCGCCTGACGAGGCACCCGAATCTCGTGAAGATCGGAGTTTAGCGCGACTCTTCGCGCCGAATTCCCGAGCGATTCGCGAATGTCGTTGTGGAGCGCGTCGATCGAGATCGAGCTCACGGGTAAGGCAAGATCGATGCGCTCGACGCTGAGCCGGTCGAGGATCAAGCGACAACGCTTGAGTTCCGTGCGGATCAGCTGCGCGTCCTCAAGAAGGTCCCGCATCGCGGGGTCGGCCCTTGTTTCGTCCCGTAGCAGCCGCTTCTCGAGTGCGAGCTCAAGCTCCTTGGCGACCACCGCGATTGTCCCCAGCGGCGAGCCGAGCTCGTGGGCCGCGCCCGCACCCAGCGTGGTCACAGTGGCAATCCGAGCGGCACGAACGCTGCGCTCGCGCGCAAGGGTCAGCTCGAGTTCGCGTTGTGCCAACGCGGCCGTCAGCCGAGAAAGCAAGAAGGTGACCAAGAGCGCGACGAGGGTGAATGCGACCCAGCTCGCGATGCGTGAGAGGGTCTGATCGGCGTGCTGCGCCGCTGCGCTGATGCGCGGCAGCGGTATGTAGACGAGCGTGATGATCCCGCTGCCGACGCAAGCGAGTGCTGCGATCAGCCACTGCCACGGCCGGCCAAAGATCACCGCCGCGAGGGCCACGTGAACGAAGTAGATCAGACAGAACGGATTCTCGGCTCCGCCACTGAGCGCGAGCATGACCGTCAGCGTGCAAGTATCGAGCACCAAGAGCGCGGGACCGACACCGTCGACGTTGGCCCACGCGCGGGTCGGGTAGAGTGACAACGCGAGGTTGGTGCTCGCCGTGAGAGCGATCAGCCAGAGCAACGCGGCCGTTGGGACTTCGATGGCGAGCAACGCGGGGACGATCAGCACCGCGACGAGCTGACCGACGACCGCCGCCCAGCGGAGCCGGATCAGCCAAGGCAGGGATAGCGCGGCGTCCACGCCTGACCGAGAGTGCGCAGGCGCCGACGGAAGGGCCGTCCATGCAGCCGTGGGACGAGGCCGGTTCACCGCAGCGAGGGTCCGCAATCTAGAGCGCGCCGTCGAGTCGCGATCAAGCCGTCGGACGTTTCCGAGCGCGACAATGTCCGCTCCGCGGCCTTCGCGATGTCCCCTGTCCGCGCGCTCCACGAGAATCCTGGGTCGAAAAACCACGGCGAATTCACTTGCACGTGAGCCGACGCGTGCCATTGTCCGCCGCGAAGCCGCGACCTTCCGACCGTTAAGTAACCGCAGCTCGCGCGGTCCACACGTCAGAACGCGCTTTTTTGCGCGAAACGGTCCCTCCCTGATCGGGACCACACGTCGCTCGACGCGACCCGAGCCACAAGCCTCCACTCCCCTGAAGCGGACATGAACGCGATCGACATCACCACGGGTGGAGCACGCAAGCCCGAAGAGGTCGCGGTGAAGCGCGGGCAAGCAAGCGAGACGCGAGGCAAGCGTCGCACTGGCACTGCGGAGCAAGACGCATCTCTCCGGGATCTCCTGCTCGACGCCGCGACGCGACGGTTCGGAGCGTCGGGCTACGCAGCGGTCTCATTGCGCGAGATCGCCGAGGATCTCGGCTGCACCAAGCCCGCGATGTATCACTACTTCCGAAGCAAGGAAGACCTGTTTCTCTCCGCACTCGAGCGCGAAACTCTGCGATCGGCGGAGATGATCCAAGCGCATGTGCAGGTGCCGGCCCCAATGCGCGACTCAATGAAGGCCGGCCTGCGCATGTTCCTGCAGGATGTCCGAGAAGCCCCACACCGCATCGCGTTCCTGCTGCGGGCGGAGATGCGCGCTGGCACCGGTCAGCCGGACTTCGATTTCGCAGCGCATCGCTCGGTCCACCTCGAGTTGATCGAGTCGATGTTCCGAGAAGCCATCACCCGCGGCGAAGTCCGTGCTTCGGTCTCACCGAAGGATGCTGCGATCGCCGTCCTTGGCATCATTCGCTTTCGAATCCAACTCTGGCTTGAGGGTTGTCCCCTCCCAGCCGACCTTCCCGAGCTCGTTGTTGACACTTTCTTCGACGGAGTCGCTCCATGACCCGCGCGCTGAACCACACCCCTCTCGCACTGATCTCCCTCGCGCTCGCGCTCTCCGTCGTCGGCTGCACGCCCGCCGCTCAGGAAGACGCGCCGGACTCGAATTCCAAGGCGAATACCGGCGTCAAAGAGCCGCTCAAGGTCGATGCAACGCGCGTCGAGGTCGCGACCATCGCGTCCACCTCTTCAGACCTCAACCTCGCACTTCCGGGTGAAGTCGAGGGCAGTAAAGAGGCGATGCTCGCCTCTGCCATTGGCGGCTTCGTCGAGAAGGTCGAGGTCGAGGTCGGCCAGGTCGTCAAGAAGGGCGAGACACTCGCACGGATTGACGCAAGGATGCAGCGCGCGCAGGCGCGTCTCGCCAATGTCGAGGTCGTCGACGCCAAGCGCGAGTACGACCGTCTGGTGCAGCTCGAGGACTCGGTGCCGCGTGCATCACTCGACGCCGCGAGCACCCGCCTGGAGCGGGCACGGGCAACCTTGGCGGTCCAGCAGATCATGGTGTCTCGCGCGACAATTAACGCGCCCTTCGATGGCGCGATTGCGTCCGTCTCGATTGAACCAGGCGAGGTCGCGGCGCCCGGCGCCCCGCTGATTCGCCTGGTCCAGCTCGACCCGATTTTTGTGACGGTCGCCGTCTCGGATCGTGACGTCGTCGGCCTGACGGTCGGCGACAAGGCTTCGGTCTCTGTGGGGGCCTCGCCTGAGCTGATCGCCGGGACCATCACCCGCATTGCGCCCGCCGCGGATACAAGCACGCGCGCGTTTGAGGTCGAGGTCTCCATCGCCAACGAGGCACGTACCCTGCGGCCCGGCATGATCGCCAACGTCCGCCTGAGTCAGGCGGGCGCGACGGATCGCATGCTCATTCCACAGGACTTCCTCGTCACCAAGCTGGAAGGCAACGGCGTCTTTGTCATCGATGAGAACGACAAGGCTGCATGGCGCCCGCTCGAGCTCGGCGGCGTGGTCCGCGACCAGATCGTTGTGCTCAGCGGCCTAAAGATCGGCGATCGCGTCGTGGTGCTGGGACAGCGCAACCTCGCCGAAGGTGATGCGCTGCTGGTCGCGCGCGAGGGACAGTGCTGCACCGATGGTCGCGTCCGATGGGGCGACGAAGCCACCACCATCGCGCGCTCCGACGCGCCCGCCCGCCCCTAGATTTCTTGCCCAACGAAGTCTCCAACCACGGAGCCCATCCCATGATCGAGAATATCGTCAAGAGCGCCGCCACCATCCTGGTCTTGGTGCTTTGCGTCGCCACCTTCGGCTGGCTGTCCTACGAGCGTTTGCCGCGCGAGTCTGCGCCCGACATCAAGATCCCCGTTGTGATGGTGAGCACGCCCTATATCGGCGTATCGCCCTCCGACATCGAGAACCTCGTCACGACGCCCCTGGAAAAAGAACTCGGCAATGTTCGCGACCTCAAGAAGATGACCTCCACCTCCGCGGAGGGCGTCTCATTGATCACGCTTGAGTTCGTACCCGAGGTTGTCATCGAGGACGCGCTCCAACGCGTGCGCGATGCAGTGGGTCGCGCCGAATCCGATATTCCGGCCGAGGCGGAAGACACCCAGATCCGCGAGATCTCGTTCTCGGACGTGCCGATCATGCTCGTCACGATCGCCGGTCCACTGGATGAGGCCCAACTCAAGAAGCTAGGCGAGGACCTGGAAGACCGAGTCGAGCGCATTCCCGGCGTGATGAACGCCGTGCTCAGCGGCGGTCGCGAGCGCGAGATCAAAGTCCTCGTCGATCCCACTCGCCTGGAGCACTACGGTCTCTCACTCACCGACGTTCTGGGTTCGATCCGGAACGAGAACGTCAACGTGCCCGGTGGCGAGGTCGTCGTGGGCAACGCCAACGTGCTTCTCCGCGTCCCGGGTGAGTTCGTGACGGCCGCGGACGTTGCCGATGTCGCGATCAAGCGCTCGGGCGGCCGCCCCGTGTTCATTCGCGACGTCGCGCGCGTGGAGGACACCTTCGCCGAGCGCAAGACCTATGCCCGCATGAACGGTCGCCCCGCCGTCTCGTTGGCGATCACTAAGCGCACCGGCGCCAACATCTTGGATGTGGCGACGCGCGTCAAGGAGGCGGTCGCGAACGAGGCCAAGAGCTGGCCCGAGGGCGTGGAGTATCGGGTCCTCGGCGATCAGTCGAAGATGATCAAAAACATGGTCTCTGACCTTGAGAACGGGATTCTGACGGCGCTCGTGTTGGTCGTCGCCGTGATCTTGGTGTTCATGGGCGTCCGCAACAGCCTCTTTGTCGCGATCTCGATTCCGCTGAGCTTCATGCTCTCGATGATCGTGATCGAGCTGCTCGACATGACGCTGAACATGATGGTGTTGTTCTCGCTCATCCTCGCGCTCGGCATGCTCGTCGACAACGCGATCGTGATCGTGGAGAACGTCTACCGCCATGCCGAGAACGGCGTACCGATGCCGCAGGCCGCCATCGTCGGCACCTCCGAGGTTGCCTTGGCGGTCGCGGCATCGACCGCCACCACCGTCGCGGCCTTCCTCCCGCTGATCTTCTGGAGCGGCATCATGGGGCAGTTCATGGGCTTCATGCCCAAGACCGTCATCATTGTTCTGGTCGCCTCACTGGTCGTCGCCATCGGCGTGCTCCCCGTGCTGACGTCAAAGATGATGAAGGTGCGATCGCGGACTGGCCCCGAGAAGGGCGATCTGGAGGACCTGAGCTTCGTCGGGAACGCGTACCTTGCACTACTGCGGGGCACGATCCGCTTCCGCTACCCGGTGATTCTCGTCGGCCTGATCACGCTCATCGGCACCTTCGTCTACTACGCCGGCAACAATCACGGCACCGAGTTCTTTCCCGAGACCGACCCTGAGCGCGCCATCATCAAGATTCGCGCTGCCGACGGAACAGACATCGAGGCAACCGATCGTGTCGTTCGTGAGGTCGAGGCGATCGTCACTGAGTTTGAGAACGTCGACGTCTATGTCGCAGAGACGGGAATCGCCGGCGGCGGCGACCCCCTCGAAGGTGCGCAGGCCGCCGCGAACCAGGCCCGGATTACCATCGACTTCCGCCCCGATGCTTCGTCGGCCAAGAAGGGCCAGCTTCAGCGTGTCGAGCCGACACCGACGACTGTGGAGCGAATCCGCGAACGTCTCGCCACTGTCGCGGGCGCCGAGGTCACGATCGACAAGGAAGAGATGGGCCCGCCCGTCGGCAAGCCGATCTCCGTCGAGATCACGGGCGATGACTTCCACGAACTGGGCGCCTATGCGGCGAATGTGCGCCGCGAAATCGAGGCCAAGGTCGAGGGCTCGACCGACCTCCGTGACGACTACCGTGTCGGCCGTCCCGAGATGCGTATCCGCGTGAACCGCGGCGCCGCCAAGCGCGTCGGTGCGAGTACCAACGACATCGCGATGACCGTTCGCACGGCTGTGGCCGGCACCAAGGCCAGCGCCCTACGTGACGGCGACGACGAGTACGACATCATGGTCGAGCTCGACCCTCGCTTCCGCGAAGACCTTCAGTCGGTGTTCGCGATGCGCATCCCGGGTCGCGAAGATACCAACCCCGACACCTTCGCCGTGCCACTGTCCTCGGTGGCGAGCTACGAGATCACGGGGGGCACCGGGTCCATCCGGCACATTGACCAGAAACGCGTTGTCACGATCGAGGGAGACATCGCCGACGGCTACAACGAGAATTCGGTCCGCGAAGCGGTTATCGCCTACATCGCGGATGCGAAGACTCCCGACGGCATCGCGATGCGTCTCGGCGGCGCAAACGATGAGCAACTCGAAGCACAGGCTTTCCTCCTTCGAGCATTCGGCCTCGCGTTCTTCCTGATCCTTCTCGTCATTGTGTGGCAGTTCAATCGCATCGACATTCCGCTGATCATCATGTCATCCGTGGTGCTCTCGTTGATCGGAGTGCTCTGGGGCCTCTTGATCACCGGCACGCCATTCGGCGTCATCATGACGGGACTCGGGGTCATCTCACTTGCCGGCGTCGTGGTGAACAACGCCATCGTTCTGCTCGATTACGTCGAGCAGCTTCGTGCTCAAGGGAGCGACTCCACCGATGCCCTCCTGCGGGCTGGGCTCGCCCGCTTTCGCCCCGTGTTCCTGACCGCGACGACCACCGTTCTCGGGTTGGTACCGATGGCTCTAGGCATCTCGGTAGACTTCCGCAAGCTCCAGATTTCCAGCGGAAGCCCAAGCTCGCAGTGGTGGAGTCCGATGGCGATCGCGGTCATCTTTGGACTCGCGGTGGCAACGGTATTGACGCTCGTCTTTGTGCCGACGATGTACGCCGCCCTCGAAGACTTCCGCGGCCTTGGTGCGCGCCTGCGTCTCAAGACCCCGGCGCCGAAGCCCGCGCGCCTCTACTCCAATCTCGGGGAACTCCCGCCCGAGATTCAGGGTTCAGCGGCCGAGTAGTCGGCGCAACGGTGCGCTCGCCGTTCGCGCCGCACAGCACGGCAGCCACTCGCCGGCAACGCCCGCTCGTCGGCGGACTCGCCTTGGCACACGCGGCAGCGGCTCGTGCCGCCGCTGTCACCGACATCGACGACGCGAGACTCACTCGCCGAGCGGTCGAGCATGGCCAAAGGACCTAGCCTTGCACGTGCATGTGCCACGGCCACGAGATCTCGTTGGCGCAGCTCGGATAGTCGTTGCTCGATACGTTGCTGACGCTCCACAGCCGGCCATCAAATACAAAGTCACCGGCCGTCGCGCCCGAGTCGAGCGAGATGCTCGCGCCCAGTCCAGTGCTCAGCTTGAGCTTCTGAGTGGCGTGAACCCCTCCGCAACAAGCGTCGCACGTGCAGGTCGTGATGAGCTTGTGCTCGACAATCAGGTCTTCGGCGACCGTGATGTCTGGGATCGAGGTCGAGTTCGACGCGATCAGGACGGGGCGCGCTTCTGTGTTCACGATGCCGTAGACCGCGTAGGCATTGAGCGAGCAGATGTTGTTGCCGATGCTCTGGTCAACGTCGATCCGCATGCAGGTC
>CAZVEM010000080.1:0-11734 GCA_964626165.1 uncultured Nannocystaceae bacterium
CGGCGGTGGCGTGTCGCCATCGGGGGTACTGTCGCAGATGTTGCCAACGCCGTCTGCATCCTGATCGCTGTGGTTGCAGATACCCGCATCGAGGTCGCACGCGGCATCCATCGGGCACTCCGCGTCCGTGGCGCAGGTGATGCGCTCGACGGGCTGACGCGGGCAGAGGTCGTCAGCGTTGGGCAGACCGTCCTGGTCGAGGTCGTCGGTGGTCAGGAAGCCCACAGGGCCGGCTGCGGTCGGGAGCTGCTGCCCCTCGCACTCGTTGCCGATCATGTTGAGGTCCTGATCCTGCTGGCAGACGTTGGTGTCGGCGTCCTTGATCGGATCGCCGACCTCATAGGGCTGCTTTCCATCGGCCACGGGCCCAAAGCCTTGGCAGTTGGCCGCCGCGATGCAGTTGTCGCAGACGTCACCGATACCGTCCTGGTCGAAGTCGGCCTGGTCGGGGATGCCACGGACACGGAGTGACGCCGGGATACCGAGGTTATCCGCCTCCTCATTGTAGGCCGTGAGCGGCTGGCGGCACGCGTCACAGTCGTTACCCACGCCGTCCTTGTCGGAGTCAGCGCTGTTGTTCTTGGTCGGATCGATGACGGTCGTGCACTTATCGATGACGTCGCCGATGCCGTCCTTGTCGAAGTCCTCTTGGTTCGGATTGAAGTGCTTCGGTGCGTTGTCACAGGACAGCTGCACGCCGTCGAAGTCACGGTCTTCCTTGCACTTGGGCTCGTCGATCGTGAAGTCGTAGTAGAAGTCCGTCAGGTCGGTCTCACCACTGGGACCCGCGATGATGAGCGGCATGCCGCAGGCGTCGTGGAAGGCGGCGTCGTAGACGGCCTTGAACGCGTTGGAGTTAAAGCCACCGAGCTGGTCGGCCGCGTCCTGGAGCGACGTGTAGGCCGCGGTGACCTCGCCCTGGCCGTTGACGCTCACAAGGCCGGGAACCTTGACGCGGTAACGACCCGAGGAGGTCGTGCCGAGGAACGGGTCGCTTTGGCCCTTCTCGAAGAGGCGCTTGCCGAACTCGACGTTGTCGATGACGACGCCGACCTCGCCGAGCCACTGGCTGGTCACGTCGACCGTGAGGCACGGCGGCAGGTTGCTGGCATCGGCCTCTTCCGCCGTGGCTGCACACTCAACACCACCCGCGACCACGCCGCCGGGCACCTCGCGATAGCAATCCGACTGCAGGCTGCCCTGGCACTCGGCGCTGATCGGCTCGAGCTGCACGAGCTGGATCTTGCGGAGGTTCTTGGAGTCGAGGTCGTACTTGTTGCTGAAGTCGAGCCGGAACGCGTCGCACGCACCGATACGCAGGTTGTCGGTCGGGAAGCCCGAGCCCGGCACCACGTGGAACTGAGGCGTCTGGAAGGTGTAGGTCGACTTGCCCGCGAGCGTGTTGCCGACCTTGTCCTTGAGCACCTCACCCTCGAGCGCGAACTCGATGGTGTAGGTCGAACCCGAGCACATCGCACGGTCGAAGTCCTCGAAGGACTCGATGCGGCGACCCGCGTCGCCCATGCGCCAGCCGTCCATCACGTTACGAGCGCCGATCTCACCGCGGAGCTCCGCGCACTGCTCTGCAAAGGCGCGCTCCTGGTTGCCGACGTCGCTCGGGAGGTACAGGAAGCCCTTGACGGCCGGGTCGTAAACCACGCCGCCGGTGGCCGTCACGAAGCGCGTCACGTACTCGCCCTCGGGAATCTTGCCGTCGCCCCAGGGTGCTGCGCACAGGGACTTGATTTGATCCGCGCACTCGGCGCGCTGTCCATTCGGGTTGCCGCAGAAGCATTCGCGCGTGGCCTCCGGGAGGGTCGAATCACGATCGAATCGATCCAGGGGCTCGACGTCCTGGCTGTAGATCGGGTCACAGGCCGCCCCATCCGACGGTGCGCCGAGCGACTGTTGGCAGCACTCTTCGGCGGTCATGCCGCCGTTCTGGTTGGAGTCGCAGAAACTCAAGCGTGTGCCGGCCGGCGCTGTCGAACAGTTGCCGTCCGGATCGCAGCTCTCAAAGGACTTCGTCGTGACGAAGCATGCGGACGCACCGACATCGCGGAAGCGCTTGTCGACGCAGAACGCGACATCGCCGGTGGTGGCGTCATCCTGATCGCAGGTGACGAACCACTCGGCTTGGCAGCGCTTGTCATTGCAGTCCGCCGTGTCGTCGTCACATGCGTTGCCGTTGGTGTCAAAGCCAACGCACTGCGCGCCCTCGTAGCAGTCGAGGTCGGACGCGCACGGGATGTTGCGCTGCTCCATGCCCGCCGGACGATCGTCGGGATGGGTCTCGCGCAGCTTGTCGTAGCGCGGCAGCTTGAAGGTCTCGGCTTCGCTGATGGTGCCGTCGAGGTCCCAGTCGTACTTGTAGACCTTCTCCTCCTTGCTTCGATCGACCGATGGAATGAAGGCAGCGCACTCTTGGTAGACGTTGCCGTCAGGATCACAAGTGATCGCTGCAGTTGCTCCACCGCTTTGCGGCCTGAGCCGATCGCCCGCCTGGTTCACGCCGTACTTGGCGATGCGGACGGCGAGCTCGAAGTCACAGTTGGTGCAGCACGTGTCAAAGCCGTCGGCACTGCTATTGCACGAGCCGGCCTGCCACGAGGTGCGACCGTCGTAGGCCTTGATCAGGCCATCGGGGTCCATCTTGAGGGGGTAGCGGGAACCCTCGAAATCCTGGAAGCCCGTGCAGAGATCCGGGTTGGTCTTGATCGCCTCGTGGTAGGGCTCGCTCAGGTTGACGTTGTCGATGCAGGTCAGGTTGACCGCGCGGGTGACGACGTCGGGCTCGATGCCCTGGCGGGCGAAGTAGTCGCCGTTGAATCGCGTCGTCGGGCCCGTGATCGACAGAATCCGCGTCTTCCAGTCGTAGACCTCGAACAGATTCGGATTGTCGGGGGCCTTACGGACGAGCTCGATCGACTCTGGATCGAGCAAGTTGTTGAAGATGAACTCGATGCCGTTGAGCGAGGCCATCGGGGAGATCTTGCAGTACTCCTCCGGGCCTCGCGGCGACGCCTTGGCTTCCTCGGTCTCGACGCAGGGACCCACCTCGGTGAGGTAGTACTGACCGGACTTGATCTCCGAGGGGCAGTCGCCGCCGCTGCACTCCGGATCGAGGAGGTAGATCGGCTTGGCGGCAAAGTTGCGACCGGAGATGATCTCAAGGACCAGATTGTCCGGATCACATACGCCGCAGTCGGGGTCCTGCACGCAGGCGGTGACGGTCGAGGCCACGCCAAAGAGCGCGGCGAGACCAAGGGTCCGCCTGATGGTCAGGCGGGATTGGGTCGAAGTCATGGGGCTTTGACTCATGTCAGGTCCTCGTACACAACTCACAGTCCGACCAGCGTGTCTGGGACGGACGCATCTTTGCGCTTGTAGATGCCGAGCACCTGGGCGCCCGACGTACGAACGTTATCGAGCAACGCGACTGCGTCGCCATATTTCACATCGTCGTCGAAGTCGACGAACACCACGGGCTCACGGCCCTGCAGCAAGCTCTGCAGCTTGGTCGTGAGCTGAGCACGATCCACGCCGTTACGATTGATCGAGACGCCGCCGTCCTTGTTGAGGCCGATCACGATCGATTCGTTCTTCTGTTGCTGCTTGGGAGGCGACTTGCTCTCCGGCGGAACTCGAACCGAAATCTCTGGCACGGTTTTTGGGATCATCACCATGAAGATGATGAGCAACACCAAGCAGACGTCGACGAGCGGCGTGACGTTGATGTCTCCCTGCGGTCCGTCACCGGACCCGCCACTTCCCATTGCCATGCGGTGTTCTCCTGCCTGAAGCTTCCGGGACTCCCCGGACGAGTGAATCGGAATGAGCTGCGCGTGCGGCGGCAAGCCGACGGCGCCACCGTTGGATACGGCCAGCGCGGCGCCAGCTTACGCCAAGTGACGGTGCTTTTGATAGTCCTGAGGGCTCGTCGGCTGGCACCGCCTGACGGGTTCAACGAGGGGGCTATCGTGCGACTCAGCACACATTCGCAGCTTCGCCGCCGAGCGGATTGGCGGCGCCCCGCCCCGCCCGCCACCGATCTACGCGCTCGCTCGGGTCCCGGAGCGCGTTCGCCTGCCGCTTGGCAGGCACCCGGTGCGTCGTGGCGTCCCCGAACACGTCCCCACGAACGGACCCGGCTCGGATCTGGCGGCAGATCTTGATCGCTGGGAGGACTGCTCCCCAAGCCCAAAAAGAGAAAGGGCCGCGAACGATCGCGGCCCCTGCTCTCATTCTCCCGGCGCAACCCGAGCAGCCGATGCACGCTCAGCCACCGGCAGGCGCGGCACCGACGTCGACCACGAGCGCGACATCGCGAATGGTCTCGGTCTCTTTGATCCACTCAAAGACGGTGCGGACGCGGCCATAGTTGGTATCGCGATCTCCCTTGAGAAAGAGCACCGGCCCGGCGACGTTGTTTGCCGCGGCCTTGCCCTGAGCCTCCTGCACCGCGACCTTGAGGTCCTTCTGAAAGTCCTTCTTGGCGGTGTAGAGCTGCGCGTCGATGTAGACGCCGGTCTCGTCGACAGAGACGAACACCTGATCGCCTTCCTTGTGGCGCTCGGCCTCGACCAGCACGGGCAGCTTCACGTCGCGGCCGCGCCCGAGCATGGGCGTGACGACCATGAAGATGATCAGAAGCACCAGGCAGACGTCGACGAGCGGAGTGACGTTGATGTCGCCCTGCGGCGCCGTTGCGTCGACGCTGCTGTCCTTCTTGTACGGGATGTGGCGGCGATGAAGCGACCGCCCACCTCCGCTACCGCCACCGCTCATCAGTAGCGACCCTCGCGGAGGACGAAGTCGATCAGCTCGCTTGCAACGTCGTTCATGTCGATCTGCATGTTTTGCACGCGCGCATTGAAGAAGTTGTTGAGCATCACGGCCGGGATCGCGACGAGAAGGCCGACGGCGGTCGCGAGGAGCGCCTCAGAGATACCGCCTGCGACCGAACTCAGACCGCCACCGCCGTCCGAGGAGATACCCTGGAACGAGTTGATAATACCGACGACGGTACCGAGCAGTCCGACGAAGGGTGCGGTCGAACCTGTGGTCGCGATCAGTGCGAGGCCGCGCTTGAGGTTCGCGGTCTCGCGCTCCTTGGCACGCTCCATCTGACGGTTGACGGCATCGACCAGATCGAAGTCGCCGACATCATCGGGTCCCTCTTCCTTGATCGCCTCGAGGCCGCGCACGTACTCGCCCATGCCGGCGCCAACCAACTTGGCGATCGGGCTGCCAGAGGTCGCGGTCGCGGCGGAAGCGGCCTCTTGCAGCTTTCGCTCGGCAAGCAGGTTACGCAGCTTCATGATGAACGTGACGTTGGTCGAGCGAGCCTTGCTAAAGACCAAGGCACGCTCAACAGCGAGCGCCATTGTGATCACAAACTGCAGGATCAAGAGGATGAGGACCGCGCGGGCAAAGACGCCCATCTGGGCCCACATGCCCTCTAGAGTGAACTCGGATGTGCCTTCGGCGAGCAGCAGGAGCGTGTCAGTGAGCATGGGGAGAGCGGTCCGTTCGTGAACTCAGAGATGAGCGTTGCAGGGGCGCCTCGTGAGCCTTGGCCCAGCGAGCGGAAGAGATGTTGCCGCGTGCTGCGACGGGAATGGTCGGCCGCTTTTTGTGGCACGAGGCGCCAGCGACGAGACCGTGGGGACACTACCTAGGCAACGGCTGGGCCGTCAATCACCCTGGAGCGATCGGACAACGCCCGCGGGGCCTGCCGCTAACACTTTCGAGCCTGCCGCCCGAGGCGGATTTCCGGCCCACCGACGATCCGCCGCGTGACTGAGCAGGCCCCTGCACACTGAGCAACCGGCCGCCCCCGCGCTCTTCGCCGCAAGGGATTCTCGCGCGGTCATTTTCCGCGCCTGCCCGCCCCAAATGCAGCCCAAATGCACGAGGGCCTGCGGCCGGTCCCGAAGCGAGGTCCGGTTCCCACCTTGCAGGCCCAAGCGCGGAGGAGGGTCTACTCGAAGCGAATCTCGAAGGTCTGCTGCGTGCAGACTTCGGTGGGCTTGCCGTTGACCATGAACTGCTTGAAACGCCAGGTGCTGACCGCCGCACGGACGATCTGGTCAACCTGCGGATCATTGCGGAACTTCTTGATGGTCTTGACCTTGCCGACCTTGCCGTTGACGTCCACGCAGAACTGCACCTTGGTCTCACCCGGACGCTTGTCGACCTTGGCCGAGTTCGTCGTCATCAGTTTTCGCGGGTCAGGATCCGGTGTGTAGACGCCCTGGGCGAGCACGGAAGCGACTGGCTTCATCGCAGACGACTCGGTCGCGGTGCTTGCCGTCTTCACGCCACCGACGTTGGGGCTGCCGAGCTGGCCGCCGACGACACCGCCGACAACGCCACCCGGGACACCACCGGGCACGCCACCGGGGACACCTGGGATCTTGGGTCCCTTGGGTCCCTTCTTCGCGTCAGGCACTTTGTCACTGACTTCCTTCGGCTGGGTGAGCTCCTCCTCAAGAGGCACTTCCTCGATCGGGACCTCCTCTTCTTCTTCCTCTTCCTCCTCCTGCTCCTCGCCTGCCGGGGGAGGCGGCGGCGGCGGCGGCGGCGGCGGCTCTTCCTCGGTGAGCTGCACCATCATGAAATCGATGGTCGGCGGATCGACGCGATCGATGCTCATCTTGCCCGCGATCCACATGAAGACCAGCACGCTTGCCGTGCTGACGATCGAGAGCGTTGCTGAGCCGGCCAGGATCGCTTGTCGACGAGGGTTCGCCTTGGTACTGCCGATGTATACGTCGAACATGGCGGGTTAGCTCCTGGCGTGTTGGGCGACCGCGCTGGAATCGCGGGAAAGGTGTTGGGGCTCGGTGTTCCGTGAACGGGTAGCGCCGGCAGATGATCTCATCGCGTCGCCAACGGTCAAAGAGCTTGTCGCATGCGACCTGGCATGACGGGCCATCCGTCTCCGCGGTGCTCCATGCGCCTGGAGAGAATTGGACACAGAGCGCGTCGCGTCGCAGGCCGTCTTGGCCACCGCGCGCCGCGAGCCACGGGCGAGACTCGACAGAGCAGAGATTTCGGGCGAAGCAGTCATCACCTAGCGACCGCCCTTTCCGCCCTTGCCGTTCGCGGCTGCGGCTGCGGCTGCGGCCGCTTCCTCGGCTTCTCGCGCGGCGATCTGGGCCTCAAGCTCCTTGACCTGCTGGCGCTCGGCCGCGTACTCGGCCTCGCTGAATGGGGGCGGCGGGCAACAGGCCGCAAACACGACCGGGCTGCCCACGAAGCTCTCACCCTCGAAGTGTCCGGAGACCGTCAGGCTTTTGCCCTCTTTCCAGCGCTCGAACTCGGCCACCGCTGGATCCTCTGCGCCGGCCTCAAGTGCCGCGGGATCCATCGCCGGGAAGGTGAGCACCACATCCACGAGGATCGGCTGCGGCTCCTCAACGGGCGTCGGTGGTGCCCCCTTGGGCGGCTTGGTGCCGTTCTTGGGGGGCGCGGCGGCCTTGGGCGCCTCGCCCTTGAGCTGCAGCTTGAAGACCCGCAGTCCGTTCACAGACGCCGCGTCATCGCGGACGACGGACTCGGCGACAACCTTGCCGCTGAGGTTCACGAGCGCCTTGGCGACGTTCGGATCCGCGGCGATCTCTGCTCGCTTCGCTGGAAGATCCTTGATGTCCAGCTCGACAGCGCAGAGCGGAAGATCATCGAGGTCGCAGACGGCCTTGGCTTCGCGCCAGGCGAGCATCAGATCCTCGCGTGCGAGCAGGGCCATGCGCCGATCGACCGGGTCCGTCGAGGCCTCGTCGTACACGCGGGCAAAGTGGCGCTGCGTGTAGGCCATCGCTCGCCACTGGTACGGATCGCGATAATCGCCGCGGATCTCCGTGGCCTTCTGTGCGAGTCGAATGACCTCTTCCGCCGCCTTCTGACGCTGCTCGGGGGGCAGGCTGTCGTTGTAGGGCAGACCAGAAGCGGAATCGGGAAACAGCGGCTGGAAGCGACGAACAGCGAGCGTGTACCAGGCCTTCTCGCTCTGCGGAAAGTCTTCGGTCCGCTTGACGAGCCACTCTTCGGCGCGATCGGGCTGCCCACACACTTCCTCATGGGTGCGCGCGATGACGCTGTAGAGCGATTCCTCTTGAGGACGCAGCTTGTGCTGCTCCATCCAGTGCGCCAGCAGATCGTCGCAACGGTTGTCGGCCTGCATGACCGCAAGCCGGTGCTCAGCGAGCTGTGTCGCGTCGGACTCCTCTTTGACTTCGAGCCGCTCGTACCACTCCCTGAAGTCCGACAGCGCCATGTCTGCCCACTTCTTGCGGGATGCGAGCTGGGCTTCATTGGTCGAGTCGCGGAGCGAGAGCACGAGGGACTCTGCAGCGCAGGCGCGATTCCAGAAGACCTTGACCCCGTCGGGTTCCTTCTCGATTGCGAGGTTGTACTTCTCCAGAGCCTCTTCGTAGCGCCCGGCGGCGTACGCAGCATTGCCCTGGCGGACGAGATCACGAGCTTCGATCTTTGCGCAGCCCGCCGCAGCGAACACGCAGAAACCCGAGATGGCAGCGATGGCAAGAACCCGACGCATCGGAGCGGCCATACTACTCAGCCCCCCTTGGATTACAACCGCGCGCAGCGGCCTGCGCGGCAGAGACGCGGAAACGTGAATTGATCGCATGATTCTGCGGTGTTGCAGCTTGCAGGAGGTGATGGCGGCGATCCCATCGCGATGGCCGAACCCCCTGCCCTCGCCAGGTCGCAAGGGCGCGGGCACGGGGTCGGGCGGGAAGAGATTCGGCCCTAAGCGCCGGTCGGACGGCAGTTGTCGGCGGGAAGAAGCTGGTCGAGATCACGGTGGCCAAGGGCAACGCACAGCAAGCGCTCCAGGCCCATCGCGAGTCCAGCGCAGCGGGGCAGCGTCCGCGACTCCAACATCGCGAGAAACTCGGACGGCCAGTGCCGCTCCATCCACGCGCCTGCTCGCGCTCCCGAGTTCGCCCTTGCTGAAGGCGCCGCTGAATCGGCTGCTGCATCCGAGTGGAGGGCACGCACCACTTCGAATCGTCGGCGTTGCTCGGAGGCATCGCGCAGCTCGAGGTAGCCGTTCCCCAGCTCGATGCCGGCCACGTACGATTCCGTGCGGGCTGCGACCAGGCGCATCGTGCCGCTCGAGGCGGTGCTGACAGGCGAGATCTCAGCAAGTGCGGCGAGTGGCGGCGGGAACTCGCCCAAGTGCACGCCGGAGGGCTGGAGTTCCAGCCAGGGGTCGAGGTCGGCATCGGACCAGAAGCTCCACAGACTCGTCCAAGCACGAAGCTGTGCTGCAGCACCGTCCATTTGCGCGCCTGCCCCGTGAAGCGGCGCCGCTGCACCCGGCTGGCGAGACCCGCTGGGGGTCGCGATCTTCGCTGTCGAGTTCGACGCGCGCGCACGATCCTCTCGCAACGCGGAGGCCCACTGCGGCCTTACAGGGCCGAGGACCTCGATCAGCTCCTCGACCTCTTCGTCGCCGCGGAGCTCGACCCCGACCGTGCGGGCGAACACTTCGAAGAACGACGCGTTGCGCCACTGCCCCGCACGAGGGATCTCCGCGGAGCGATCGCCACGGCCGTCGTCCTTCCGAGACGTCCGCGACCGGATCGGCATCATCGCCTCAAAGACCGCCTCGACCACCGCCTCGAGATCTCCCCGGCAAGCACGCGCCAAGCCTGGACCCGGATCGACGGCGGGAGGTGGTATCACGGCCGCGTCGACGTGCGGCGTTTCACGCTCGTCGCCGTGCTTCGCCCCGTCCCCGTGCTCGCGACGGAGATCCGGCTCGACGCGATACCACTCGAGCAGATGGAACTCCTCGCGATGGCGGGCGCCGTGCTCTCCACGACGAAACACGGCGGCGATCTCGAAGAAGTCGCGCGCGCCCTCGGAGATGAGGTGCTTGTGCGCCAGCTCGGGGCTCGTTCGCAGCACGCCCGGCGGCGCCGGGACGGGTTCGATGAAGGGCTCAATCGCGATCTCTGCAACGCGAGAGGGAGTGACGACCTCCGCCAACCCTCGCGCTCGCAATGTCGCCCTCGCCGCCGTCAGGAGCCGATCCCAACTTTCGATCTGCTCTTGCGCGCGCATCGACAGGCCCAGAGATCAAGGATCACGTGGTGAGTGCGCGGCCATGCGCCGCGCGGGGTTTTTCGACAGCCTGCTGGCCTCCGGTCCGCCCGTCCAAACGCGCCGGTCCAAGCGAATCGCTACGAGTTCACGCGCTCGACGTAGTCGCCGGTACGCGTATCGATCTTGACGCGCTCACCGACCTTGATGAAGAGCGGAACTTGAAGCGAGTAGCCCGTCTGCACCGTCGCGCCCTTGGTCGCGCCCGTGGCCGTATCACCCTTGACGCCCGGTTCGGCCTCGATGACTTCCATGACGACGTGGCTGGGTAGCGTGAGGCCCACCGCCTTGCCCTGGTAGAAGAGGATGTCGGCCGCGAGATTGTCCATCAGGAAGTTGGACTGATCCCCCACGAGTTCGGCGGGCAGCTCGAGCTGCTCGTAGCTCTCGTTGTCCATGAAGGTGAAGGTCCCGCCAGAGGCGTAGAGGTACTGCATCGTGCGCGACTCGACGTCGGCCGCCTCAAGCTTCTCGCCCGAACGCCAGGTCCGGTCGAGCACAGCGCCCGTGATCATGTTCTTGAGCTTGCACTTGTAGAGGCCTTGCCCCTTGCCAGGCTTGACGAACTGAAAGTCGACCACCAGGAAGGGCTGACCCTCGATCTGGAGCTTTGCGTTCTTGCGAAGATCACTGACGTCCATAGCGGTTGTGGCGGCTGGCTAGCTGCCTTTCGTGATCGGTGTCAAGGCGAAAGCACCGATCTACCGAGGCAGCCCTTGCCCAGGGCTCCGGGGGACATCTCTCACGCATTTATACGGCTTACGACCGGTTTACTCAGCTAAATTTCACACAATCTGCTGGCATACGCGCGATTTTTATGCGATGGTCAGTGAGTTCCACGAGTCAGGGCCGGATAATGAAGCTCTCAACAAAAGCACGGTATGGACTGCGCGCGCTGTGTCACATCGCCCATCGGGGCTATTCGTCGGCTCACACAATCGCCGAACGACAGCAGATTCCAGCGCGATATCTGGAAGAAATCATTGGCGAGCTGAGAAAAGCCGGCTACGTCATCGGAAAAAGGGGACCGCGGGGCGGATACCGCCTCTCGCGTCCGCCTGAACAGATCTCCGTGTCGGAGGTCTTGGCCGCTCTGATCCACTCGTCCTCAGGCACTCCAGGCGCGGACGCTCCCAATGATGAGGTCACGCGTTGGGCGGAGCGCTCGGTCGATCAGCGGGTGGCGCTCGCGCTTGGACCGCTGACGCTCGACGAGCTGCTGGGCGAGGCGAAGGATCAGTGCCGTCGCCACGCGGCCGACTACGTCATCTAGCCTCGCGTCTCTCGTCCCCCAACCAGGTGATCGCAGACCATGGCCATTCTCGCGCACGAACTGAGTCAGCTCATCGGCAACACGCCCCTCGTCAAGCTCAAGCGCATTCCTGAGCGCGGGAGCGCAACGGTCTGGGGGAAGTGTGAGTTCCTCAACCCCGGCGGCTCGGTCAAGGATCGGATCGCGCTCGCAATGGTCGAGACCGCCGAGCGAGAGGGGAAGATCAAGCCCGGCAGTACGACCTTGGTCGAGCCCACGAGCGGCAACACCGGTATCGGTCTCGCACTCGTCAGCGCGATCAAGGGCTACCGACTGGTCCTCACG